>JAGQRB010000916.1 GCA_020425925.1 Planctomycetota bacterium
GGTCGCGCAGCGCCTGCTCGATCGCGGTCTCGTAGCCGGCGCAGGCGTTCGACAGCCGCAGCTTCGGGACCAACGAGCGGCCGTTCACGGTGCGCACCTCGATGCGAAGGTCGCCGACTTCGGTCGGCCCCGAGGCCAGACCGACGCCCGTCATGCTGTGCGGCATGCGGCGGCCGCGATCAGGAACGTGAAGCGGTTGATGCCGCCGGTCTTGACGCCGAACGTCTCGGCACCGGTGCCGCCGAACGCCTCGGCGAGTCCACCGCCCTTCGACTCCTGCAGCAGCACGATGATGATCAGCAGGACCGCCGAGACGAAGAACAGCGCCCAGCCGACGTAGTTGAGAATGGCCATATTGGGGAAACCTTGCGGGGGATCTTGCGGCCGGGAACGCGGCGCCGCAAGTCCGCGGACGGGTCGTTCGACCCGTCAGCGGTCGTATTCGATGATCGGCAGGAACGTGTCGGCCTGCAGGCTGGCGCCGCCGACGAGCAGACCGTCGACGTCGTCGACCGCCATGATCTCCTTGGCGTTGGCGGGCTTGACGCTGCCGCCGTAGAGGATCCGGACGTTGCCGGCGCCCTCGTCGCCGATGCGCTGGGTCATCCACTTGCGGATCGTGCGGTGGGCCTGGTCGACCTGCTGGATGGTGGCGGTCTCGCCGGTGCCGATCGCCCAGACCGGCTCGTAGGCGATCGTCACGCGGTGGGCGTCGATCGGCTTGATCTGCTCGAAGCCGGCCTCGAGCTGCTTCTTGAGCACGCGGTCGGTGCGGTTGGCCTTGCGCTCGTCGAGCGTCTCGCCGATGCAGTAGATCGGCAGCAGGTCCGAATCGAGCGCGGCGCGCACCTTGCGGCCCATCCAGTCGTTCGGCTCGCCGAACACCTGACGGCGCTCGCTGTGACCGACGAGCACCCGATCGGCACCGACCTCGCGCAGCATGCGCGCCGCGAGCTCGCCGGTGAACGCGCCATCGGGCTCGTACCAGATGTTCTGGCCGCCGACGCCGAGCGGTGAACCCTGCGCCACCGCCGAGACGTCGGCGAGGTAGATCGACGGCACGAAGAACGCGACCTCGCGGTCGCCGCCGTCGCCGAGCCGACCCTTGATCGTCTTGATCAGATCGAGCGACCGGGCGCGGTCGAGGTTCATCTTCCAGTTGCCGGCGATGTACGGTTTGCGAGCGCGGTGAGTCACGGAGCGATGACCTCGTCGTCGAGGGGAGTTGGCGCCAGTCGGTCGGCCGCCGCAGGCCGCGACCACCGCCGCCGACAGAGTGGAACGAGGCGGCGGAGTTCGGCCATGAGCTCGGCGAATTCCGCCGGCCGCAGCGCCTGCTGGCCGTCACAGAGCGCGGTCTCGGGTGCCGCGTGCACGTCGATCAGCAGACCGTCGGCGCCGGCGACGAGCGCCGCCTTCGCCATCGGTGCGACCAGCGAGCTGCGGCCGGTGCCGTGGCTCGGGTCGACGATCACCGGCAGGTCGGTGCGCTCGCGCAGCAGCGGCACCGCCGCGAGGTCGAGCAGGTAGCGCGTCGACGGATCGAACGAGCGCACACCGCGTTCGCACAGCACGACCGCGTCGTTGCCCTCGCCGCGCACGTATTCGCTGGCGAGCACGAGCTCCTCGATCGTCGCGGCGGCACCGCGCTTCAGCAGCACGGGTACGCCGGCCTTGCCGACCTCGCGCAGCAGCGGGAAGTTCTGCATGCTGCGGCTGCCGATCTGCAGCATCGCCGCGTGCCCGGCGACCAGCGCGACGTCGCGCGGATCCATGACCTCGGTCACGACCGGCAGGCCGGTCCGGCGGGACGCCTCGGCGAGCAGCTCGAGGCCGGCGCGCCCGAGCCCCTGGAACGAGCGCGGCGAGGTCCGCGGCTTGAAGGCGCCGCCGCGCAGCATCGAGGCCCCCGCCGCCGCCACCGCCAGCGCCACCGTGCCGAGCTGGTCGGCGGTTTCGACGGCGCACGGCCCGGCCATGACGACGAAGTGGTCGTCGCCGATCTCGAGGTCGCTGCCGATCTGCACCGTCTTCCGCAAGGTTGCTCTGTTTGGGGTCTTCCGGCGGTCCCGTTCGGGGCGCGCGGCGCGGCCGGCCGCCACCCGGGGGGCGGCAGACGATAGGCCGGTCCGCCGGGTCGGTCAAAAGCGAACGGTGGCGCCCGGCGTGAATTCCGGTGCCACCGCACCGCCGCGCCCGAAAAGTGTCCGCTCGCCGACCGGCGCGTCGCCCCCATGGGCATGAACATCGCCCCCGTCGTCCACGTCGTGGCCCGCCCTCTCGCGCTCGCGGTTCTCGCCGCCGTCGCCGCCGGCGCGCTGCCGGCGCAATCGGTGATCCAGAATCTGCAGACGACCGCGAACACCAACCAGACCGCCAGCAGCGGGATCGGCCGATTCGTTCGCGCCGGCAGTCGCGTCTTCTTCGCGGCGACCGGACAGCACGGCCGCGAGCTCTGGGTCACGGACGGCACCGCTGCCGGCACCCAGGTCACGCTCGACATCCGCGCCGGCGCGCAGCACAGCGACCCCGACGATCTCGCAGCGCTCGGTGGCACCGTGCTGTTCGCGGCGTTCGCCGACGGCCTCGGGCGCGAGCTCTGGCGCTCGAACGGCACGCCGGGCGGCACGGCGCTGGTGCGCGACGTGCGGCCGGGGAGCGCGAGCTCCGACGTGCGCGAGCTCGCACGGCTCGGTGCCGAGGTACTGTTCGTCGCCGACGACGGCAGCCACGGCCGCGAGCTCTGGCGCACCGACGGCACCGCGAACGGCACCGTGCTCGCGGTCGACCTCGCCCCCGGCGCCGCGTCGTACGCGCCGCAGGAGCTCGTCGCCGCCGGCAACTTCGTCTACTTCACCGCCGCGAGCCCGGCGCACGGCCGCGAGCTCTGGCGCACCGACGGCACTCCGGGCGGCACGCAGCTGGTCGCCGACCTCGCGCCCGGCGCCAGCTCGTCGCAGCCCGATCGGCTGACGCCGTTCGGCAACGGCCTGCTGTTCCGCGCCAACGACGGCGTCGTCGGCCCCGAGCTGTGGTTCACCACCGGCGCCGGCGCGATCGGCCTCGGCGATCTGCGACCGGGGCCGCTCGGCTGCGATCCGCTCGACCTCGTCGCGGGCCAGACGGTCGCCTACTTCAGCGCCGACGACGGCGCCGTCGGCCGCGAGCTCTGGGCCACCGACGGCACGCCGGCAGGCACGCGGCTGGTGCGCGACGTGCGCCCCGGCGCGCAACCTTCGAGTCCGGGCGAACTGATGACGGTCGGCGACACGGTCTGGTTCGCGGCCAACGACGGCGTGCACGGCAACGAGCCGTGGCGCTCGGACGGCTCGTTCGCGGGCACGGTGCTGGTCGCCGACATCCGCAACGGCAGCTCGTCGCCGGCGGACTTCGCCGCGGTCGGCAGCGAGGTCTGGTTCGCGGCGACCGCCGACGGCGTCGGCCGCGAGGTGTTCCGCAGCGACGGCACCGCGCCCGGCACGACGATCGTGATCGACTTCCTCGGCGTCGCGTCGTCGAACCCCGAAGCGCTGCTGCCGTACCAGCCGGTCGGCGCGAGCCCGGGCGTGCTCTGCACCGGCACCGATCAGGGCACCGGCCGCGAGCTGTTCTTCGTCGACGGCAGCCCGGCCTGGAGCGGCATCGTCGAGGACCTGCGGCCGGGTGTCGGCAGCAGCAACCCCGAACGGTTCGTCCCGACCGCGAGCGGCGCCGCCTTCGTCGCCCTCGACACCAACGTCGGCACCGAGGTGCGCCTCACCGACGGCACGCCGGCGGGCACGCTCTCGACCGACGTGCTGCCGGGCATCAACAGCTCGGTGCCGCAGTACCTCACCGCCCTCGGCGACGTCGCGTTCTTCGCCGCCAACGACGCGAGCAACGGCCGCGAGCTCTGGAAGTCCGACGGTAGTGTCGCCGGCACCGCGATGCTCACCGACGTGCCCGGCGGCCAAGGCGCCGCGCCCGAACAGATCGGCGCGATCGGCACCCGCGTGGTCTTCACCGCGATGTCCGCCGCGGGCCGCGAGCTCTGGAGCTCGAACGGCACGATCGCGGGTACGACGATGATCGCCGACATCAACCCGGGGCCGTCGTCGAGCGCGATCAACGACCTCGTCGCTGCCAACGGCTTCGCGATGTTCCGCGCCAACGACGGCGTCGCCGGTGAAGAGGTCTGGCTCACCGACGGCACCGCCGCCGGCACCGTGCGGCTCGACCTGCGCGCCGGCGTGCTGGGCTCGAGCCCGCGCTGGTTCACGCCCGCCGGCAGCAGGATCTGGTTCCGCTGCGACGACGGCGTGCACGGCGCCGAGCTCTGGGTCACCGACGGCAGCGCCGCCGGCACCGTCATGGTGCACGACCTCGTGCCCGGCGCCGCAGGCAGTGGCCCCGAGTACCTGACCGTCGCCGGCAACGGCGTCTACTTCACCGCCGGCGGTCCGGGCACCGGCCGCGAGCTCTGGTACAGCGACGGCACATCCGCCGGCACGCGGCTGGTGCACGACAGCAACCCCGGCCCCGGCAACACGGTCTACGGCGAGCTCGTCGGCGCCGCCGGCGGCGTGTTCTTCGTGCGCGACGACGGCGCCACCGGCGACGAACTCTGGTTCTCGAACGGCTTCGGGCCGGCAGCGCTGGTGCGCGACATCGCACCCGGTCCGGCCGACGGCGTCGACGCCGACTCGCTGACGCCGATCCTCGGCGGCGCGCTGCTGATGTTCGCGGCGAACGATCTGTCGCGCGGCCTGCAGCTCTGGGTCAGCGACGGCACCCAGGGCGGCACGGTGCGGGTGTCGAACTTCGGCCAGGGCGGCGCCGGCGCGGTCGAACTCGGCGACATGCTCGCGGTCGGCTCGCGGGTGTTCTTCGCCGCCGACGACGGCGTGCAGGGCAGCGAGCCGTGGGTGCTCGCGTTCGGCGCCGCCGGCGCGGCGTTCACGCTCGAGTACGGCTCGGGCTGCGCCGGCATCGGCCACCCGATCCCCGACATCGGCGCCGCGGGCGGCCTGCCCGTGCTCGGCAACGGCGCGTTCGAGATGACGCTGTCGGCGGCGCCGCCCGGCGCGCTCGGCTTCCTGCTGTTCGCGTTCGGACCCGCGAGCGCGAACCTGAACGGGCCGTGCGATCGCCTGCTCGCGATCCCGTTCCAGAGCTACGGCGTGCGCGTCGCGGATGGGATCGGCAGTGCGAGTGCGGGGCTGACGATCCCGAACGATCCGGGACTGGCAGGGGTGAACGTGTTCTTCCAGTGGGGTGTGCTGAATACCGGCGGCGCGTTCCTCGGCGCGTTCGATCTCAGCAACGGGTTGCAGGTGCAGCTCGGAACGTGAGGGCTCAGGGCAACATGGATGCCCGCCACGAACTCGACATCCGTGGTCCACCGGACTAGGTTCTCGCCCGAAGGAACCGAGATTGTCACACGCTTTCGTTTCTTACGTGCGGACCGATCACGAGACCGTGGATCGCCTCTGCTCGGATCTGCGTCGCTCGGGCGTCACGACCTGGGTTGATCGGGATTCGCTGCTCCCAGGGCAGAAGTGGCGGCAGGAGATACGCAAAGCGATCCGGGAGGGCGCGGCTTTCATAGCCTGCTTCTCGCCCGATTTTCTCGATCGCGAGAAGTCCTACATGCACGAGGAGCTGACACTAGCCATCGAGGAGTTGCGCCAACGCCCGAGCACCACTTCGTGGTTCATACCAATCCTATTGAGTCAATGCGAGGTCCCGGACACGGAGATCCGCGCGGGTGAAACGCTGCGAGACATTCACTTCGTCGAACTCTATCGAGACTGGAACGAAGGCATTCGAAGCATCCTGAAGACGATCTCGATGCTCTCGGGTGGCATGGACCACGAGACCATCGAACTTCGGAGCCAGCTGATCGCATCGCTCGAACGGCTTGTCCGAGACGCGGAGGTGCTGTGGCGCCAAGATGTATCAGAAGGCACGCTACTGGCCTATCGTGACTCCCTGACCGACGCAGTTCGACAGTTGACTCGATCGTCCCGCGTCCTGGAACTGGATGAACTCGATGACCTGCAGGATCTGCTGCACGACGGCTTCAACTTCCGAGTCGGCAAGGAGCAGCTTCTCCAGATGAGGCAACGCAGGCGCAACACCTTGCCTCGATACCATCGACTGTTCGTCGAGGATCTGCGCCGGCAGATTCAAAGCAACGGCAGCTCTTTCGAACAGCTGCAGAAGCACCTGTCATCCATCAAGGATCGACACAGAGCGACAGAGAACGACGGCTAAGCCGATTCGAGCTCATATCCCCAATAGCCGAGCAGCCAGGTCCAGAACTCGCGCTGCCGCCCGAGGTAACGCACGAGTGTCGGCCAGAGGTCGACGATTTCGTCGACCGTCACGAACGTGAACACGTCGTCGGGTTTCGCCTGTCGCATCAGCTTGCCGACCAGGTAGGCGCGTCCCTCTCGACTTTCCTCGCGGAGCTTCTGCTCGAACTCCGGGAGCGTCATGTCCGAGTCCCAGAGGAAGTACGGACGGCCAGCCGCGTCGACGAGGCGCTCGGGCGGGGTCGGGAACAGCAGGACCATTCGGAAGCATGATAGCCGCGGTCCGTCCGAGGCGATACGAGCAGCACGGCGATGGAATCCCGACGGCAAGGCAGCGACCTCAAGATCCCGTGGCATGCGGCGCTGCTGTTCCATCTGGCGCTGCTGTCCACGATCGCGGCGACGCTGCTCGACGTCACGACGTTCGCGACCAACGACTACACCACGATCCTACAGGTCGCGATCGCATGCGCGCTGGGCTCGATGCTGCTGCTCGCACTCGCCGCGCGCGCGATGCCGTGGCCGGGGCAGCTGGCCGCGCTCGGACTGGCGGCGGTCGATGCGTTCGTGGTCTGGAACGCCGGCGTCGAACGGCTGCTCGGTTGGTAGTGCGCGACGACGCGGCGTAGACTCGCGCCGACCATGCGCTCGTCCGCCCTCCTCGTGGCCACCGCCCTCGCGACGCTGTTGCCGGCGCAAGCGCCGCGCCACGTGCCACTGATCTTCGACACCGACATCGGCAACGACATCGACGACGTGCTCGCGCTGGCGCTGATCCACGCGCTCGAGGCGCGCGGCGAATGCCGGCTGCTCGCGGTCACGATCACCAAGGACCACGCGCTCGCGGCGCCGTTCGTCGACGCGATCGACACGTTCTACGGCCGCGGCGACGTTCCGATCGGCGTCTGCCGCAGCGGCGTGACGCCGGGCGCGGGTCCCTACCTCGGACTCGCGAACGCAGTGGACGACGGCACTACCCGCTATCCGCACGATCTCGCGAGCGGCACCGACGCGCCGGACGCCGTCGCCGTGCTGCGGCGGGTGCTCGCCGACGCCGCCGACGGCTCGGTCGCGATCGCGCAGGTCGGCTTCTCGACCAACCTCGCGGACCTGCTGGCCTCGCCGGCCGATGACATCAGTCCGCTGACCGGCACCGAGCTCGCGCACCAGAAGGTCCGCGTGCTGTCGCTGATGGCGGGCGCGTTCACGCCGATCGCCGATCAGCACGGCGAACCGCGCGAGTACCGCGAGTACAACGTGATCAACGACATCCCCGCCGCGCGCACCGTCGCGGCGTCGTGGCCGACCCCGATGATCTGGAGCGGCTTCGAGGTCGGCCTCGCGCTGCGCTATCCGAATGCGAGCATCGCGCGCGACTTCGGTTGGGCGCCGCACCATCCGGTCGCCGCGGCATATCGACTCTACGCGCCGCAGGGCGAGGACCGCCCTTGCTGGGATCTCACCAGCGTGCTCGCGGCGGTGCGGCCCGAGCACGGCTACTTCGAACTCTCCGAGCCCGGCGTGGTGAGCGTCGCCGACAACGGTGTGACGACGTTCGCGCCGGGCGCGGCAGGCCAGCAGCGCTACCTGCGTCTGCAAGACGCGGCGCGGGCCCGCATCGTCGAGGCCTTCGTCCTGCTTGCCAGCCAGCCGACGCGATGAACGCGTTCGATCCCGACGCGTTCATCGCGAACTCGCCCACGGATACCCGGCCGGCCGTGCGCGGCGTCTGGCACGCACTGCACGGCGACTGGGACGCCGCGCACGACGCCGTCAACACCGGCGGCACTGGCTGCGACTGGGTGCACGCCGCGCTGCACCGCGAAGAAGGCGACCTCGCCAACGCCGACTACTGGTACCGCCGCGCCGGCCGCCGGCGGCCCGGAGGCTCGCATCGCGACGAGTACCTCGCGATCGCCGCCGCGTTGCTCGCCGACTGAACGACCGGCGTTGTTCAGTTCTGCCAGACCAGCGCGCGGATGCTGTGCGGCGGCAGCAGCATCTCGTAGCCGTCGTGGAAGCCCGCGATCGCCTCGACTTCGAGCTGCACGACCTCGCTCGTCGCGTTGACCGCCGCGATGTCCGCCGGCTCGATCCGCGACAGCATCGCGTTCGGCAGCGGCGTGCCGGGCACGTGCAGCCGCACGCCGTGGTACTCGTCGAGGCTCAGGTTCATCAGCACGAGGCCGTAGCGGTTGCCGTCGCGGAACGCAAACGACTGCACGTAGGTCACCGTCGTCGGCGCGCCGACGCCGTTGATCGCGCTCTGCGTCCAGCGCGGATCGTCGCCGGCGTGCGCCGTCGTGATCGCGTCGCCCTGGATCGCCGCGTTGGCGAGCTCGACCCCGAGCCAGGTCGGCCGGCGCACGTCGTAGTGGTAGAGATCGCGCAGCATGCCCCAGAGCTGCACGAACTGCTGCTGCTGCGGCGGCCAGCCGCCCGAGGTGTCGAAGCGGAACGAGTAGCCGCAGGCCAGGAACGCGCACTGGTTGCGCGCGCCGAGCTCGGTGAGGTGCACCAGCATCGTCAGCGGCAACGCGATCGCACCGCTCGCGCCGGCGACGAACTGATTGCGCAGCTGCTGGCCGAGCCCCGGGATCACGCTCGTGGTGTGGTAGTTGACCTCGTAGATCGACAGCTCGGTGCCGTTGCCGCCGTTCTGCAGGTACTGCCGGCTCTGGAACATCCGGCCGTTCGGGTGCAGCGTCTCGTAGAACGGCCGCGCGAACAGCGGCCCGTAGACCTCGTCGGCGCTGCCGAAGGTCGAGAGCTCACCGAAGTAGGGCGCGAGCGCGGTGCTGTCGTGTTCGTTGGCGTTGGCCTCGATCTCCTGCTGGCGCCCGCTGTAGCCGGCCTGCCCGCCGATCACGAGGTCGAAGCGGCCCGCGTTCGCCGCGTACCACGGGCTCTGCTTGACGAAGGTGAACGCGCGATCGGCGAGCCGGCCGAGCCGCACGCCGCCGTTGACCGACGCGCCCGCGAAC
>JAGQRB010000917.1 GCA_020425925.1 Planctomycetota bacterium
CAGCCCGTTCTGCCAGGGGCCGGCGAGCAGCTCGAGCCCGACCGGCGCGAGCAGGACCCAGCTCGCGAAGGCCCAGAACGCGGGGTTGCGGTTGCCGGCGCCGCTCTCGAACGCCGGCAGCAGCGCGAAGGCGAACAGGCCGAGCAGCAGCAGGAACGCGATCGCATTCACCCATAGCGGGCGCCGCAGGCGGCCGACGAACGCGCGGCCGAGCACGATCGTGAAAACCGAGCGCACGACATCGGTTGTTCCGCTGACGAGGTCGAACGGCGGCAACCCGCGGCCCGGTGTCACGGGCTCCTTGCCGTGCAGCGAGCGGGCCTCCCCGTGGCAGCGGTCGCAGGCGCCCGGTGGCACGGCCTCGGCCGCCGGGTGACCGCAGACCGCGCAGCGGTGGGCGCCGGCTTTCCTTGTCACGTCCGACTGTCTATCCTGCTTCGCCCCGTTGCCAAAGTACCGATGACCGATCCCTACAAGGCCCTCGACTACCTCGCCGTCGACGAACTCTACACCGACGAGGAGCGGATGATCCGCGACACGATCCGCTCGTGGGTGTCCGAGCGTTTCATGCCGGTCATCGAGGAGCACAATCGCGCCGCGACGTTCCCGACCGACCTGATCCCCGAGCTCGGCGAGCTCGGCGTGTTCGGCTCGAGCCTGACCGGCTACGGCTGTGCCGGGCTGTCGGGCGTCGCGAGCGGCCTGATCTGCCAGGAGCTCGAGCGCGGTGACTCCGGGCTGCGTTCGTTCGTGTCGGTGCAGGGCTCGCTCTGCATGTTCCCGATCTGGGCCTATGCCAGCGAGGAGCAGAAGCAGAAGTACCTGCCGAAGATGGCCGCCGGCCAGCTGATCGGTTGTTTCGGGCTGACCGAGGCCGACTTCGGCAGCAACCCGGGCGGCATGCTCACCAAGGCCGTCGCCGACGGCGACCACTACGTGCTGAACGGCAGCAAGTACTGGATCACCAACGGCAGCATGGCGCACGTCGCGATCGTCTGGGCGCAGTGCGAGGGCACGATCAAGGGCTTCGTGATCGACACCGACACCAAGGGCTTCCAGGGCCGGCCGATCAAGAACAAGTTCTCATTGCGCGCCTCCGACACCAGCGAGCTCGTGCTCGAGGACGTGCGCGTTCCGAAGTCGGCCATGCTGAACGTCGAGGGGCTCAAGGGCCCGCTGTCGTGCCTGACGCAGGCGCGCTACGGCATCGCGTTCGGTGCGGTCGGCGCGGCGCAGGCGGCGTTCGACGAGGCCTGCCGCTACAGCAAGATCCGCGTCCAGTTCGACAAGCCGATCGCGAAGTTCCAGCTGGTCCAGAACAAGCTGGTCTGGATGGCGAACGAGATCACCAAGGCGCAGCTGATGTGCTGGCGACTCGGCCGCATGAAGGACGACGGCACGATGAAGCACTTCCACGTCTCGATGGCCAAGCGCAACAGCTGCTGGATGGCGCTCGAGTGCTGCCGGCTCGGCCGCGACGTCCTCGGTGCCAACGGCATCACCGACGAGTACCAGATGATGCGTCACATGTGCAACCTCGAGTCGGTCATCACCTACGAGGGCACGCACGACATCCACGGGCTGATCATCGGGCGCGAGCTGACCGGCGAAGACGCCATCATGTGAGTTGGCGTCGGTCCCGAGCGGGGGCGCCGGCGGAGACTCGCGCACCAGGCGCGACGTCGCTACGCTGCTGTGATGAAAAGGGATTCGCTCGACGCGGAGGAGCCCCGCGTTGTCGTTCGTCGTCTGGAGGAGATCGCTGCTCGCGGCGAGCGGCTCGTACCTCTGCTGGGGAGCGGCATTTCGGCCCTGTCCGGGATCATGATGGGCCAGAGCTTCACGGACTACCTGGCGACCGCGATCCACGACGCAGTGGGGCACTCGGAATCCCAGAACGTCGGTCGGGTGGGACGTCTCGCGGAGGGGGTCTGGAGCCAGTCCTACACCGAGGCCGATATCCGGCTGGCGCGCGAGTGGGTCGAGCAGCGCATCCGTGATCGGGTCCGCGACGTCGCCGTCGACTTGAGCATCCCGGAACTCGCGGCCAGATACTCCGACTACCTGGCGTCGCGGTCGCTCGCCGACGCCACGAGCCCGTTCACGACCGATCATCTCGTCGAGCAGGGTGTCGGCAGTCTGCGCGATTGGCGCTCGGCGTTGACATTCCTCGCGCGTCTGTACGTGAAGGATGAGGTCGTGCGGTTGCGCGAGGACGCGAGTCAGATCGTCATCGATTCGTTCGTCACGCAGCTCGTTGCGAAGCGCATGCCGAATCTGACGCACAAGATGATCGCGCACATCGCGGTCGTGATGAACGTGCGGCTGCTGTTGACGACCAATTTCGATGATCTGATAGAGCGGTCGTTTCAGGCCTTGCAGCGGGAATTGCGCGTGGTGGAGGTGCCGCTCGGGGCGCGCTTGCCGCCGGCCAGTTCCTTCGCTCTGGGACGCGCGCTGGTGAAGTTGCACGGTGGCCTCATCCAGGTGCGCGCGGATGCCTCTCTGGATGCTCGCCCGACGCAGGAGGACATCGAGGCTTTCATGAGCTACCTGTCGCCGGGGAGCATGCTGGCCCCCAACGACGGACCGACCTGGCTACTGGTCCTCGGCTACTCGGGATCGGACCGTCGTCTGATCGACATGTTGAAGGCAGCCGTGCGGATGCGACCCCAAGTGCGGGTGATCTGGGTCGCGCACACGGCCAGCGACGTCGCTCATGCGAATCGCATCTTCTCTGAACCCAGCATGCGGGAGCTGATCGATCCCGGGCGGTTTCGCAGAGTCCACTTTGCGCAATGCAGTCGACCGGACCTGATGCTCTACGAGGCTTATCAGCGCATGACGAGGTCCCTGCCTCCGGGAGGGCTGACCTACAGGTTCGCCTACAAGTTGCCGCCGACCATTCCTCTCGTCGGTTCCACCGGGGGGCGCGAGGATGCCCGCGGAGTCGACGACCCCACGATTGTCGAGACGGTCGATGCGGTGCTCGCCCACCTCTCGGCCAATCACGAACACCCGCTCACGGTGCGCGCCGACGGTCGCAGGCTCGGCATTCTGTTGCGCCGTTGCGCGGAGATCCCGAACAGTTGGACGCTCGTCGTCGGTGGATCGGGGGCCCTCAGGATCTCGGTTGCCGTCTTCGAGCGCCTCGAACAGGCGAGCCACCGCATGTGGTTCGAGATGCAGGAGTACAGCAGCTTCGGGATGTTCTTGCTCGATGTCGTGCGAACCCTGGCGATCCGTTCCGGGGTCTTCGAGCAGGAACTCCTTGTCACCCCGGACGCTCGCTTGTTGGCGGGTGGCGCCATCATGTTCGAGCGCCGACTGATGCGTCTCGTCCGGCGAATGCGGGTGATCCCGAGCGATTGGATGTTGTTCCTCTATGCCCGGGACCAGATGGGCGGGAGTGCGACGTGGTCGGGAACGGCGTGGGCCGAGGAGGACAACGAGCAGCTGAAGAGCCTGCTCCAGGTGCTCGGCAGGATCGGTTTCCGCTCCTTGATCATTCCGATCACACCGAGTCGCGTCGCCCGAAACCGGGAGAAGGTGCGTGAGATCCAAGCTCTCTTCGAGCGCGGTGATCGTCGGCGGCCTGGAGTCGACGCGATCTGGACCGAACTCGTCGACGTGCTGCGCGAGTATCCCGACCTGCTGCCGCAACCTCCCACCGATGCCCGCGCAGCGGCGGCAGCTGCCGAGCGGCACGGCGAGGACATCCTGCGGTGTTCGCTGCCAGCGGCGATCGGTGCGACCGGTCGCGAGTTCGCGGTCGGCAAGCTCACGGACGAACTCGCGGGCGCGTTGCGCACGCATGGCCGAGAACCATTCGTGGCTTCGGAGCAGGATGACGAGTTCGTTCGCCGCAGCATGCCTGGCGGAGCTGGCGCCCATGCGGAATCGCGCGGTAGCTCCGAGGTCGTGCGTCGGGGCGGCCTGTCGTACAGGCAGTACATCGCGCGAGTGCTCGCCTGGATCCACGCACCAACGAAGGAGAAGTACGACACGACGCTCAGGCGGCAGAAGTTCATCTATGCCATCAGCCTGTTCCTGCAGTCCCGGCACGAGTGCGCCTTCTACTCGGAGGCCGTGTTCCCGTGTCCGTTCCCGTTCAACCTCGAGAGCATCGACAACGATGTGACACGAGGCCTTCTCGTGGACGGTTGGCTTCGACAGCTCGAGAGGCTCGGTATCATCTACCGGCGGCAAGGCGGCTTCTTCTGGCTCCACCGTGACGTCCGGCTCGGCCTGCAGGCGATTCTCGGCGAATGTCGGGCGCGCTACGGCGAGAGCGCAGGTCGGGAAGCGGGCGACGACGACGTGTGCGAGCGGGAGACCCGGGCGCGAACGCACTTCTGGATCGCACGTTGGTACCTCCGGTCCTTCCTCGCGAGTCAGCATACGGTGCCGCTCTGGAGCTGCGTGTACCACAACCTGCAGTGCGCACTCTACGCTGCCTATGATCGCCCGACGTCGCCGCCGGACAGCGGGGATGCGTTGAATCGCTATCGACGTCACCTCGTCGACATGTCGCTCCGGGATACCCTGCGGGTTCTCGTCCTGGGGCGACGGTCCGCGAAGTACTGGCTGAATTCGGCGGACCTGAAGGGATTCCGTCAGGCGATCGAGATCATGACCGAGCCGGACGGGCCGTTTAGTGTATCGCTGCGGAAGCTCTTCGACGCGACGCCGGACAAGAAGAACGCGAGGTCGCATCGAAGAACGCTCGAACAGCTCGTCGCGGCCGTCATCGAGGAGTTCGAGGCGCTCAATACCTCGATCGCAGCGGAGTGTGGCAAGGCGCTCAGCTGGCGGGTCGACGGCGACGGTCTGCTCGGCGCGGACCCGAAGAGCGTGCCGTCCGGTTCGGACGAGTCGGTTGCCAGCCGGCCGCGATTCGGCAAGGCGTTGCGTGTTCCTGGCCGCTTCCTGCAGCTCGCGCACTCGGATCGCCCCATGCCGACGGCGAGGTGGTCGTTCGAGCGGCCGGAGTTCTACGAACCCGATTCCGGTTCGCGTCGGTTCCTGTCGCAGTTCGAAACGCCGCTCTCCGAGCTCGGTCTGCGTTGGGTCTGGAAGGCCGTGATGAAGTGCCTCCAGGTCGACGTCCAGAAGTACGGTACGGAGAAGCCGCTCGAACACCGCCGGGAGAAGGACCTGCGCCGGCAAGCGGAGTGGCTCGAGAAGTGGAGAGGGCGCCAGATGCACGTCCTGGCCGCGGTCAAGCTCATGAACGAAATGGCCTACGCCCTGACACGGCGCGCCAAGGTGCTGTTGTGGAGTTGTCAGAGCGGAGATGCCGCGCGCGACACGGATCGGCAGTGGCTCGCCGCCGCGTGGTTGACTCATCACTCCGTCGATCTGACCCGTTCTCTGATACCCGAGTACTTGGGCGATGACGCCGTCGAGAGCGAGAAGGCGCTCACCCTGTACGGCCTCGCGTTGGCTGGGCTCCGCCGATTCAGCGAAGCTCGTCGGCGTATCGGTGAAGCGCGCTCGATCCTCGCGATAACGGCCAATCAACACGGGCCCCGGAATGCGGTCCTCCTGTTGCGGTCGGCGGAGGTCTTCGTCCTCGAAGCCGGCCGGCTTGCCGGCGGCAGCGAGCCGATCGACGATGCGTGTCGGCAGCGCGCCGAGAGCAAGCTGGCGCTGGCGTGGCTCTCACTCGAGGACGCAGAAGCGAAACTCAGCGGGACCAGCCACTCCACGCTCTGGTGGGGACTGCTCTACCGCCTGCGACTCAGCATTGCTGGGCTGCTCTGGCAGCTGAGGCCCGACCCCACGGGGCCGGGACTCGTTCAGGATCCGCGGGTCCAGGTCAGCGATAGTCAGCTCAACGAGTTGGTCTGGACCTGGGTGATCCGCGGACTTGCAGCGTGCGGCAACAGCGGGTACCGGCGCGTTCGGATCGTCTCGGCCTTCCTGGGGTTGCCGATCACCAGGCGGCGCGGGTTCGTGGAACTCGAGATCTCGCTCGGTAGCCCCATCTGGGAGGCGATCGAGGAGGCATCTCCCGCGGAACGCGACGATGCGGAGCCAGGCGGGAATCCTCGGGTCGGTGCGCAGTCGATCGTCGCGGTAGAGGCCGAGCGCCTGCGGCGGAAATACAAGGAGTGGGTTCGCCCCATCTGACGCCTACCCGGTGGATGGGTGCGATTCCCCTTCCGCAAACCCGGTCACCGCTCACCCGCCGCGGGCATCGTCTGCTCGGAACCAACCCGAGCAGATCCATGAAGCAGCCAGCGTCAACGAATCGCCTGCAGCACCGCCGCGTCCTCGCGGACGGTACGACCCTCGAGATGGAGCTGCGCGTCGACGACCGCGACGCGCCGATCCGCAACGGGACCGTGACACTGCGCCATGCCAACGGCCAGGTCGCGATGTCGGGCCAGTACCAGGTCGGTCGGCCTGCCGGCGTCTGGCGCCGGTTCTACGCCGACGGCAGCCGGTTGAGTCGACAGACCTACGTCGGTGGCCAGCCGGCGGGGGAGTTCGAGCAGTGGTACCGATCCGGTGCCCGCGCGCTCGTCGCGCGATTCGCCGACGGTCGGCTCGACGGCGATTGCGAGACGTTCCATGCCGATGGTCGGTCCGAGCTCCTGCGCAAGTACGAGAAGGGCCGGCTCGTGATGGCGCGCCAGATCACGGCGACCGGCAAGGAGTACGTCGTCGATCGCATCAAGGGCACGTGGAACGGCTCGCCGCTGCCGTTCGTCAAGTTCTGTCAGGTGACGCACACCGGCGCGGTGTTCTGCCTGACGGCGGCGCAGTTCCGCGAGCGCATCGCAGATCTGCTGACCCTCGAGCAGCTCGAGGACGTCATCGCCGGGATCCGCCGCGCGTTCGAGATCGCGGGTCTCGACGGCGACCATCGCGGCCTGTTCGTCTCGTGCAGCGGTGGGCACCTGCAGGTCGCGGCCGGGAAGGGGCCGCCGGTCGCGCCGCCGGGCGACAGCGCGATCACGCTACCGACCGAGTCGGAGCTCGGGGCGATGGCCGAGGGCTGCCCGGCGATCGCCGGCGTCGGTCAGCCGGCCGGCACGCCTGCGGGCGACACCAGCTGGCAGGACACGATCGACGCCGCGGTCGACATCCTCGACGCCGCGTTCGACAACTGTCGCGACGACATGCGCGGCCCGGTGCTCGCGGGCGGTGGACATCCGCTCGCGCACATCGGACGCGGCGACGACGAGCAGCCCGACGACGAGGAACCCGAGGCCGAGCCGCCCGCCGGCAAGATCGACATCGGTCTGCCGCCGGTCGAGGAGCAATCACCTGGCGAGACGATCGCGATCTTCCTGGTCGCGGCGGTCGTCGAATGGGTGGCGAAGAAGATCGCGACCGCGATCGTCGAAGCGTTGGACCCGTCCCGGTCAGGCACGATGGAAGAGGCCGAGCGCGAGTTCGTGATCAAGGAGACGCTGTCGCTCCTCAAGGACAAGATCGCCGAGGCGGTCGAGGGCGTGCCGACCGGCGGTCAGACCTGGGACGCGGTCGGCAAGCTGGTGAACGAGCACCTCGGCTTCTGTCTCCCGGGGGCGAACTGCACCGGCGAAGAGGCCGGGACCCCGGCGCCGGCGTCCGGCGGTGGGGGCGGTGGCGAGGGCGGCACGGGCGGTGGCACCGGAACGACCGGCCTGGTCGATCCGGAGGCGGTGACGTGCACCGACATCGCGCGCGCCTGGTCCGGCACCAAGGACCGCTGCGACGAGGCCGATTGGAAGACGTACGAGTGCATCCAGTGGCTGCGCTTCGCGCACGGCTGCGTCGATCCGGCGCTCATCGACCCGGGCCCGTTCGGCGACTACACGTGCGAGGCCGCCGACGATCGCGATCTGCGCGAGGTCTTGTGCGAGGCGCGCGGCATGGTCGCGCAGCCGGTCGAGGGCGGCATCCTGTGCCTGCCGTCGGCCGATGTCTCGGTGCTGCGCTACGACCTCTGCAGCGATCCGCGCGTCCTCGTGCTGGACCACCAGTGCCTCGATCGGAAGCTGGGCCGTCGCCGGCGCGAGCTGCGCAGCACGCCGGCGCCGCGCGAGGCCGTGTCCGTCGTGCCGGCGAATCCGCCGACCGCGCCGCGGCTGCGCCGGGTCGATGCGGCCGGTTTCGAACGGGAGGTGCTCGGCAATCCGCTGCCGGTGCTCGTCGTGTTCACCGCCGAGACCTGCGGTCCGTGCCATCGGGTGGCGCGGGTGCTCGAGGAGGCCGCCGAGGACTACGGCGGCCGGCTCGAGTTCCGCAACGTCGACGTGCTCCAGGAGCCGGCGCTGGCGCGCGCACACGCGATCACGTTCACCCCGACGATGGTCGTCTTCGACCGCGGCGTGCCGGTCGGGACGCGCCGCGTCGGGGCTGCGCCGGCGGATCGGATCCTGCGCTTCGTCGACCGCACGCTCGCGCGCGGTGGCGCCGAGCCGCGGACGCGCGGCTGAGACCCCCAGGGGGCGGACTTTTTCGCCGTCACCGCGTCACGCCGCGTCGGCACCCGTGATGTCCCTGCCGGCGGTGCTGCGAACGGCACCGGCCTCCGTCCTCTTTCGATCCCGACTCCTTCCCTTCCCGATTGCGATGAACCGCTACGTCTACGCCACCTTCCTCTGCTTCGCCGCTGCGACCGGCCACGCCGCCGCCCAGATCCAGGTTCCGATCAACCCGCGCGCGACATTCCTCGGCATCGCGAACGACCCGAGCGCCGTGCCGGCCTCCGGCATCCCGCTCAGCGCGCTCGGGCTCAGCCCCGGCGTCTGGGTCGAGATCGCGACGGTCGGCGCCTACTCCGCGAACAGCGGCCCCGACACCACCCGCAACCTGATCGCGGTCTTCAGCACGAGCCCGCAGCTGCTGACCCCGGCGAACGGTCTCGTGCAGCGTGTGCCCGGCGCCGTGCCGATCGTCCACGGCGCACCGATCGCGACCCGCAACACGCAGAGCCAGAACCGCCCGACCGACATCGCCGAGGACTTCGTGGTCTGCCGCGCCAGCTGGAGCAACGGCGCCACGATCCAGGTGCCCGCGGGCGCCGCCTACGTCTTCTTCTCGGTATTCAATCCGAGCGGGTCGAATCACTTCAGCAACTACAGCGACCCCAACGCCGACTTCTTCGCGGTGCTGACGCCGTCGTCACCCGCGGTGCTGCAGGGCACCGCCGAACACTGCGAGCTTCGCACGGGCGTCAACGGTACGCCGACCGTCTCCCCGGACCTCAAGCAGGCCGCGGCGTTCACGACACTCTCGGTCGAGGTCGCGCAACGCTTCGGGGAGTCGACCGGCGAGCTGTTCGCGATCGCGGCGAACGCCTATGCCACCAACGGTGCCCCGCCGGTCGGGCCGCTGCCGGACATCCACATGGGCCAGAGCCCCGTGGTCGTGCAGATCGGGACGATGGCCTCCGCGCCGGCGCTATGGAGCTTCTTCGTGCCGCCGGGCAACGCCGGTACCACGCTCGTCGTGCAAGGCTTCTTCCTCGCGCCGAACGCGCAGAACGGCATCGTATCGGCGTCGAACGCGCACCGGATCGAACTGCAGTGATCCGGTTCGCGGCGGGCGCTCCCGGCTCAATCGGCGCCGGCGCCGTCGCCGTCGAGCAGGATCATCAGCCGCGCCATCGCGCGGTGGAGCAGCGCGCGCACGGCTTCCTCGCTGCGCCCCATGCGTTCGCCGATCTCCGCCCGCGACAGGCCGGCGAGGTGCGCGAGGGTGATCACCTCGCGCTGCTCCTCGGGCAGTTGCTCGATCGCGGCCTCGAGCCGTTCGACCTCCTCGGCGACGAGCGCTCGCGCACTCGGGGTCGAGACCCGCGAGTAGGCGCCACCGAGCGCCGCGATCGCCGACTCGCGCAGATCGGCGACCTCGCGGCGCGCATCGCGCTTCTGCTGCATGATGTCGCGCGCCCGGTTCGCGATCTTGCGGCGGGCCGTCGTGAACAGCCAGGCCTGGAAGCCGTTCTCGTCCGGATGCCGGAACGCGTCGCGGTGGGTCAGGAGCTCGCGACATACCGACTGCACGACATCGGACGTCGACTCGCGCGCGCGCAGCTCCGGCCCCATGTGGCAGCGCACGAACGCCCGCACCGACGGCAGATGGCGTTCGAGCAGCTGTGCCAGTGCGGCTTCGTCGCCTTGGGCCGCCGAGCGCGCGAGGGAAACGGAGTCGTTGGCCATGGCTACCGGAGTGTCGACATCCTCGCCGCGGACGTGGATCCCCGCAAGCGGCGCGCTGTGTCCCCTCTTCTCCGCGTTGCCCGCTTGCTCCTATCCTGACGCCGCCAATGCCCGAGCACCCCGTGCCGCCGACCGGAGACGCCTACGAGGACGTACTCGTACAGGCGATCGGGCTGCTCGAACGCGACGACGACTCGGTCGAGCTCCTGCTCGCGTCCTACCCGTCGTACGCGACCCGCCTGCGTGCGCACCTTTCGCGGTTGCACGAGTTCGGCTTCGCCGGCCACCTCGGTCCTGCGCGGCCCGACGCCGCCACGGTGCTGCCCGAGCAGGTCGACGACTACCAGCTGATCCGGCGCCTCGGCAGCGGCGGCATGGGCGTCGTCTTCCTCGCGCACCAGCAGTCGCTCGGTCGCGAGGTCGCGTTGAAGCTCGTTCGCCTCGACCACATGCACTTGCCCGGTGTGCTCGAGCGGTTCCGTCGCGAGGTCGCCACGATCGCTCGACTGCAGCACCCGGGCATCGTGCGTGTGCACGATGCCGGAGACGACGGTGGCATGCCGTGGCTCGCGATGGAACACGTCGTCGGCGCCTCGCTCGACGCGGTCGTGAAGCACGTCGGGGCGCGCGACCCGGCGGGCCTGCGGGGCAGCGATCTCTGGCACGCGGTCCTCGCGGCGTTGCCCGGCGGCACGACGAACTCGGTCTCGCCGCCGCCCGGGACGCCGTTCGCCGTGCCCTGGCTCACGGCCTGCCTACAGCTCGTTCGGGCCGTGGCCGTCGCACTGCACCACGCTCACGAGCGCGGCGTGCTCCACCGCGACCTGAAGCCGAGCAACGTGATGGTGACGCTCGAAGGCCGCGCCATGCTGCTCGACTTCGGCCTCGCGGTCGCCGCGGGAGACCCGCGATTGACGCGCTCGGGCAGCCAGCTCGGCACGCTGGCCTACATGGCGCCCGAGCAGCTGCGCGGCGAGCTCGACGCCGCCGATGCCCGCTCCGACGTCTACTCGCTCGCGATCACGGCCTGGGAGCTCCTGAGTCTGCGGCTACCGTTCGCTGCCGAGTCCGATGCCGCGATCCGCGAGCGCATCCTCGCCGGGGAACTGTCGCCGCTGCGCGATCACAACCGGGCCGTGCCGCGCGATGTCGAGATCGTGCTGCGCAAGGCCTGTGACGTCGACCCGGCGCGCCGCTACCGCGACGCGGCCGAGTTCGCCGACGATCTCGCCAATCTGCTCGAGCGGCGGCCGATCCGCGCGCAAGCGCCGAGCACCTGGCTGCTGGTGCGCCGTTGGGGCCAGCGCCATCCCGCCCGCGCGATCGGACTCGTCGCCGGCCTGCTGCTGTTCCTCGTTGCACCGACCGTTTTCCTGCTGCAGGCCCAGGCGGCCAACCGCGACATCCAGCGCGCGCTCGATTCCGCGAACCAGCAGCGCCAGCGTGCCGACGCCCAGCGCGACCTCGCCCGCGAAGCTGTCGACAGCCTGCTCGAGCGGGTCGCCAACGAGTCGCTGTTCGATGTGCCGAAGATGCAGCGCGTGCGGCGCGACCTGCTGGATCGGGCCCAGTCGTTCTACGAGCGCTTCCTGGCCGCATCACCCGACGACCTCACACTACTCGAGCAGACCGCGCGCGCGACGTTGCAGATGGTCTTCGTCGACGGCAGCCTCGGCCAGTACGAGCGCGCGATGGCGACGGCGGAGCGCGCCGTCGAGCTCGCGAACCGCCTGCGTCAGCGCCGTCCCGGCGACGACGACATCGGCTTGCTGTTTGCCGACGCGGTGATGACGCGTGGGCGGGTCGAGCTGACGAATGCCCGGCCGGAAACTGCCTGCACCGACTTTGCTGCCGCCGCCGCGATCGCCCACGACGTGCTCGCGCGGCACCCCGCGCACGCGCTCGCGACCATCCGGCTGCTCGGCATCGAACGCGGTACGTCGCTCGCGATGAAGGCGCTAGGTCGCGAGTCGGACTACGAGGCCGCGCTGGACCGTCTTGCCGAGCTCTGGCGAACCGGCGGTCCCGCGACGATCGGCCACGAGGATCGCGAGGCCGCGCTCGACCACGTGTTGTGCTCGGGTGTCGACGAGGCGCAGTTCCTGCTCCAGGAGGGTCGGTTCGACGAGGCGCGGGCGGCGTGCGATCGCACCGAGGTGGTCGCCGCAGCCGTCGCCGGTGAGCCCCTGCCGGTCAGCGCGCGGGTCGCGCTCGCGTCCCTGCCCGTGATCCGGGCGCGGCTCGACGACGGCGGCGGGGACCCCGCCACCCAGGAAGCCCGCATGCTCGAATGCCTGCGCCAGGTCGACGGTCTGCTGGTGGACGATCCCGAGCTGACGCATGCGCTGCGCCAGCGCGCCAACATGGAGAACGCACTCGGGCTGCTACTCTCCGAGCAACCGGACCGGCGGCGGGAGGCGACAGCGTGGTTCGAGCGTTCACTCGCGACGGTGCGTGCGCTCGTTGCCGCCGATCCATCGGTGCTCGACAACCGCGCCAACCTGGCGGCTACCCTCGTGAACCTCGGCTCGCAGCACAAGGACGACGGCGAGCCGGATGTCGCCGCGAGACTCTTCGCCGAAGCCGAGATGCTCGCCGCCGAGGTCACCGCCGCAGCTCCCGCCAATCCACGCTGGCAGCAGTATCGCTACAACGCGACCTGGTTCGTCGGTCAGACCTGCGGCGACCTTGGCGATCACGCCGGTGAGATCGAGGCCGCGCGCCGTCTCGCGCATCTTCGCCCCGAAGACGGGACGACGCAGCGGATCGCCGCCGAGCTTCTGGCTCAGGCGATGACCGCGCTCGGCGCCGACACCCGCCTGCCTACGGCCGAGCGGAAGCGCCGGCGCGTGGCGCTCGAACAGGAGGTGTTGCAGCGCCTCGAAGCCGCGGCGGACCACGGCTACGCCGACGCCGCCCGATTGCGGGAGAGCGTGAAGCTGGCGCCATTGCGCGAGCTGCCCGGTTTCGAGGTGGTGGTGCGGCGGGTGGCCGACAACGCCAGCGGCGACAAGTGACCGTGGCGGCGCAAGTCGCCACAAATCCGCGTTCGCGGCCGCCCCCCTGCCGTAATCGGCCGGTGAGTCACAACCGATGAAACACGCAGTTCGCGCCACGTTCCTCCTCTGCACGACCGCGGTCGCGCAGGCCCCGCTCTACCAGACGAACGGTGCCGGCTCGTCGTTGCTAGTCGACGGGCTGGCCGGCACGGCCACCGACCCGGCCCGGGTCACGATCTACGCCAACACGACGCACACGTTCGATCTCGGAACGAGCCTGTCGAACGCGCTGGCGCTGCTCGTGCTGGCGCCGGGCAGGACCTACGACAGCGGCACACTGCCCGGGTTCGCGACCGCCGGTGGCCAGGCCGTCAACATCGACGCCTTCGCCGCCGGCACCGGCTACGGCTACGTCGGGTTGCATCCTGGCACGGTCTCGCTCTCGGTCGTCGGGCCGTCGACGCTGCTGCCTTGGACGTTCAGCGGCCAGCAGATCGTCTTCGACGCCACGGCGGCGGACGGCTACCACCTGAGTCAGCCGGTCGAGCTGGTGTTCGAGCCCAACCTCGTCGATCTCGCGAACGCCTACCTGGCGACGCTCAGCGCGACGCAGCTGGCGGCGACCGCGGTCGCGCACAGCCAGACGAACGCGGCGAAGTGGTCGAACCTGCCGGCCGTGCCGGGCAGCTCCGGCACCACGAACTTGCGCAACGGCGTCGCGCTGTCGGTGCTCTCCACGGTGCAGCGCGCGGCGTGGGTCGACCTCGCCACCGCCGCGCTCGGCGCCGACGGCTACGCTCGTTTCCAGCAGATCCAGGCCGCCGACGACTACCTCGGCACGCTGAGCGGTGGTTACGACGGCGACTACCAGTACATCGGCATCGTCGGCACGCCGTCGACGACTGCCGGCTGGCTGCTGCAGATCGGTGGCCACCACGTGGCCTGGAGCCTCTACTTCAACGGCCTCGAGCGTGTGAGCACGACGCCGTACTTCCTCGGCGTCGAGCCGACCTCGTTCACGTTCAACGGCACCGCCTACGTGCCGATGCAGACGCAGCGCGACGGGATGTACAACCTCGTCAACTCGCTGACGACGGCACAGCGGGCGACCGCGCAGCTCTCCGCCAGCTTCAACGACGTCTACCTCGGCGCCGGGCAGAACTCGACGAGCCTCTTCCCGACCGGCACGACCGGCCGCGGCATCCTCGGTTCGGCGCTGACCACGGCGCAGCAGGACCTGTTGACGGCGGCAATGGCGGCCTGGGTCGGCGACAGCCCGGAGGCGGAGACCTACATGGCGACCTACCGTAGCGAGCTGAGTCAGACCTACGTCGCCTGGTCCGGCGGCACGACGCTCGGCAGCCAGGGGCACTACGTCCGCATCGACGGACCGAGCGTCTGGATCGAGCTCTGCTGCCAGGGCGGGGTCGTCGTCCAGGGCCAGATCCACTACCACACGATCTGGCGCGACAGGACCTCCGACTACAACCACGCGTTCGGGTTCTGACGTGTTGCTCGCGATCCTCACCGCGATCGTCGCGCTCGGCGGGCTGCCGCCGAGCGCGCCGCATCCGATGCCCGATTCGCGGGTGCTGCTGCGCTTCGAACCGACGTCGGTCGCCGCCCAGCTCGATCTGCCGATCATCGAGCTGATGCGCGGCATCGAGCTGCCGCTGCCGATGGACGCGGTCGCGACGGTGCGCGACTACGGCCCACGAATCCGCGACTACGTGCTCGCGCACGTTCGGCCCGTAGCGCCCGACGGCCGGCCCTGGACCGTGGCGGTGCTGGCGATCGAGCCGGTCGTCGAGGCGATCCCCGACGTGCGCCTGCACCTGCGGCTCGCACCGCCGGCGGGTGCCCCGGTCGACCGCTTCACGCTGCGCTACGACGTGATCTTCCACCAGCTGATCACGCACAAGACCGTGGTGGCCGTCGCGCGCGACTGGCGCAACGGCCTCATCGAGGGTGAAGGCACGATTCTCGGCGAGATGCGAGACGTGTGTCCGAGCCTCGAGATCGACCGTTCGGGCGGCAGCCTGATGACCGGCCTGCTCACGGTCGGTGAGCTCGGGGTCCGGCACATCGCGGAAGGCGTCGACCACCTGCTGTTCCTGCTGGCGCTGCTGATCGTCGCCCCGGTCGCGATGGTGGGGCGGCGCTGGCGCGAGCGGGTCGGCGTCGGCCGCGCGATCGGCCGGATCGTGCGTATCGCCACCGCGTTCACGCTCGGTCATTCGCTGACACTCGCCGCCGGCGTGTTCGGCTGGCTGCGGCTGTCGGCGAACGTCGTCGAACCGCTGATCGCGCTGTCGATCCTGGTCTCTGCCGTGAACGGCGTCCGCCCGATCCTGCGCGGGCGCGAGGCGACCGTCGCCGGCCTGTTCGGGTTGGTGCACGGGCTCGCGTTCGCGGCGATCCTCGCCGACTTAGAGCTCGGCGGCGGCGTGCTCGCAGCGAGCCTGTTGGCGTTCAACGTCGGCATCGAGCTGGTCCAGCTGCTGGTCATCGTGCTAGCGATGCCGTGGCTCGTGCTGTTGGCGCGAACCCGGGTCTATCCACCGTTCCGGCTGGTGGCCTCGGCAGCGATCGCGGTCGTCGCGGCGGCCTGGTTCCTCGAGCGCACGTTCGCCTGGGACAACCCGATCGGCGAACGGGTCGACGCGCTCGCCGACCACCCGCTCGCCTGGTTGGCCGGAATCGTGCTCCTCGCGCTCGCCGCCAACGCGCTGCCGGCGGGCGGGCGGGGGGCCGTGGCGCCCGGGACCGGCGCCCCGGGCTGAGGCCGGCCGCGCCGGAGCGGATGGGCGGCGGTCAGCGGCCGGCGGATTTTCTGCAACCCGGCCGGCCTTCGGGACAACTCCGGGCACGCGCCCCGATAGTGCTGTCCCGGATCACCCATGAAGACCTCCGCCTTCCTCGCCGCCGCCTCGCTGCTCGCGGCCGCCGCCGCCGCCCAGCAGTTCGATGCGGCGATCCCGCGCGACGTGCTCGGCCAGAAGCCCTTCCGCACCCTGACCGCGCCCTCGGCCGGTGACGTCGACGGCGACGGCGCCGTCGATCTCGTGTTCCAGGGTCCGTTCGTGTTGCTGCAACGCGGCAGCCGCTTCGTCGAGCTCCCCGGCGCCGGCGTCGCGCCGAATCCGCAGCTGCTCAACGCGACCGCTCTGTTCGACGCCGACGGCGACGGCGACCTCGATCTCGTCCAGCTCCAGGCCGCCGGGCCCGAGCTCTTCCTCAACGACGGCACCGGCGGCATGCTCGCGGCCGTCGGTCACATGCCGGCGGTCTTTGGTTTCGGCGGGATCGCCCCCGCCGACGTCGACGGCGACGGCGACATCGACCTGTTGATGGCACCTGCGCGCCTGCTGCTCAACGACGGCACCGGCCGCTTCCAGGACGCGTCGTCGCAGATCGTCTCGACCTTCCCGTTCGGCATCGGCACCTCGATCGTGGTCGCCGACTTCGACGTCGATGGCGACCTCGACTTCGTGAACATGGATGGCCTGCACCGGAACGACGGCTACGGCTTCTTCACCGTCGATCCGCGCGCTCAGGTGGTGTTCGGCTACGGCGATTCGATCTTCGCGAGCGATGTCGACGGCGACGGCGATCTCGATCTGCTGGGCAGCTCCGGTCAGGTGCTCCGCAATTCCGGCGGCGGGTTCTTCCACTTCGAGATCTTGTTTCCGGCGCCGATGCTGAACGACTGGCGCACCGAAGAGGTCGCCGACCTCGATGGCGACGGCGACGACGATCTCGTGCTGACGCCTTCGTTCCACGGGCTCACGCAGCTGCCGAGCTGGGCGGAGAACGACGGTGCCGGCAACTTCGCGTTCGCGAACCTGCACGAGCTGCCGACCCGCCATGACGTCGTCCGGCCGCTGGTGGCCGATCTCGACGGCGATCGCGACGAGGACCTGCTGCTGGTGCCGAACAGCACCTACGTCCCCGGGATCGCCGAGGTGCTCTACAACCTCGGCGACGGCAGCTTCCACAACGCGACCGACGACGGTGGTCTGGCGAACGGGCGGTGGTTCGGCCGCACGGTCTTGGACGTCGACGGCGACGGCGACGAGGATGTCGTCGCGGACGCGCTGTATCGCAACGACGGCCTCGGCAGCTTCGGGCGCGAGATCTTCGCTTCGTCGACCTTCCCGGGCAACGTCGGTGTGACCGCCGACTTCGACGGCGATGGTGACCTCGACCTGGTCGGCGGGCAGGCGCTCTGGTTCAACGACGGCTCCGGGACGTTCGCCGCCGGTGCCTTGTTCGTGCCGCAGAACTGGCGGATCGGTCACGCCGCGGCCGCGGATTTCGATCGCGACGGCGACCTCGACCTCGTGGTCTACGGCGGCGTCTACGGCCAGCAGCCCGAGATGCGAGCGCTCCGGAACGACGGTCAGGGCAACCTCACGCCGTGGGCCGCGGCGATCGCCGGGATCGCGATGCCGGCCTGGCCGTACTACGGTGGCGGGCTCGTCGCGCTCGACGTCGAGGGCGATGGCGACGAGGATCTGTTCTTCGGTGCGGTCGGCGCCGTGCCGTTCCGCTCCGGTCGCCTGCTGCAGAACGACGGCACCGGGCACTTCGTCGAGGTGCCGTGCGTCGGCGTGTTCGGTACGGGTGTCGTCGACATCGAGGTCGGTGACTTCGACGGCGACGGCGACCCCGATATCCGCGGCGCCGGGGAGCTGCTGGTCAACGACGGCACCGGCGGGTTCTCGGTCTCGGCGCTCGGGCTCGCGGTGGCGGTGGCCCACGTGATCCGGGCCGACGATGTCGACGGCGACGGCGACCTCGACCTCTGGGCGGCGCTTGCCGCCCCGAATCGGGTCGAGCTGTTCGTCAACGACGGCAGCAACCAGTTCACCGCCGATCCGGCCCGCGTCGACCCCGGTCAGGTCCTCGACCCGATCGTCGAACTGATGCTGATCGACGTCGACCGCGACGGCGATCGCGATCTCGTCGCCTACGCCCAGGTCTCCGGCTCGGGGCAGCCGCAGTACCCGATCGTCTACCGCAACCACACGCATCAGCTGCGTGCGCCGTATCCGGGTCGGACCGGTGGCGCGCTCGAGCTGTCGGTCGCGGCCATCGGTGCACCGACGGCACCGAGTGCGGTGGCGATGGCCGTGACGGTGGGGCGCGCCGTCGTGCCGATGGGGCCGCTCGGCATCCTCGGCCTCGACCTCTCCGCACCGCCGCTCTGGTCCGGCTTCCTGCCGATGAACGGCGCGAACCTGACGGTGTCGTTGCCGGTTCCGGGAGTCGCGGAGCTGCAAGGCCTCACCGTGTTCGCGCAGGCACTGTTCCTCGCGCCCGGCGACGTGCGCCTCAGTGCCACGGTGTCGGGCACGATCCTGCACTGACCGCCGATCCCGCCCGTCGATGCACACCCAGCGAGTCGCCAGCGATGCGTTCGTGCGCTACCGCGACCGCGGCGACGTCGCGGCGTTGGCGGCGGTGTTCGATCTCGTTGCGCAGCAACTCCTGCTGGTTGCCAGCCACCTGACCGACCAGAAGCACGACGCCGAGGAGCTGCTGCAGGAGACCTTCGTCCTCGCGATCCACAACGCCCACGCCTACGACGAGACTCGCCCGGTCGAGCCGTGGCTGGTCGGGATCCTCGGCAACGTCGCTCGCAACGCCCGTCGCCGCGCCGGACGCGGGCCGCGGCTCGGCGACCGGGTCGATGCCGCCGCCGCGACGCTGGGGCCCGACGAGGCCGCTGCCGCGGCCGAGTTCACCGCAGCGGTCCACAGCGTGCTGCCGCAGCTCTCGCCGCGTCAACGCGAGGTCATCACCCTGCATCTCGTGCACGGCATGACGCCGACCGAGATCGCCCACGCGATCGGCAGTCCGGTGGGCACGGTCAAGAGCTGGCTCTTCCGCGGCGTGCGGCAGCTGCGCTCGCTGCTGCCCGCGGGGTTCGCGCTGGCGATCGCGGCGTTCGCGCGCGCCGGCCATTTCGCGTCCGAGCGCGCGCTCTCCGAGCTGCGCGAACAGCTGCTCGCCCGTGCGACCGCGATGCTGCAGCAGCACGGTCCCGTGCTGGCCGTGCCGGCGGCGGCATCGCGACGGCTGTGGTACTGGTTCGCCGTGGCGCCGCTCGCGGCCGTCGTCGCCGGTTCGGCATGGCTGCTCGATTCCGGCCGCCGCGATGTCGCGCCGCCGCCGACCGCCGCGGTCGAAGCCGCATCGCCGCCCGTCGAATCTGGATCGGTTCCGACCGAACCGGCGGCTTCGAGCCGGGCTGCCGTGGCCGGGGGCGATGGCGCCACCCTGCACGTCACGACGAGCGCGCCGCACATCGGTGGCTACGCCGAACCCGTGCTGGCCTGCGATCCGTGGCTGCGGCGCCGCGTCTTCCGTACCGACGAGGACGGTCGCGCCGAGCTCGAGGGGTTGCTCCCTGGGCGCTGGCGGTGCGTCTGCGATCGCGGGCCGGCTGCGGTCGTCGAACTCGGGAACGTCGACGTCGCGGTGCGGCTGGCGATTCCCCGAGGCGTTCGCGCCGTCGGCGTCGTCGTCGACGCCAACGCGGCGCCGGTCGGCGGCAGCGCGATCTGGCTGTCGGCGTCCGAGGATCCCGGTGATGGTTCGATCGTCGGCGAGACCGATCGCGACGGTCGGTTCGACATCCCGAACCTGCCCGTGGGGCGTTGGCTGTCGGCGCTGCACCCCGGCTTCCGCGCCGCCGCGCTGCGGCCGGTACCCGCGGCGACCGCGCCGGAGGGGACACCACCCGCGCCGATCCGGCTCGTGCTCGATCAACCGGCGGCGACCGTCGAGTTCGCCGTGTTCGGGGACGCCGGTGGGCCGTTGTCGGGCGCCACGGTTCAGCTCGGGCGGCCGCTGACCGGGTTCGACATCGACGTCGGGGCCGCCGACGAATGTCGAGCCCGCCCGCCATGGGTCGGCACCACGGATGCCGACGGGCGGGTGCGATGCCCGTTCGCGCCCGTCGGCGAGCGGCTCTGGGTCTGCGCCCGCGCACCGGATCATCCGGCGCTCGAATCGTCGTTGGTGGCGACCGACGCGAACGGCGTCACGGCCCTGACGCTGCGGCTGCCGCCCAGCGGGCAGTGCCGAGGTCGGGTCGCCTTCCACGGCGCCGAGAATCCGGCGGCATTGCTCGCGAGTGGCCGGATCGTGGTTCGATCGCACGCTCCCGAGACCCTGTCGCCGCGGATCGCGGCGCCGATCTGGGCCGAAGCGCGCGTGCGGGCCGCGGATGACGGCACGTTCGAGTTGACCGGGGTCGCGACCGGCGACGTGCTCGTGCGGGCCGAGCTCGGGTCCGATTCGGAGTCGACGGCGACGACGTCGAAGTGGTTCGCCGAGACCGTGCTCCGGATCGCCGCCCGCGGCGAGACGCCGTGGTTCCCGCAGCTCGGCGGCGGCGGTCAGGTGCGGGGTACCGCGCGGGACGGGCGCGGTGCCGCGCTGGCCGGCTACCGCATCGCCGCGACGCCGCCGGTCGGTCGGACGCTGCGCGGAACGGTGGCCGCGGACGGCTCTTTCGTCCTGAGCGAGCTCGCCGATGTCGACTACGAGGTGTCGCTCGCCGAACCGTCGGCACCGGACCGCGCGCTGCTGCGTCGCACCGAAGTGCGCGCCGGTGCCGCGCTCGACCTCGTCCTGGCCGAGCCTCCGAGCGGCTTCCTGTCCGGCCGGCTCGACGTCGGTGCACCGATGTCGGGGCTGGTCTTCGATGTCGCCGAGGTCGCGACCGGTCAGGAATACGGCGCGCGCTGCGATGTCGACGGCAGGTTCCGGGTCGGTCCGCTGCCGCGCGGGCGCTATCACTGGTTCGCCGGGACCGACGTCTACTGGCGCGCGGGCCTGATCGAAGTCGGCTCGACCGCGATCGATCTCGGCGCGCTGGAATTGCAGCCGCCGCTGCAGGTGCCGGTGTGGCGGGCACCGGGCGAGCTGCCGTCGACCGGCGCGATCGAGCGCGCGTTCCTGTGGACCAAGGACGCGCTCACGCTGGCGTCGCTCTGCCAGCTCGATGCGACCGGCTCCGGCCTGCTGTTCGCGCCACCCGGAAGCTACCTGCTGAGCACGGTGTGCGATGGTGTGACGTTGTCCCAACAGGCCGTCGAGCTGTCGGCGCAGGTGCCGAGCATCGAGCTGGTCGCGCCGGCGAACGGAGAACATGTCGAGCTGGTCACCGCACCCGCGCCGCCGAGCGGCGTGCCGCTGCACTGGCACCTGCAGGGCGGTGGCCTCGACTGGCGAATGACCTCGCGCACGGCACCGGGACGCCGCGCCGTGAGCTCCCGCCGCGACGTGCGCCTGCCGCCCGGCAACTACGTCTGCACCTGTTCGACGCGCGAGGGCGCCTCGGGCGAGGTCCGCTTCACGGTGACCTCCGAGTCGATCGCGAGCGCGTTGTCGGCGCCGCGCCGCCTGACGATCCGCTTGCAGTGAGGCGTCGCCGCCGGGCCGACGCGGCGAGCTCGGCTCGAAATCGGAAACTCCGCTCCCGGATGCCGACGTGAAACGGCAGGCGTTCGACGCCTTCCCGTTTCCCTCGATCGACCGCGACCCGGCCCGACTCCGATCGCGGTCCGGAGTCCCGCAGCGATGACCACCGAACCCACGTTCCGCCGCTCCTTCGTGCGCAGTGCGCACATTCCGTTGCTCGCGCTCGCGTTGTTCCCGATCGCCGGTCAGATCCGCGCGCAGGAGACGCTGGTCGAAGACCTCGTCGCGCTCGGCGCGCCGCTGCCGTTCGCCGAACTGCGCCTGTTCGCCGGCGACCTCGACGGGGATGGCGTGCGCGATGTCGTCGCGGCCAACTCCGTGGTCTTCGCGCGTGCCTACTTCGGTGCGATGACGCCGAACTACTCGCTGATGAGCTGGGACGATCTGCTGCCGCTGGCGGATTGCGCGACGGATCCGAACCGCGCCCGAACGCTGTCGCCGTGGGCGATGGACACCGGCTTCATGCACGACATCGATCTCGACGGTCGCGACGAGTTCCTCTACCTCGACTACCGGCCGAACGGTCAGAACGGCGACATCGAGCTCGCGATCTGGGAGTGGGATCCGGTGAGCCAGGGCATGGTCCTCAAGAACTACGGGGTGCCCTTCAAGCTCAACGCCCTGCATCTCAACTTCGACAGCCAGTACTTCGCCGCCAACTGCGGCGAGTTCAAGGCCGGCGGCAAGGCGTTCCACATCCGGGTCGCCAACCTGCGCGGTCGGCTCGTACCGCAGGACATCCTGGTGTGGGCGTCCGACCTGGTGCACTCGCACGGGGTGCAGGCGTTCGCCTACGACAACGGTACGCTGACCCAGCTGTTCACCCACAGCTTCGAGTCCGGTGCGACGCCGACGGCGGCGAACGGCAACCGTGGCCACGGCGTTCGTTCGTTCGACATCGACTTCGACGGCCGTGAGGAGCTCATCGGCCGGCACATCATCAGCTACGTCAACGGCCAGAAGCAGGTCCGCTGGGGCATGATCCTCTCGCGCCCCGACGACGAGTACCACCTCAATCCGCATCCGGACCACGCCGAAGCGTTCGACCTGTTGCGCAACTATCGCGTCGCGCCGGGCAGCGCGACGACCGCGACGTCCGTCGGCGACGTGATCCCGCTGCCGGGACCCGAGGTCATCGCGGCGATCGACGCCAACGCCACGAGCGGGGCGAACGACGTCGATCCGTCGGGGCCGTGGATCTACCGCGGGATCAGCGGACACTCGGTCACGCCGTCGGACCGCATCTGGCCGCGCCGGCTGCTCAACGTCGTCAAACCGGGTACGCAGTATCCCGACGGCGAGCTCTACGCGTTCCCGTCGACGATCGGAGTCGAGTACCAGCAGCCGGTGACGACGGTCCCGACCAGCCGCTGGGACGAGCTCGGCGAGTTCCTCGAGACGTCTTCCGGTACCAACCCGAGCTACCCCGATCTGGTCAACCCGGACGCCCAGGTGCTGCTGATCGGGGACTTCCTCGCGGCCACCCCGGGCCTCGAGCTGTGTGTCGGCTCGAAGGCGAACCCGTGGCAGACGGGTTGTTCCGGGCTCGACGGTGGCACGCACTACCTGTTCGACTCGACCGACGCGCTGCGGGTCCACGCCTGGGGCGAGACCTCGGCCAACAACGTCAAGCCCGGCACGCGCTCGGACCTGATCGACATCTTCGGTGACCGCTCTGCGATCGAGCTCTACGGCTGGACCCGTGCCGGCTGCAGCTCGTCGCCCGCGCGCTGGGGCATCTGGCGTTTCGACCCGACCCAGGCGCCCGGCAACAGCGCGACGCTGCTCTACGAGACCAGCAACTCGCTGACCAACGGCAACCAGGCCTACTTCGCGTCGCCCGCGATCCTCGCGGCCGACCTGATCGAGGACAGTCGCGAAGAGCTCGTCTATCCCTACTTCGATCCGTCCGGCACGTCCTACCTCGTGCTGGTCAAGTCCCAGAACGGCGTACCTCGCAGCGAGCAGACGCCGGCCGACTACCTGCCGTACCGGATGCGCCAGGACAACGGCTACAGCGTCCCGCTCGACTACTCGAAACTCGCGGGTCTGCGGTTCCGCACCGACTACCTGCCGGTCGCGACCACCCGACAGCGCTACGGCGTGCAGCAGGATGCCGTGCTCGGGCTCGGACAGGGCGTCGGCATCGTCGCGGAGGGTGGTGCGCCGCCGGCGGGCGGCTACTCGATCGGCGTCAAGACGGTAAACGGTCGGCCGGTCGGCCGGCTGCCGGCCGGACTGACGTCGTCGGTCGCGAGCATCGCCGGGGGCACCAACAACGTCTTCTGGATCTCCGGGAACGCGCAGGAGCCGGGCGTTTCGAAGTTCGTGCTCGAGGTCAGCGACGGCGTCTCGACGCACGAGCAGGAGTTCGCGTTGCGCGTGGTCGCCGGCGGGGGCTTCGTGATCCAGAACCAGCGTCCGCGAGTCGACTGGGCCGGTTTCGATGGCGCCTACCTCGTCGCGCCCACGACCGGCAACCTGACTGTTGCGATGGAGGCCAAGGTCACCGCGATGCCGCCGGCGACGATCAGCGCGCAGGACATCGCCGTGTTCGATGCCGCGGGCGCGCCGGTTGCGATCACCAACCCGCAGCTCGCAGGGCAGATCTGGACCGGAACGCTGACGTTGACCGCGCCCCAGGTCGCCGACGTGCACCGCTTCCGAGTCGTCGTCACGGACAGCGCCGGCCGCTACAGCGCGCCGTGGCCCTATCTGTCGATCGAGGGCGGACCGGAGTCGCACGACACCGCGTTCGAGTTCGAGCCGCAGGTCCAGCCGCCGTACGAGGACGTCACCAACACACCGACGATCGACTACGTCGAGCACAGCGCCGCCATCACCGCCGGCGAGGTGTCGGACGCCACCGACGGCCAGCTCGTGGTGATCGCGCATCCGAAGGACCTGCACGGTCTCGAGGTCGTCCGCGTCGAGTTCCGCGTGCGGCCGCACTCGAGCCCCGACCGCGTGCACTACCGCATGCTGACGTTGCCGACGCCCGCGGCGAGCTACACCGCGGTCTTCGACGATCTACCCGAGGCCGAGTTCGGCTGGGGTGGGCACTCGGTCAACGTGCGAATCACCACCCGCGACGCTCAGAACCAGCTCTACACCAGCGATTGGTGGCCGCAGCTCGTGGTGCACGGGCAATGACCGTCGGCGGGCCTTGACCCCGTCGCCCGGCGCGGTCGTGCTCGTCGAGCTCGATGTCGAACTCGAGTGCGTCCCCCGTCGTGCTTCAGCGGTCGGGTGGTCAAGCGGTATAGATCCTACCGATGAACTCGTCCGCGTCGTGCCGCGTCGGGATGTTGCCGGCTCTGGCCCTGTTCCTCGGTTGCGCCGCCCGCCCGGAAGTCGCGCCCGCGCCGGCCATCGAGCTCGACGCGATCCGCGGGCTGGCGAACCGTGCCGTGACGGATGGCGGAATCGTCGGGCTCGCCATCGGCATCGCGGTCGACGGCCGGACGGTGTTCGCCGAGGGCTTCGGGTTCGCCGATCTCGAACGCCGTCGTTCGGTGACGGCGAAGACGATCTTCGACGTCGGTTCGGTCGGCAAGCAGTTCACCGCCGCCGCGATCCTCCGCCTGGCCGATCGCGGCGAGTTGTCGCTCGACGATCGTGTTCGAAAGCACGTCCCGGCGACGCCGGCCAACTTCCCCGACGCGACGCTGGCCGATCTGCTGCACCACACCTCCGGCTTCGTGGACGGCGACTTCGACGAACTCCACCCGCCCGCGGCTCTCGCCCGTCCGCAGCACGGCCTCGAGCTGCTGGCGAACACCGCGCTCCAGGGGGGGCGTGCAGCGCTTCCGCCGCGCTCGAACTGGACGTACAGCAACTCGGGCTACGTGCTGCTGGGCCTCGTCGTGGAGTCGGTGTCCGGTCGGAGCTACGCCGACTTCGTCGCCGCGGAACTGCTCGAGCCGCTCGGAGTCGATTCGATCACGGTCGGCGTGCGTCCGACCGGTGAACGGTCGGCGGACTCGTTGCGCCGCGTCGGCGACGACGTCGTCCGTGTCCCGTCGATCGACATGTCGGTCTACGGCGGGGCAGGCTCGGTCTGCAGCGACGTCGTCGGCCTGCTCGCATGGGAGCACGCGCTCGACGGCGGCCGGGTGCTGAGCCCGGCGAGCTGGCACGCCTGCCGTACGCCGGGCGAACTCGTCGGCCGGAGCGCTGCGACTGCATCGCCCTACGGGATGGCCCAACGCCTCGGGTCGTTGCACGGCTGGCGGAAGGTCGGGCACACCGGTAGCTACGCCGGTGGCTCGGCAGTCCTCAGCCACTACCCGGAACTCGGGTTGACCATCGCCATCGCCACCAACACGCGCGGCGGCGACACACCTCACGCGCTGCGACTCGAGACCGAGATCGCCGAGCTGGTGCTGGCGGGCTGTGGTCCGACAGCGGCGCCCTCGGCGTTGCCGATCCCGCCCGAAGTCCGCGTCGCCATCGAGGGTACCTACAGCAACGGTCGCACCCGGAGCAACGCCCACATCGTCGACGATCACCTCGTCGTCCGCGAAGGCGACCGCGAGGTCGGACGCTTCGCATACGCCGGTGGACTCGCGTTCTTCGATCCCGCCCGACCGCTGCGCCGCGAGTGGTTCGAGCTCGACGGTCCCCGCGCCGGCTGGTGGGTCTACGCGCGCGACGGCTTTCCGATGGGTTGCCTCCGGCGCGTCGAGCCGTAGGCGGCGCCGATGGTTCGAAGCCGCCCGGCCACCCGCGGGAGCTCGCTTCGGTGGATAATGCTGGGGTGAGCGATTCCCCGTCACACGCGACCTGCTGGCAGCTGATCGCCGACGCCGCCGATGGTCCAGGTGTCGCGCGATCGTCATTCGCACGGTCGTACCATCCGCTGGTGCGCGGCTACCTCGCCGCGCGGTGGCGCCAATCGCCGTTGAACTCACTGCTCGACGATGCGGTCCAGGAGGTCTTCGTCGAGTGCTTCCGACAGGGTGGTCCGCTCGGACGTGCATCGGCCGAGGGCGGCGCGTTCCGGCCGTTCCTGTTCGGTATCGTGAAGAACGTCGCGCGGCGCTTCGAGGAACGCGGGCAGGGGCGCGAGCCGGCAGCGACCGAATCGACGATCGGGCGGGTGCCGGCCCGCGACCCCACGCCCTCGCGCAGCTTCGATCGCGAGTGGGCGGCGATGCTGATGCGCGAGGCCGCCGACCGACAACGCGAGCGTGCGCGGAGCGGCGAGGCCGACGCCGCCAGACGCGTCGAGCTGCTGCAGCTGCGGTTTCGCGATGGTCTGGCGATTCGTGAGATCGCGAACCGATGGCACGTCGACCGGGCGTGGCTGCACCACGAGTATGCCAAGGCGCGCAGTGAGTTTCGCGTCTGCCTGCGCGAGGTGATCGCGTTCCACGTCGTGCGCAGCGAAGCCGACCTCGACGACGAGTGTCGGCGTCTGCTCGATCTGCTGGAGTGACGATCTGCGGATCGGCTCAGCGCCGTGCGCGCGCCGTGCGCCAGTCCGTCAGTCGCCGGCGCATCGCCTGAGCCTGTTCGTCACGGCCCCAGCGCTCGTAGAGCCGGGCCAGGTCCTGCAGCAGCTCGCCGACGCGCGGGGTGGTCGACGCGTTGGTCTCGTAGAAGGCGTGGGCTTCGAGCAGCGCGGACTCCGCAGCCTCGAAGCGCGCCATTTCGAGCAGGCACGTCGCATACTGCTGCTGCAGGGTAGCCCGGCTGTCGCTCGCCTCGGTTCGTTCGGCGAGGCGGGCCGCGAGCCGCTCGACCGCCGTTTCGGCCTGGCCGCGCAGCAGCAGGATCTGGGCTCGCGTGACGAGCGCGTTGTCGGCGTCGGTCGCGACTGCGTCGCCGGCCGTCGCCGCGGCGGCGTCGAATCGGTCGAGGGCGCGTTCGGCCTCGTCGAGCCGGCCCCTGAGCTTCAGGTCCCGGATCAGCAGCAACTGCGCATGCAACATCAGCGGGTGGCCGTCGCCGAGATCGGCGCCGGCGGCGAGGGCCTCGCGCCAGGCCGCTTCCGCCTCGCTGCGGCCGAGCCGCGACAGTGTTGCCGCGACGCTCATCAGGTGGTTCACCGTCTGCAGATTGCGCTCGCCGAACACGCGTCGTGCTGCCGCGGCGGCCTCGCGGTGGATCATCAGCGCCTCTTCCTCACGGCCGAGCTGCACGAGCAGGTTCGCCCAGTTGTTCATCGATGTCAGCGTGCCAGGGTCCTCGTCGCCATGGGTTCGCCGGCACAGCGCGAGCTCGCGCTCCATCCAGGGCATGGCTTCGTCGAGCTTGCCCTGGTTGTAGTAGACCAGGCCGAGGTTGCTCATCGACACTTGGGTGTCGGGGTGCGTCTCGCCGAGCAGGCGGAGGCGGACGTCGACGACCTCGCGCAGCAGGCGCTCGGCCTCCTCGTAACGGTTGAGCTCCGCGAGCAGCAGACCGTGGTTGTTCGCCGCCATCAACGTGTCGGGGTCGTCCCAGCCGCGCGTCGTCGACAGTGCCGTGAGCGCACGGTCGCCGATCGCCACCGCGTCGTCGGTACGACCGCGCTTCTTGAGCAGGGTCGCGAGCCGCAGCTCGGCGAGCAGGGTCTCGTGACCGTCGGGGCCGAGCTCGGCGCGGTACAGATCCACCGCCCGCCGCAGATGGCGCTCCGCGGCGTCGAACATGCCGAGCTTCGAGTAGGTGTGACCCACGGTCGAACGGATCGGAGCCTCGACGAGCGGTCGGTCGCGAAAGCGGCCGTCGATGCGCTCGGCGGCGATATCCAGCACCCGGCGCATCGAAGCGTCCCTGCCGGCTTCGCCGGGCGCGACCGCGGCGAGCAGGTCATCGTTGAGGAACCGCAGGACCTCGGAGCGCACCTCGTTCTCGAGCCCGGCCGCGACGGCGGCGGTGGCGGCCTCGCGCCAGAACCACAGCGACACGGCGAGGCCGATCGTGATGAGAACGAGCGACATGCCGGCGAGGCGTTGCGTGCGCTGCAGCGCGGCGGCGCGGACCTGCGCGTCGTGTGCACGCTGTTCGACGGTGATCAGGTGGTCGCGTACCG
>JAGQRB010000918.1 GCA_020425925.1 Planctomycetota bacterium
CCGCCCGCCGCGATCTTCGTGCTCGTGCTCGGTCTGCGTGACGACGTCTGGAACGGCTCGCCGCTGCCGATCGACCTGTCGCCGTTCGGCATGACCGGTTGCTCACAGCTGGTCGCGACCGATGCGTCGCTGGTGTTCACGGCGGATCCAGCCGGGCGGGCCGACGTTGCGCTCGCGATCTGAAACTGCACGAACGTGCTCGGCGTCCGGTTCTTCCAGCAGGGACTCGCATTCGATCCGTTGGCCAACCCGGCCGGGCTGACCGTCACCAACGCCGGTGCCGCGACGATCGGTTCGCGATGATGTGGTCGGTTGCTTCGGCACGCCTTGTCGGCGCCGGCACGACAACGTCCAATCGGGCGATGCAGAGCACGTCGTGGAACCTGGTTCGATCGGCGGCGGCAGGCGATGAGGACCGGCGCGCGGAGTTCGCGGCGCGCTACTCGCCTGCCATCCGGAAGTGGCTCGAGCGCCGCTGGACTGGCCGGCCGCTCGCCGGCGCTCTCGACGATGCCGTGCAGGAGGTGTTCGTCGAGTGCTTCAAGCCGAGCGGTGCGTTGTCCTCGGTCGATCCCGATCACGAAGCCGGCTTCCGCAAGTTCTTGCGCGGTGTCGTCGTCAACGTCGCGCGGCGCCACGAAGACCGATCTCGCCGACTGCAGCGCAGCCGCGACGCCGCACTCGTCGCCGACGGCGTGCGGCCGCCACCGACCAGCCTGTCCCGGGTCCTCGACCGCGAATGGGCCCGGCAGATGGTCCGTGAGGCGGCGCGGGAACAGGAGCAGCGGGCGCGCGAACTCGGCCCCGCGGCGGTGCTGCGCGTCGAGCTGCTGCGGCTGCGCTTCCATGACGGTCGCTCGATCGGTGAGATCGCGGCGCAGCTGCAGCAGGACGCGGCGTATCTGCATCATCAGTATGCCAAGGCCCGTCGCGACTTCCGCAGCGCGCTGCGCCGCGTGTTGCGGCGACGCTCGGGTGGCGACGCCGGGCGCATCGAGGAATTGACCGAGCAGCTCATGGAGCTCCTCGAGTAGCGGCCCGAGCGCCATGACCGCCGAACCATCACGCTTCGATCGACTGCTGCGGCATGCGTTCGCCGCCGATGCCGGCGAACCTGCCGGGGCCGGCGTCGCCGATGGGCCCGACCGACCCGAGTTGCCAGTGCGCTACGTCGTCCTCGGCGAGATCGCGCACGGCGGCATGGGGCTCGTCCTGCGGGCGCGCGACACCGTGCTCGGGCGCGAGGTCGCGGTCAAGGTGCTGCGGGCCCGACATCGCGGTCGTGGGAACCTCACCGCACGTTTCGTCGCCGAGGCGCAGATCACCGGCCAGCTGCAGCATCCGGGCGTGCCAGCGCTGCACGAGGTCGGTATCTGTCCGGACCAGCGGCCCTGGTTCTCGATGCGGCTGGTCAGCGGCAGGACGCTGGCGGGGCGGCTCGCCGAGCGTGCCGATCCGTCGATCGGGGTGGCGGGGCTGCTCGCGGTGGCACTCGCGATCGCCCGCACCGTGGCCTATGCGCACGCGCGCGGCGTCGTGCATCGCGACCTCAAGCCGAGCAACATCATGGTTGGAGCGTTCGGCGAGGTGCAGGTCATGGATTGGGGCATGGCCAAGGTGCTCGGCGAAGGCGGCAACGCCGACGAGCTGCGTGCGCGCGAGGCCTGGCAGCCGATCGCGACAACGCGCAGTTCGGACGCGGGCTCGGCGACGCTCGCCGGTTCGATCTTCGGTACCCCGGCCTACATGCCGCCCGAGCAGGCGCGCGGCGAGATCGATCGGATCGACCGCCGCGGCGACGTGTTCGCGATCGGCGCGATCCTCTGCGAGATGCTGATCGGCCGGCCACCCTATAGCGGTACCGACGACGAGATCGTCGGGCAGGCGCGGGCAGGCGCGGTCGAGCCCGCGCTCGAAGAGGTCGGCAGGCGCGGGGTCGCGGCGGACCTCGTGTCGCTCGTGCGTGACTGCCTGCGGCCGGATCGCGACGAGCGTCCGGTCGATTGCGGCGCGGTTGCCGAACGGCTCGCCGCCCACCTCGACGCGGTCGAAGCCGATCGACGGCGGGCCGAGGCCCGCGCGTTCGCCGAACGCCGCACCCGACGGCTCACGGCCTTGGTCGCCGCGGTGGTCGTCGCTGCGCTGGCCACCGCCTTCGCGAGCTGGCGCGCCGTCGACATCGAGCGGTCTCGTCGGGAGCAGGAGGGGCGTC
>JAGQRB010000919.1 GCA_020425925.1 Planctomycetota bacterium
CGAGTTGGTTGAGCGAGAGGGCTGCCGCCGGCGCGATGGCCGTGCCGGGCGACGACGCCTGGGCCGACCCCGCATCCCCACGGTCGACGGCGAACGTCGAAGGCGACGGCTGCGACGACGTCGCGGTGGTCTACGACAACGGCGCGACCCACGCGATCGTCAAGTACCGGCTCGACGCACCGTTCGGCGTGCCGCTGCTGCTCGGCAGCGAACGCATCGACGTGCCGTGGCCGGTGCGACGGCTGCGGCTCTGCGACTTCGACGGCGATGGCCGCAGCGACATCGTCGCCGAGTTGCCCGGCCTCGGCGTCGCGATCGCACTCGACGACGGCTCCGGCCAGCTGTTGCCGATCACACTGGTGCCCGCGAGCGGGCTCACCGACCTCGCCGTCGCGCCGTTCGGCGGCAGCGCCGCGCTCGCGATCGCGGAGGCCTCCGGTGTGCTCATCGTCTGGCAGGACAGCGGCAACACGAGCTACCACTGGCTGTCGGCCGTGGCCGGCACCAGCACGGCGAGCGCGGCGCTGCTGCCGCGCGGTCCGGCGCTCGAAGTCGTCGCGTTCGCCGCCGACGGCCGCACGCTGCAGGTGCAGTCGCTGTCGCGGACACTCGGTCCCGGCAGCGCCCTCGCGTTGACGCCGCGCGATCCCGCGGCCTACCTCGGCACCACGTCGCCCTGCGGCCTCGGCGCGGCCGACCTCGACGGCGACGGCGACGTCGATCTCGTGCTGCAGCATCCCGACGGCGCCGACTGGTACACGGTGCGCCACGAGCACACCGCGCTGCGCCCGTCGCTGTTCGCGCTGAGCCAGGACCTCTCGCTGGTCTCGCTGGGCTGGTACGGCGCCACCTGCGAGATCGCGGTGCCGGCACACTGGGACCTCGCGACGTGGTCCGAACTCGAGCTGCAGGTCATGGTCGAGCACCCCTACACCGCCGAGCAGCTGCGTTGGGACCGCCGCGTCGTGCCGATCGATCCCGCAACGCGCCGCGCCCGGTTCACGGTGCAATGGCAGGACAGCTCGCAGGTGCTGGCGCAGTTCCTCAACAACCCGGCGCTGGTGCCGCAGGCATTCGTTCAGGCCGGCTACCTGACCGCCGGCGGCCGCACCCAGCTGACCTTCCTCGGCATGGGTATCGGCAACGCCAGCTACACCGGTGCCGAACGCCGGACCGAGCCCCTGATCCTGATGACCGATCCCGGCGGCAACGGCAACAAGTCGGCGCAGGGCGTCGTCTGGGAGCAGCGCACCGCACCGCCGCTACCGAAGGCGGACGCCGCGCTGCTGCCGTGGCAGTAGCCGGAAACCGGCGAACGCCAGAACGGCCGCGCCGAGCCAGAGCAACGGCCGCCGCCAGCCGGCGCCGGCGGCCGGCGGGAGCGATACCGCCTGTTGGTGCGGGATGCCGCCGAACAGCGTGAACGCGCCCCAGTAGTGCGGGTGCGCGTAGTTGCCACCGGCGGTGCTGCGCAGCGCCCGGCGGGCCTCGCGCAGCGCGAACGCGGGCTCGACGCCGCGCGCCAGGGCGCCGTGCAGCAGACGCATGAAGTCGGCGGTCGCCTGCTGGTTGACCGCGGTCGTCGGCGCGATCACGCCGCGCCCGCCAGCCGCGAGCATGCCCTCGACGAGCCCGAAGACACCCTCGCGACCGCGCTGTTCGCCGGTGGCGGCGGCGCAGGCGCTGAGCACGACGAGTGTGCCGGGCAGCTGCAGACCCGCGAGCGCCCCCATCACCTGCGGGCCGTCGGCGAGCAGCAGGACGGACTGCGTCGGCAGGCCCGGACAGTCGATCGCGTGCGCCGCGACGTGCAGCAGGTCCGGGGTCCGCGCCGCGATGCCGGCGAATGCGGCGGCGCTGCCGCGCAGCCAGGTTGCGTCGCCCCAGGCGGCTCGCACGGCTTCGCACTCGCGCTGCTCGAACACCAGCGGGTCGAGGCCGAGCCGGTCGCCGAGCGGCGTGCGCGAGGGGGCCTCGACCACGAGGCAGCCGCGACCGTGCGTCCGGCGTCCGCCGAGCAGCGCCGCGACCGCGAGTGACGGCACCTGCACCAGCGCGTGCCGCACGCCGAACGGTTCGCCGCCGAGGTCGAGCGCGGCCAGCGGCAGGCGCGCCATGGTCGGGTCGACCACCGCCAGCACGACGTCGGGCAGCTGCGCGCGCACGGCCGGTGGCAGCAGCCGTTCGGCGGCCAGCCTGAGCCCGGTCGCTGCACCCGCCGGGGTCGCGACCGCGCGCCACGCCGCCGTCACCGCGTCGCGGCAGCCGGCGACGGCACCGAGATCGAAGCGTTCGACGCGGTCACCGCGGACCAGCAGCAGGAACGCCTGCTCGGCGCCGAGCCACCACGACAGCATCGCGACCCCGGGGTTCGCCCGCGCGAAGCCCCGCAGCGCTTCGGCCGACGGCACCGTCGCGGCATCACCAGCGGCGGCGGTCCGCACCCGCAGCGCGTCGAGCTCGGTCGCCACGGCCTCGATCTCGGCCGGCGCGACCGCCTCGAGGCGACGTCGCACCAGCTGCTGCAGCGCCTCGGCGTCGGGGCCGCTCGCAGTGCCGGCGGTGACATCGAGCACGCCGCGGCTGCGGCCGAGTTCGAGCGCATGCACGACCTGCCATGCGGCCGCGGCATCACCCGACCAGGTCCTCAGCACGCCGTCGATCGCGGTGGACTGGTCGGCGTGGATCCGCAACCACGAACCGCCGAACGCGTCGGCGAGCAGCCGAGCGCGCGCGCGCTCGCCGATCGCGAGCGCCGTGAGGTAGTTGCCGAACGCCGCGTCGCGGTCGCCGGCACGTTCCGCGAGGCGACCGAGGTCCTTGGTCGTCTCGGCGCGCTCGGCGATCAGACCGACGCGATCGTCGCCGCACGCCGCGAGCGCGGCGGCGTAGGACGCACGCGCCTCGTCGAGCCGGCCGAGCCGCAGCAGGCAGTCGCCGCGACCGTTCTGCGCCGCCGCGATCGACGCCGGGTCGGGCACGCCGGCCAGCACCGCGTCGTAGTGACCCAGCGCCTCGTCCGGCCGAGCGCTGGCCTCGAGCGCATCGGCGAGCAGCTGATGGCCGGCCGACTCGCCGGCCGCGACCAGCTCGCGCGCGAGCCGCTCCGCAGTCGCGTGGTCCTCGCGTTGCAGCGCGAGCCACGCCCGCAGCACGCGCGACCGCGTCGGCGCCATCCGGGCGACGTAGACCTCGGCACGGTCGAACGCCCGGCGCTCGGCGAAGTAGGTCGCGAGCTTGGCCCGCGCGGTATCGCTCCACTCGTCGCCGCCGCCGACCGCGGCGCGCCGCAGCTCGGCGAGCAGCGCCGGCTCGCGTTCGCTACCGACGCCGAGCTCGAAGCGCAACACGCTCGCAGCGACCGCGTAGTCGTCGAGCCGGCGTGGTGCGAGCTCGAAGAAATCGTCGCGCAACAACCAGGCCCGGTCCGTCGGCGGCAGCTCGCGGCGGAAGCTGCCGGTCGGCCCGGTCTGCCAGCGCAGCACCAGGGCGTGCAGCCGCAGCGCCTCGCAGCCGGACTGCTGCCAGGCCCCGCTGGCGAGCGCATCGGCGATCACCTCGAGCAGTCGCGCGTGCACCTTGACGGCCGGATCCCCGGCGCGCACCGCGGTCTCGGCGAGGAACAGCGCCGCGGCGAAGGCCGCTGCCGGACGGCGCTCGGGCGCGACCGTCGCCGCGAGCTCGCGGCAGACGGCGAACGCGTGCGACGCCGACAGCGTCTCGCCGGCGCGCAGCGACCGCATGCCAGCCGCGAACCGTGCATCGAAGCTGGCGTTGGCGTCCTGACCGCGACCGCTGCCGGCCAGCAGCAACAGCGCCAGCGCCGCCGGCAAGATCTTCAGCGCAGCGTGATGTCGACGTCGCCCGAGCTGCCGATCGGCAGACCGACGCCGTCCAGCGCCGTCACGCGCAGCCGCAGCGGCGCCTGCGGCCGCAGCGCCTCGTAGTCCGTCGGAGAGAGCTCCCATGACGTGCTCCTCTGCAGCTCGCGGCCGCGCTCGAGCACGATCGCGCCCGCCAGATCGAGGATCGCGGCATCGTAGCCGCTGGCGCCGGGCACCGGCGCCCAGGAGATCGTGCGCGCGTCGGCGGTCAGCGTCGGCTGCAACAGGACGAGGTGCAGCGGGACTCCGCCCCTCGGATCGCCCGCCCGCAGATCGTCGGGCCGGCTCGGGTCGAGGCGCGGTCCGCCGCCGGCCGCACCGCCGTCGAACCAGCCGAGCCAGACCACCAACGCCGCCGCCGCGACCAGCAACGACCAGCCGGCGAAGCGGCGCAGTGCCCCCAATCGCGGTCCACCCATCCCCAGTGAATCGGGTCGCGGTGAATCGGGTCGCAGCGAATCGGCCAGCGGCGCGACCGGGTGCAGCAGGCGCGCGCGCAGCTCGCCCTCGGCGACTGCCGCTGCGGCCGTCAGCCGCTGCGCAACCGGATCCTCGCCCTCGAACGGGCTGCCGGCCGCGAGCACCTCGGAGCGGAGCTCGCGCTCGGCGGCGAAGGCGGCGAGCACGGCATCGAGCTCGGCGAGGCGACGAGCGTCGGCCGGATCGACGCTCCGCGCCAGCTGGTCGAGCCGCTCGCGCTCGCGCGGCAGCAGCGCGCCGAGCGCGTCGGCGCGCATCAGATCCTCGAATTCGACGTTGGTCATGACATCCTCATGCGCCGAGCAGGCGGCGGCCCAGTCGCTGTTGCAGCCGCTGCATGGCGCGGTAGCAGCGGTCCTTGATCGTGCTGACGGCGACGCCCGAAGCGCGCGCGAGATCCTCGAAGCTGGCGCCGTCGAGGTGCCTCGCCTCGACCGCTGCACGTTCGGCGTCGGGTAGCTCGGCGAGCTCGTCGCGGAGCGCCGCGAGCGCCTCGTTCTGGCCGAGCTCCTGCGGCGCATCCGGCTCACCCGCCGGCAACGCCGCCAGCACCTCGGGGGCGACCATCGTCGCCCGACGCGGATCGCGCCCCCGCCGCGACGCCGCGCGCAGGCAGTTGCGGCAGAAGCCGAACACCCAGGTCTCGAGCGGGTTCCTGCCATGGAACCCACCGAGGCGAGCCCAGAGCGCGGCGTAGACCTGCTGCACGACGTCCTCGAGCGCTTCGGACGGCAGCCCGAGCCCGAGCACACGGTTGAGCCGGAACACGAAGCGCGGAACGCAGCCGAGCCGGACCACGAGCGCATCGACCGCGTCGCGCTCGGCGCGCAGCGCGGCCTGCACCAGAAGCAGGTCGGCGGGCCCGTTGCCCGCCGCGGTCGCGGTCTCTGAGACGGTTGCCATCTTGGCGGAGGATCCGGCGCGGTACTTGTCCCGCGGCGTCGATCCGCCGGAGCAAAACCGGTAATCCGTCGGAAACAAGCAATGACTGCCGTGCCGCCAGCGATCGCCGTGCTCGTCGGGCCCTCGGGCTGCGGCAAGACGACGGTCGGACGCCTCGTCGCCAACCGACTCGGTGTCGGGTTCGTCGACGCCGACGATCTGCACGATCCCGCCGAGGTCGAACGCATGCGGCACGGCGAAGCGCTCGACGACGCGCGGCGCGGCCCGTGGCTCGACCGCGTGCACCAGGCGCTGGCCGCCGCGGCCGGCGACGGCCGCGGGCTCGTGGTCGCGTGTTCGGCGCTGAAGCGGAGCTACCGCGAACGCCTCGGCCGCGACCTGCCGCGGGTGCGCTGCCTCGAACTCGCGGTCGCACCGGCGAAGCTGCGCGCGCGCCTCGAGAGCCGCGCCGACCACTTCTTCCCGCCCGCGTTGCTCGACAGCCAGCTCGCCGCGCTCGAGCCGATGCCGCGACATGCGCGGATCGACGCCGAGCAGCCGCCGGACGCGGTCGCCGCCGCAGTCGTCGATCGCCTCGAGCGCGGCGATGCCGGCATCGTCGATGGCAGCGCGCTGCCGGTCTACGACCTCGGCAAAGGCCACCCGTTCGCGCGCGACCGGCAGCAGCCGCTGTTCGATCTGCTGCGGATGACCGGACTGGTGCACGACACCGACCTGCTCGCGAGTCGATCGCTCACCGTTGCCGAGCTCACGACGGTGCACGACCTCGACTACGTCGAGTGTCTGATCGCGACCTCGCTGCCGTTGCCCGACCCGCGCGTGCTCGCGCGCGCCGCCGACCACGGGCTGGGGCCGGGCGACAACCCGATCGCGGCCGGCCAGCACGACGCCGCCGCCGCGATCGCGGGCGCGACCTGCGCCGCGGTCGAAGCGGTGCTCGCCGGCGAGTGTCGGGCCGCGTTCCAGCCGGCGGGCGGGCTGCACCACGCGATGCCGAACCGCGCTGCCGGCTTCTGCCTCTACAA
>JAGQRB010000920.1 GCA_020425925.1 Planctomycetota bacterium
AGACCAACGAGCGCCTGCACCGCGCGCTCGAGCTGAAGCTGTTCGAGGACCAGAAGGACTCGATCAAGCTCACGAGCCTGGTCTCGACCGTCGTCGACAAGGACACGCAGGAGAAGATCGAGGTCGTCAAGGGTCGCCTGATGCGCGACTTCGGCTACGACGAGATCTCGGCGACCGACGTGCTCAACTACGTCGCGTCGATCTTCGCGCGCGGCGACACCAAGGAGGACTGAGATCCGTGTCCGTCCGCAGGATCGACCAGGACCACACGCGGTTCCGGCACATCGTCAAGGGCCGCATCAAGCGCAACCTCAAGCGCTTCGTCAGCTCGGGCGAGCTGATCGGCAAGCAGGGCCAGCGCTATGTCACGATCCCGCTGCCGCAGATCTCGCTGCCGCGTTTCCGCCACGGCCAGAACAAGCAGGGCGTCGGCCAGGGCGAGGGCCAGGACGGCCAGGGTGTGCCGGGCCAGGACGGCGATGGTGCGGGGCAGGCCGGCGAGAACGCCGGGCAGCACATGATCGAGGTCGAGGTCTCGCTCGACGATCTCGCCCGCATCCTCGGTGAGGAACTCGAGCTGCCGAACATCGAGCCCAGGGGCCGCAAGAACATCCGCACCCAGGCCGGCCGCTACACCGGCATCTCGCGGACCGGGCCGAACTCGCTGCGTCATTTCAAGCGCACGTTCCGCGAGGCGCTGAAGCGCCAGATCGCGTCGGGCACCTACGACCCGGAACATCCGATCGTGATCCCGATCCAGGACGACATGCGCTACCGCGCGCTCGAGACGCGCGAGCAGCCGCAGGCCAGCGCCGCGATCATCTACATGATGGACGTCTCGGGCTCGATGGGGCGCGAGCAGAAGGAGATCGTGCGCATCGAGGCGTTCTGGATCGATACCTGGCTGCGGCACCAGTACAAGAACCTCGAGGTGCACTACATCGTGCACGATGCCGTCGCCCACGAGGTCGATCAGCACACGTTCTTCCACCTGCGCGAGAGCGGCGGCACCAAGATCAGCTCGGCCTACGAGCTCTGCATGCAGCTCGTGCGCGACAAGTACCCGGCCCAGGAGTGGAACGTCTACCCGTTCCACTTCAGCGACGGCGACAACTGGAGCGCCCGCGACACCGAGCACTGCGTGTCGCTGCTGCGCGACGGGCTGCTGCCGGTCAGCAACCAATTCTGCTACGGCCAGGTCAAGAGCGCCTACGGCAGCGGCCAGTTCAAGAAGGACCTCGACGGTGCGTTTCGCGGCGAGGAGAAGGTCGTCACGAGCGACATCCAGGATCGCGACGGCATCCTGCCTTCGATCAAGCAGTTCCTCAGCAAGGGGCGGTAGCCGGCGGCGCGGTCAGCGCGGTTCGTCCTCGAACACCGCTTCGACGGTGGCGGCGTCGAGCACGCGTTCGGCGTAGCGATCGAGCTCGGCGATCGTGGCCGCGCGCAGGCGGCCTGCGACGGCGATAGCGGTCGCCGGGCCGAACCGACGCTCCAGCAGCCGCAACAGCATCTCGACGCGGCCTTCGACGCGGCCTTCGACGCGGCCTTCGTTGCGGGTCTGCTCGAGTGTGGAGACGAACTTCTTCATGGCGGAATCGCTGAGTCGGCGGTGCAGCTCGCGGCGGATGACCGGCCGGGGCAGGTCCGAAGTCGCGAGCACCTAGTCTACCACGGCGTCGTAGAGGTCGCGGCCCGCCGCCGTGTCGGCGAGCCGTGCCGCCCGGACCTGGACGTCGCCCCAAGCGTCGACCCAGGCCGCGAACGCGCGTTCGTCGCGCGCCGCGGGGGGCAGATACTGCAACATGGACAGCGTGCAGAGTCCGAAGACCGTGAGTGCCCGATCGCGCAGCATCTCGGGTACGCGATCGTGCAGATCGTCGAGCACGAACTCGAGCGCCGGCAGGAAGCGGTGGAACCCCGCCGGCAGGGTGTCGAGATCGAAGAGCTCGCGGACCTGCAGCGGCGAGCGCCAGTCGGCCGTCGGCGTGCACCACGACCGGCAGCACCGGCGGTAGGAATCGGTCGCCCGGATGCTCCCGGCGGTGGGTGCGCAGTACGGCGACGACCTGGTCGAGCATCTGTAGCGCGTCGAAGCGGCTGCTGCGCGACTTGTGCTCGAGCACGACGTAGAGCAGCAGCTCACTGCCTTCGGCGAACCGGACCGAGAACAGCAGGTCGCAGACCGTTCGGCTGCCGCGGCGGCCGCGCTGAAGCGCCGGCCGGCGCTCGAGCGTGGACCAGTCGAGCCGGTCGACGAGGGGGCGCGGCAGAGCGCTCCGCAGCAGCGGTACCGCGTGTTCGGGGTCGCCGAACACGAGCTGGAACAGGTGATCGTGGGGTTGGGCCACACCCTCATGCAACGGGCCGGTGCGTTTCGGTCGGGTTGTCCACCGGTCATCTTGTCTGAGCCCGGATCGATCTTAGGCTTTGGACAGGAACTGCCGATGAAGCCGGCAGTTCCGCCGACGGCGACCCGATGGGCAACCTCACCCCCGAACTCGCGGCCTTCCGCGACGAGACCCGCGATCTCGCGAAGAGCTACGGCCTCGACTTCTACGAGGTCATCTTCGAACTCGTCGACTACGACGAGCTCAACATGATCGCGAGCTACGGCGGGTTCCCGACCCGCTACCCGCACTGGCGCTTCGGCATGGAGTACGAGCAGCTCAGCAAGAGCTACGCCTACGGCCTGTCGAAGATCTACGAGCTCGTGATCAACAACGATCCGTGCTACGCCTACCTGATGCGCAGCAACGCGCTGACCGAGCAGAAGCTCGTGATGGCGCACGTCTACGGCCACTGCGACTTCTTCAAGAACAACGCGTGGTTCTCCCACACCTCGCGCAAGATGATGGACGTGATGGCGAACCACGGCGCCCGCATCCGGCGCTACATGGACCGCCACGGCCAGGAGCGGGTCGAGGACTTCATCGACCTGGTGCACTCGCTCGACAACCTGATCGACCCGTATTCGCCGTACTTCGATCGCGGCACCAGCCGCCGGCGATCGGCGCGGCAGGGCGAGGAGGCGGCGCAGCGCGAGGTCAAGAAGATCGCGGCCAAGGACTACATGGACCGCTACATCAACCCGCCCGAGTTCCTGGCGCGCGAGCGCGCCCGGATCGAGCGGGAGGAGCAGCAGAGCCGGCAGTTCCCGGCGCGGCCCGAGCGCGACGTGCTGAAGTTCCTGCTCGATTACGCGCCGCTCGAGACCTGGGAGCAGGACGTGCTCGCGATGCTGCGCGAGGAGGCCTACTACTTCGCGCCGCAGGGCATGACGAAGATCATGAACGAGGGCTGGGCGGTGTTCTGGCACAGCCTGCTGATGACCCGTCACCTCTGCGACGCGACCGAGATCGTCAACTACTGCGATACCCACAGCGGCACGCTCGGCACCAGCCCGGGCCAGCTCAACCCGTACAAGCTCGGCGTCGAGCTGTTCCGCGACATCGAACAGCGCTGGAACACCGGCAAGTTCGGCCTCGAGTACCAGTCGTGCGACGATCCCGAGGTCCGCAAGCACTGGCACAAGCCGACCAACGAGGGGCGCGCGAAGATCTTCGAGGTCCGCCGGATCTACAACGACATCACGTTCGTCGACGAGTTCGTGACGCCGGAGTTCGCCGAGGCGCAGAAGATGTTCGTCTACGGCCAGGACCCCTCGACCGGCGAGATCGTGATCGTCGACCGCGACTACCGAGTAGTGAAGACGCAGCTGCTCGAGGCGCTGACCAACCACGGCAACCCGATCATCAAGGTGGTAGACGCCAACCACCGGAACCGCGGCGAGCTCTACCTCGTGCACCAATGGGTCAAGGGCGACCTGCAGCTCGACGAGGCGATGCTGACGCTCAAGGGGCTCTACCAGATGTGGAAGCGGCCGGTGCACATCGAGACGGTCCAGGACGGCAAGGGGCGGCTGCTGAGCTTCGACGGCGAAGAGGCGACGACGACCGAAGTGACGAGCTCGCATCCGGTGACCGGGCGGGTGGGCGTCGCCGTCGGCAAGGAAGCCGGCGAGGACGAGGGCTAGGTCGCGACCAGGAGACCGCGCGGCTCGCCTGCGACCTCGACCGGGGAGTCGGTAGAATCGCGGGATGACGACCTCCGTGCTGCGGGTCTCGTTCCGGTCGCTGATCGCTTCGGGCTGCATCGCAGCCACGGCGATGCCCGACGCCGTGGCGCAGTGCGCGCCCGACTGGCTGCCCGGCGGTGGCTTCCCGGGCGTCGACGGCGACGTGCGCGCGCTCGTGCGCTGGGACCCCGACGGCCCTGGGCCGCTCGGCGAGCACCTCGTGCTCGGCGGCAACTTCGACATCGCGTTCACGGTCAGCGCCGGCAACCTCGTCGTGCTCGACCCGGCGACCGCGACATGGTCCACGCTCGGCGGCGGCACCCAGTTCGGCCTCGGTGCATTGCTGGTCACGACGGGCGGCGAGCTGATCGCCGCCGGCGGCCAGGCCCAGCGCTGGGACGGCATCGCCTGGCAGACGTTCGGCACGTTCACCTCGGGCAGCGTGCGCGCCTTGCTCGAGCTTTCGAACGGCGACATCGTCGCAGCGGGCGACTTCGACTACGTGAACGGCATGGTGGCCTCGAACCTCGCGCGCTGGGACGGTGCGACCTGGTCCGAGATCGGCGGTGGCGTGCCCGGCTGGATCGACAGCATCGCCGAGCTGCCGAACGGCAACCTCGTCGTCGGCGGGTTCTTCGACCGGTGGGCGAGCACCGACCCGATGGGGCATCTGCGGCAGTGGGACGGCGCGACCTGGTCGCCGCTCGGAGCCGGCGTCGATCGCGAGGTGTTCGCGCTGCATGTCCTGTCGAGCGGTGACCTGCTCGCTGCCGGCGAGTTCCTCAACGCCGGCGGCGCGGCCGCGAGTCGCATCGCGCGCTGGGATGGCGCGGCCTGGCACGACGTCGGCGGCGGCGTCGACGGCCGCATTCGAGCGATCGCGCCGCTCGCGAACGGTGACCTCGCGGTCGTCGGCTACTTTGCCAACGCCGGTGGACTCCCCGCGCGCCGGGTCGCGCGTTGGAACGGCAACTCCTGGTCGGCCGTCGGCGCCGGCGTCGAGATGTACCCGGTCGCGATGGCCGAGCTGCCCGGCGGCGACCTGTTCGTCGGCAGCGAGTGGGACGGCGTGCTCGGCAGCTGGTACTCGGTCGGGCGTTGGGACGGCAGCGCGTGGTCGCCCGCCGGCTACGGGCTGGGGTTCAACGGCGACGTCGACGCGATCGCGGTCGACCTCGATGGCGGTTTCGTCGTCGGCGGCACGTTCGACCAGGCGCCGGCCGGGGCGGCGTCGCGCCTCGCGCGCTTCGACGGCGTGAGCTGGTCGGAGTTCGGCAGCGGCGTCGACGGCTACGTCCGCGCCGTCGCCGTGCGGCCCGTCGCGGGCGTGGCGGGCGGCGAGGTGATCGCCGCCGGCAGCTTCACTCATGCCGGCGGCCTCGCGGCCAATCGCGTCGCACGTTTCGACGGCGCGGCGTGGACGCCGCTCGGCCAGGGCACCTCCGGCTGGGTTCACGCGCTTGCCGTCGCCCCGAACGGCGACGTGATCGCGGGCGGCGAGTTCCTCTACGCCGGCGGCCAGTGGTCGCCGTTCGTGGCGCGCTGGAACGGGGCCTCGTGGTCGCCGCTCGGCACCGGCACGAGCTGGCACGTGTTCGCGGTCGCGGTGCTGCCCGATGGCGACGTCGTGGTCGGCGGCAACTTCGCGCGCGCCGGCGGCATCGACTGCGAGAACATCGCGTGCTGGGATGGCGTGTCCTGGTCGCCGCTCGGTCCGGGACTGAATGCGCCCGTCCACGCCCTGCTGGCGCTGCCCAACGGCGAGCTGGTCGCGGGCGGTGATTTCTCCTACGCGGGGACCACGCATTGCCCGGCCGTGGCGCGCTGGAACGGTTCGATCTGGTCGCCGCTCGGCGGCGGCGCCGGCATGGCGGTGCGCGCGCTCGCGCGGCTGCCGAACGGCGACGTGCTCGCCGGCGGCGACTCCGGTCGTGGTCTGTCGCGTTGGGACGGGGCGACGTGGAGCGTCGTCCGGGATGGCGTCAGCGGCGGCTACGGCAGGGTGCACGCACTCGCGGTGTCACCGCGCGGCGAGATCGCCGTCGGCGGTGGTTTCCACTTCGCCGGGGCATCGTGGTTGGGCGCCGATGTCTCCGCCTACTTCGCGCGGCTCGGCTCGACATGCCCGGCCGCCGCCGATCCGATCGCGACCGCGTGCGTCGGCCCCGCCGGTCCGATCGAGCTCGCCGCCGAGAACTGGCCGTGGACCGGCTCG
>JAGQRB010000921.1 GCA_020425925.1 Planctomycetota bacterium
CGAGCATGCCGGCGAGGTCCACTACTTCTGCTCGGCCGGCTGCCGCCGGCGATTCGCGGCGGCGCCGGAGCAGTTCCTCGCACCGGACCCGTCGCCGGCACCGCCGGTCGACCCGGATGCCGTCTTCACCTGCCCGATGCACCCGGAGATCCGTCAGCAGGGGCCCGGTTCCTGCCCGATCTGCGGCATGTCGCTCGAGCCGCTGGTGCAGAGCCCCGGCGGCGATGACGCCGGCGCCGACGAGCTGCGAGACATGCGTCGCCGCCTGGTCGTCGCGACGCTGTTCTCGGTTCCGGTCGTCGTTCTCGCCATGGGCGACATGCTGTTGCCCGGTCGGCCGATCGCCGGCGTGTTCGGCGAGCGCGTCGCGGCGTGGCTCCAGCTCGCGCTCACGACGCCGGTGGTGACGTGGGCCGCGTGGCCGCTGCAGCTGCGCTTCGTCGCGAGCCTGCGCCGGCGCCGGCTGAACATGTTCTCGCTGATCGGTCTGGGTGTGCTCGTCGCGTTCGGCTACAGCGCGGTCGCCGTCGCGTCGCCGGACTGGTTCGCGTCGCTGCACGCCGACGGTCACGGCGGCAGCCCGATCTACTTCGAGGCCGCGGCGAGCGTCGTGACGCTCGTGTTGCTGGGGCAGGTGCTCGAGCTGCGCGCGCGGCATCGCACGGGTGACGCCGTCCGACGCCTGCTCGACCTCGCACCGAAGACCGCGCGGCGGATCGACGGCGATGGCCGTGAGACCGATGTGCCACTCGAGAGCATCGCGGTCGGCGACCGGCTCAGGATTCACCCGGGCGACCGGATCCCGGTCGACGGCGAGGTCGTGGACGGGCACAGCAACGTCGACGAGTCGATGGTCAGCGGCGAGTCGATGCCGGTCAGCAAACGCGCGGGCAACGCGCTGGTCGCGGGCACGGTCAACGGCACCGGCACCCTGACGATGACAGCGAACAAGGTCGGCCGCGACACGCTGCTCGCGCGCATCGTGCAGATGGTCGCCGACGCGCAACGCTCGCGGGCGCCGGTACAGGCCCTCGTCGACGTCGTCTCGGCGTGGTTCGTACCAGCCGTGGTCGTCATCGCCGTGACCACGTTCGCGGCCTGGCTGGCGGTCGGGCCGGAGCCGCGACTCGGCTTCGCGATCGTCAACGCGGTCGCCGTGCTGGTCATCGCCTGCCCGTGCGCGCTCGGGCTCGCGACCCCGATGTCGATCATGGTGGCCGCCGGACGCGGCGCCCGGTTCGGTGTGCTGTTCCGCGACGCCGCTGCGATCGAGGCGCTGCGCGACGTCGACACCGTCGTCGTCGACAAGACCGGCACGCTGACCCGCGGCGCACCGTCGCTGACCGAGGTGGTGACCGTCGCCGACCTTGCCGAGGACGAGATCCTGCGGCTGGCGGCGGCGCTGGAGACCGGCAGCGAACACCCGCTCGCCGTGGCGATCGTGGAGGCCGCCCGCGAACGTGACCTCGCAGGGGCGGAGCTTCGCGGCTTCGAGGCGGTTCCGGGTGCCGGTGTGACCGGCACGGTCGACGGCCGGCGCGTCGCACTCGGCAACGGCGAATTGCTGCGACGAGAGGGCGCCGATCCGACCGCGCTCGACGGTGCCGGCCGTGACGCCCTCGCCGCCGGCGGTGCGACGGTGGTGCTGGTCGCCGTCGACGGCCGCGCGGTCGGCGCGCTGGCGGTGACCGATCCGATCAAGGACTCGACGCCGGCCGCGATCGCGGCGCTGCATCGCAGCGGACTCCGCGTCGTCATGCTCACGGGCGACGCCGAGCGCACCGCGCGTGCGGTCGCCGTCCGGCTCGGCATCGACGAGGTCCACGCCGAGGCCCGACCCGACGACAAGCTCGCGGTGATCGAGCGCCTGCAGCGCGAGGGGCGGAGGGTCGCGATGGCGGGCGACGGCATCAACGACTCGCCCGCGCTCGCCGCCGCCGACGTCGGCATCGCGATGGGCACCGGCTCGGACACCGCCATCGAGAGTGCGGCGATCACGCTGGTGAAGGGCGACCTCGCCGGGATCGTCCGAGCGCGCGCGCTGAGCGCGGCGACGATGCACAACATCCGCCAGAACCTGGTGCTCGCGTTCGCCTACAACGCGGCCGGAGTTCCGCTGGCGGCCGGGGTGCTCTACCCGTGGACCGGCTGGCTGCTGGATCCGATGTTCGCGGCCGCGGCGATGAGCCTCAGTTCAGTCTCGGTGATCGGCAACGCCCTCAGGCTGTCGAGATTCGACGAACCGCCGATCGCAGCGCCGGGATCCTGATTCGCGGACGCCGCATCGACACGCATGCCGCCCGCTTCGGGACTGCGAGGACAAACCCGCATCCAGCGCGACCCGTCAGCGACGCGATGGAAGGGCCGATGTCCCGCGCCTTCGACCGCCCGTGCTCCCGGCCGCCACTGCGCCGCGGCACGTTCGTCGTCGCCGCCGGGCTGTTCGTGCTCGGCCTCGGCGCGCTGCTCGAGGCGGAGCGCTGGATTGCCGACACCGCGGCCGATCAGA
>JAGQRB010000922.1 GCA_020425925.1 Planctomycetota bacterium
CTCTACTACGGCCGCTGGAGCTACAAGTACGAAGAGGCTGCGCGCCGCGGCGCGATCGGCTGCATCGTGATCCACACCACCGAGTCCGCGGGCTACCCGTTCCAGGTCATCCAGGCGACGCACGGCCGCGAGAACTTCTGGCTGCCGTTCGGCGACGAGCCGACGCTCGCGGTCCGCTCGTGGTGCAGCGAGGACGCCGCGAAGAAGCTCTGCGCGCTCGGCGGTCACGACCTCGACGAGCTGCGCGCGCGCGCCGAGACCGGCAACCAGCCGCCGGTTCCGCTCGGCGTCACGCTCGACCTCGCGATCGACAACAGCGTGCGCGAGTTGCACTCGGCGAACGTGCTCGGCGTGCTGCCGGGCAGCGATCCGGCGTTGAAGGACGAGTACGTCGTCGTCACCGCGCACTTCGACCATCTCGGCATCGGCAAGCCGCGGCGCGAGGACGCGATCTACAACGGCGCGGTCGACAACGCCACCGGCTGCGCCGGGCTGCTCGCGCTCGCGCGCGCCTGCAGCCGGCTCGAACCGGCGCCGAAGCGCAGCCTCTTGTTCCTCGCGGTGACAGCGGAGGAATCCGGCCTGCTCGGCTCGCTCTACTACGCCCAGCACCCGACCGTGCCGAAGCAGCAGCTCGCCGCCAACTTCAACGTCGACGGCCTCAACATCTGGGGCGAGACCAGAGATGTCGAGTTCATCGGCTACGGCAAGAACAGCCTGACCGCGATCGCGGCCGCGGCGGCGGCGAAGCAGGGCCGCCGGCTCGAACCCGACAGCAGCCCCGACAAGGGCCTGTTCTACCGCAGCGACCATTTCAGCTTCGCGCAGATCGGCGTGCCGGCGACCTTCTTCAAGGCCGGCCACGACTTCGTCGACCGCCCGGAGGATCGTCGCCGCATGAAAGCCAGCTACACCGCGGTGCACTACCACCAGCCGAGCGATCAGCTCGAGCCGTGGTGGAATTTCGACGGCGCCGTGCTCGACGTGAAGCTGCTGCTCACATGCCTGGTCGAGACCGCGAACACCGACGCCGCGCCGACGTGGACGGCCGGCGACGAGTTCGAGAAGTTGCGCTGACGGCAAGCGCGGGACGGCGCGCAGGCGGAGGCGCCGCGCCGCATTGCGGTCGCCGCGGCAGGCTCCTATCCTGCTCTCCTTGCGCTCCTCCTGCGGTAGCTGCGACCCGATACTCGAGGCCCGGGGCCGAGGCACGGTTCTCGCGGAAGGCCCGACATCGCGGGTCGAGGCGATCGTGGTCCGCGAACGCAAGCTGCTGCGCAAGACCTACACCTCGCGCCCGCTGCTCGGCTGGCGCACGCTGCTGCGGCGGTCGCGCGCCGACCGCGAGTTCCGCAATCTCGACTCGCTGCGCGCGATCGAGGTGCCGTGCGTCGAGGTGGTCGACTGGCGCGAGACCCGCGCGTTCGGTTGCGTCGCGAGCTGCTCGCTCGACTCGGTCTACCTGCCGAACTCCGGTGACCTGCAGTCGGTGCTGCGGCGCGCGAGTGATCCGGCGGAGCGGCGGGAGCTCGCCACCGCCCTCGGCCGGCTGCTGCACCACATGCACGACCGCGGCGTCTGCAGCACGACGATGAGCCTGCGCAACGTGCTGGTGCACGACGGCGCCCGCCTCGCGATCTGCGACCAACCATTCGCGCTGTTCCTCCGCACCGGTCGACTGTCGCGTCGCCTGGCGCAGGTCGACCTGTTCGACACGTTCTTCTCGCCGCAGCGCTGCCGCGAGTGGTCGCGCGGTGAACGCTGGCGCGGCCTGCTGGCCTACTGCGGCGACGATCGCGACACCGCGCGGCGGCTGTGGCGTATCCTGCACCGGCGCTTTCGCTGGACGCTGCGCTTCGACCGCAACCTCGCTCGCCTGCTGATGAACGTGCGCGGCGTGAATCGCGTTCCGAAGGCGCGGATCGCATGAGCGAACTCCCGGCGGGCGAGCCCCCGACCGACGCGATGAGCGCGACCAAGATCGCGAACTACCGCTCCGAGCGCGGCGCCCACGCCTACCTCGACGACCATCGCCAGAAGCTGCACCGCCGGGTCTCGGATCGCCGCGAGCGGCGAATCCTGCGCGACTTCCTGACCCGGATCGGCCGCACCGGACTCCTGCTCGATCTGCCGTGCGGCTACGGCCGCCTGCTCGAGCTGCTCGCGACCGCTGCCGAACGCGTCGTCGAGGCCGACTTCTCCGGCTCGATGCTGACGCTCGCTCGTCAGCTCCACGGCGAGCTGGCGAGCGAGTATCTCGAATGCTCGGCGCTCGCGATCCCGCGACCGGATCGGAGCTTCGGCGTGGCCGTCTCGGTCCGCCTCAACCACCACCTCGAGTCCCGCGCGGCGCGGCTCGCCCACATCGCGGAACTCTGCCGCGTCGCCGACACCGCCGTCGTGATGACGTTCTTCTCGGCGGCGAGCCTGAAGAACCGGCTGCGGCAGCTGCGACGGCTGTGGAACGGCAAGACGCCGAAGAACGCGCTCGCGGCGGCCGAGGTCCGCGCCGAGTTCGGCCGCCGCGGTTTCGCGGTCGAACGCATGGTGCCGCTGGCGCGCATCGGCTCGGGCCATGTCTACGTGCTCGCTCGCCGGCTCGGCAGCCGCTGACCCCCGCTTGACCGGGCCGCCGCCCGTCGTCTACTTTCTGTCGCAAAGCGAGGATGAATGGAACTGCGTGACGCCTTCGACCATCTCACGACGATCCGCACCCAGCTCGCGGCGACCGAGCGGTTGCGCAGCCTGCGGGCCGTGCCCGTGGCGCTGTCCGGCGTGATGGCGGTGATCGCGGCGACCGCACAACTGGTCGCACTCGACGACCCGGCTGCCGAGCCGCTCGGCTACCTCGCGGTCTGGATCGGCACCGCGATCGTCTGTGGCAGCGCCGCCGCGATCGTGGTCGCCCGCCGTGCCCACCTCAGCGCCTCGCGACTCGACGTCGCGAACCTGCGCAACGCCGCGCTGCAGTTCCTGCCGAGCCTGGTCGCGGGCGCCCTGTTCACGACCTGGATCGCGACCGCGAAGCCCGAGCTGCTGTGGCTGCTGCCCGGCGTCTGGCAGCTGCTGTTCGGGCTCGGCAATCTCGCCGCGCAGATGGTGCTGCCGGCCGCGGCGCGCTGCGTCGGTGTGCTCTATCTGTGCAGCGGCGCGTGGTGTCTCTGGCTCGATCAGGCCGCACTCGATCCCTGGGCGATGGGGTTGCCGTTCGCGGTCGGACAGCTCGCCCTGGCCGTGATCCTCTGGTGGCACCACGAACGCGAAGTACGACCATGAGCGACCGGCACGACGACGACCACGACAACGAGCTCGGGCGCTATGCCTACGACGGACTCGATCGCGTGCTGCACGAGAAGGCGCGGCTCGGCATCGTCACCTCGCTCGCCGCACGCGCCGAGGGCATCCTGTTCGGCGACCTCAAGACGCTCTGCAGCCTGACCGACGGCAACCTCTCGCGCCATCTGACGGTGCTGCAGGAAGGCGGCATCGTCGAGATCCAGAAGGGCTACCGCGGCCGTCGGCCGCAGACCCTCTGCCGCCTCACGGACGAGGGCCGACAGCGCTATCTCGAGTACATCGCAGTGCTCGAGTCGGTGCTCGACGACGCCGCGACCGCAGCGCGCGCGAGCCGGCGCGCACGGCGGTCGATGCCCGAGGGCTGGAGCCCGGCCTGACGCAGGGGGTCCGCCGCGGCCGCCTCAGGCCCGCGGATCGCGGAAGTTGGCGCCGACCGGCATCGCCCGCAGGCTGCTGTGCAGCACCTGGAAGTGCGGGCGCCCCTGGGCGTCGGGGCCGCGGAAGATCAGCGTCGCCGCGGCACTCGCCGACAGCACCCGCCGCAGCACATCGACAATCGGCATCGGCTTGCGGACCGCGACGTCAGCGCCGTTCTCCTGCAGCACGACCATGACCGCGCGCCGCGCGA
>JAGQRB010000923.1 GCA_020425925.1 Planctomycetota bacterium
CGCGTTCGGCGTCGAGTTCGCGGAGCAATGCCGAGGACCTGCCGATGCCGACCGATCATCGTACCGCTGCCGACAGCTGCCGCTTCGACGTGGAATACGTCGCACCGCACGAGGGCCGGCTCGCAACGGCCTCGAGGTCGCGGCCGCCGGGGGGAGAGCAGGAAGGGTGAAATACGCCGGCGGCCGCGACCGGCTGCCCCGATCCCGCTCGCCCGGGGTCGGGGCGGCTTTTTGTCCGGGGCACGTTTTCGTCGCGCCGAGCGCTACGTTCGTCGCGATGCGACGCGTCCCGCTCCTCGTTCTCGCGCTGCTCCCGAACGTCTGGCCCGCCGCGGCAAGGGCGCAGGACTGGCGGCCGCTGTTCGACGGCCGCACGTTCGCGGGATGGCGTGGCCAGGAGCACCGCAACCCGTACGAGCTGGCCGCGATGTCGGAGGCCAAGCGCGACGCGATCCGGGCGCAGGACGATGCCAGCATGCGCGCGCACTGGCGCATCGCCGACGGCGAGCTGATCAACGACGGTGAGGGCGCCTATCTGACCACGGTCGAGGAGTTCGGCGACGCCGAGTACGAACTCGAATACCGGACGGTCGCACTCGCCGACTCGGGGATCTACCTGCGCGGCTGCCCGCAGGTCCAGATCTGGGACACCACGGAGGCCGGCGGCAAATGGAAGATCGGCGCCGACAAGGGCAGCGGCGGGTTGTGGAACAACAAGCGTCACGAGCGGTTCCCGCCGGCGGTCGCGGATCGCCCGTTCGGCGAGTGGAACACCCTGCGGATCCGCCAGGTCGGCGCCACCACGTGGGTCGAGCTCAACGGCGTGACGACGGTCGACGGCGTCGTGATGGACAACTACTGGGACTACGACCGGCCGCTGCCGCGCACGGGACCGCTGCAGCTGCAGACCCACGGCGGCGAGATCCGGTTCCGCAACCTGCGGGTGCGCACGATCGGCGCCGACGAGGCCAACGCGCTGCTCGCCGGGCAGGACCGCGGCGGCTTCGAGCCGATCTTCGACGGCGAGACGTTCGCCGGCTGGCAGGGCGCGACCGGCGACTACGAGATCGTCGACGGCGCGCTGCAGTGCCGCCGCGGTCAAGGCGGCAATCTGTTCACCACCGCCGAGTACGGTGACTTCGTCGCGCGCATCGAGTTCCGGCTGCCGCCGGGCGGCAACAACGGGCTCGCGATCCGCTACCCGGGCGAAGGCACGCCGGCCTACACCGGCTTCGAGCTGCAGGTGCTCGACAACACCGCGGAGAAGTACGCGGAGCTGAAGCCGTGGCAGTACCACGGGTCGGTCTACGGCGTCGCGCCGGCGGCGCGCGGCTACCTGCGGCCGGTCGGACAATGGAACTTCCAGGAGGTGACCGTCGCGGGCTCGCGGGTCCGCGTGGTGTTGAACGGCACCGAGATCCTCGATGCCGACCTCGCCGGGGCTTCCTCGCAGCTCGAGGGTCACGTCGGCAAAGACCGTGCGCTCGGTCACTTCGGGTTCTGCGGCCACGACGACCCGGTGGCGTTCCGAGCGATCGCGATCCGGCGGCTCGACCGCGGTCGTTGACCGCCTGCGGCCGCGTGGCCGGCGAAAGATCGGCGTCGCGGCCGGAACGCCGCGCGGCCGACGACGGCGCGGGGTATCATCCGCGCGCGATGGCCTGGTCGCCGAACCCCCAGGCAATCCCGCAGTTCCAGGCTCTGGACGCGATACGGGAAGCTGCCGCCGTCACCGATCCGGAGGGGATCGTGCGCTATTGGAACGCGGCTGCCACCGCGTTGTTCGGCTGGCGCTCCGACGAGCGCATCGGTCGTCCGCTCGCCGAGCGCTTCCCGACCTCGGTGCGGCCCGCGCTGCGCGAGCACCTGCACCGGATCACTGCGACCGGCGCCTGGGACGGCGAGTTCGAGGATTGGCGCAAGGACGAGACGCGGCTCGTGGTTGCTGCCCGCGTCCGCCCGCTGCGCGACGAAGCGGGCGGCTGGATCGGCAACCTCCACCTCGCGCGCGAGCTGCAGCGTGCGCCGCGACCGGACGGCGCCGAGGACATCGAATCCGTGCTCGCGATCGCGCGGGTGGGGCTGTGGTCGCTCGACCTCGCCGACGGCTCGGTCGAGTGGTCGCCGGAGTCCTGCCGTGTGCTCGGCGTCGCCGGACCGCACGGCACGCTGGCGTCGTGGCAGCAGCTCGTCCATGCCGACGACCGCGCCGTGACGATCGCGAAGCTCGAATCGACGATCCGCGAGCGCGGTGCCTTTCGTTGCGAGTGTCGGATCCGGCGTCCCGACGGCAGCGAGCGTTGGATCGCCAACTTCGCGCGCGTCGAGTGCGCGGTCGGCGGCGAGCCGACGCGCGTCGTCGGCACGCTGCAGGACATCACCGAGCGCGTGGCCGC
>JAGQRB010000924.1 GCA_020425925.1 Planctomycetota bacterium
CACCGACGAACGCCGCTGGCGCGACGCCGGCACCAGGACCGTGCGCGGCCGGCTGCACGGCTATCGCATGCCGCTCGATCTTTCGAACTGGTCCGAGCGGTTGACCTATTGCCTCGCCCGCTACCACGACCTGCCGTTGCAGCTCGCCATGCAGCGCCTGATCCGCCCCGGCGACACCTTCGTCGATGTCGGCGCCAATCTCGGCATGCTGAGCCTGCTCGCCTGCCGACTCGTCGGGCCCGAGGGCCGCGTGATCGCCATCGAGCCGAATCCCCACCTCGGCCGCCATCTCGAACGGCTCGGGCGCGACAACGACATCCACCACCTGCAGGTCCTGGTGCAGGCGCTCGGCCCCGAGCCCGGCGAAGCCGTGCTGCACGAGTTCGCCGGTCACTCCGGCTGGGGTTCGCTGATCGACACCGCCCCGGATGGCGCCGAGCGTTCGAACAGCTGGACCGTGCCCGTGGTCCGCGGCGACACGATGTTCGCCGGGCACGACGAGGCCGCTCCACTCGTGATCAAGATCGACGTCGAAGGCTACGAGGTGCCGGCGCTGCGTGGCCTCGACGAGACCCTGTCGAGGCGACGCCCGCTGCTCTTCCTCGAGGCCGTCGACGACAACCAACGGCGCGCGGGCTTCTCGCTGGACGAGCTGCGGCGGTTGCTGGCCGCGCACGGCTACTCCGGCCACTATCTCTGGCACCGCCGCCGCGGGCTCTACGGCAACGCGCTCGAGATCCATCCGTTCGACGCTTGCCCGGTGGCCGCCACCGACGCGCTGTTCGTCCCTTCCGAAGGCGTCATGCACGAACGCGCGACCGGATTGATCCGCGGTGCGGTCGCGAACTGAGCATTCCGGCCAGCGATGCGGCGGCTGCTGCAGGCGCGAGCCCGAGCGCAGGGTAGGCTTCTGTTGCCATCGCACGTTCCTGGTCGGAAGCGGGAGTCCGGATTGACCTTCGAGAGCAAGTATGTCGCAGGCAGCAACGCCGCCGCGGGGATGCTGCGCCACCTGCTCGCCACCTGCCGGCAGGACGGCGAGCACCCGACCAACCGCGTGCACAGCGTCTACTTCGACACCCCCGACCTCGACGCACTGGGCGCGGTCGACAACGGCGACTACCTGAAGACCAAGGTCCGGGTGCGATGGTACGCTGATACCGAGGGCGAAAGCGGAACGGCCTTCGTCGAAAGCAAGCGCAAGGTCGGAGCTCGGCGCGACAAGCAAAGGGTGCCGCTGCCGGACCTCGAGCAGTCGTCGCCGCTGCACCACTCCTGCTGGCTCGGCATCCCGCAACGGCTGCGTCTGGCCGGGCACGCGTTGCCGTCGGGTCTGATGCAGCCGACGCTCCACATCAGCTACCGCCGACACCGCTTCGTCGAGCCGGCAACCGGTCTGCGTCTCGCGCTCGACACCGACATCCGGATCGTCCGCGCCAACCTGCGCTTCAACGCGTTGGCAGGCCTGGCCAGCGCCCCGGCGCCGTTGCTGGTGTTCGAGGCCAAGGGCGGTCTGCGGCGACTGCCGGCCGCACTCGCGTTCATTCGGCGTCTCGGCGCGCGGCGCCAGTCGTTCTCCAAGTACGGCCTTTGGAACCACCTCATGTCCTGACCACCGCGGTCGTAACCCCACCATCGCCATGCTCGACACCCTTCGGCACCTCTTCCAGCGACTCGCCAGCATGAGGCTCGCGGACATCCAGGCCTCGGACTGGATGCCACTGCTCGTGCTGCTGCTGATCAGCTGCGCGGCCTCGATCACGCTGGCCCTGATGTACTCGGTGTTCTTCGAACGCCGTTCCACCGGGTCGGACATCCACCGCGCCTTCCCGGCGCTCGGCACCGCGATCACCGGCATCTTCATCTGCCTGCAGTTCTCGCTGCCGCTCTCGCTCGGCCTGCTCGGTGCGTTGTCGATCGTGCGCTTCCGTACCCCGATCAAGGAACCGGAGGAGATCGGCTTCCTGATGCTGCTCATCGCCAGCTCGATCTGCACGGCGACCCTCAACTTCACGTTGCTCGTCATGCTGCTCCTGTTGGCCGTCGTCACGCTGTCGCTGATGCGATGGCTGCCGTGGTTCGTCGGCCGCCGCACCGCCGTCGCCTCGCTGGTCATCACCACCACGAACCAAGACTTCCGCGACGCCATGCCGCGAATGCAGACCATGATCCGTGCTCAGAGTCGCGGCGCCACCCTCGATGCCGTCACCGAGTGTGATGGCATGACCACCGCGACGATCACCCTGTTCTCGGGCAATGCAACGCAGATGACCTCGTTGCAGGCACAGCTCCGACAGCTGCTCACGAGCGGTGAAGTCAGCCTGTTCGTGCAACGACCGCGTCCGCTCTGAAGGGCCGGGGAACCGTCGCCGCGATTCCGCTGGCCGGTCGGACCGCTGCCGGCGTAGTGCCTCTCACCCACCTCGTTCCCGTTCAGTTCCACCCTGCCCCACTCCGTCGTGATCCAGCGCTGCGCCCTGTTCGTCATGCTCGGTGCCTTCCTCGCGTTCGGGATCGCGTGGCAGCTGCTGGTCGACGGCACCGAACTGCAGGGTTTCACCGACAGCGTGCGCCAGCGACAACTCGGCAGCCCGCGTACCATCGATGCGCTGATGCGACTCGGTCTGATGACCGCCACGCCCGATGCCGCCGTCCTTGCGGAGGAGC
>JAGQRB010000091.1 GCA_020425925.1 Planctomycetota bacterium
GCGGCTGGCGCCGGCGCTCGGCGCGTTGCCGGTCGTCGGCCGCTCGATGCCGCTCGAGCTGCTCGACGCCAGCAGCAATGCCAGCGTCGGCTTCCTGGTGCTCGGTTTCACCGCGACCGTGCTCGAACTCTCGACGTTCGGCGCACCGGGCTGTTTCCAGCTCAGCAGCGCGGAGGCCACACTCGCGTTCCTGCCGAGCGGCCCGACCACGAGCCTGACCTACCCGCTGCCCATCAGCACGGCGTGGATCGGCACCTCGCTCTACCTGCAGGCGGCGATGTTCGCGCCGGGGCTGAACGCGCTCGGCCTCGAGACCTCGAACGGTCTCGAGCTCGTGCTCGGCGAATACTGAGGCCGCGCCGTCAGCCGGACCGATCCGTCAGCCACGCGACCGCTTCGACGTGGCTGGTGTGCGGAAACATGTCGACCGGCGTCACCAGCGTGGTGCGGAAGCCGGCCGCGTCGAACGCCGCGAGATCGCGCTGCAGGGTCTGTGGCTCGCACGAGACGTAGGCGATGCGCGACGGTCGCAGCTCGGCGAGCTCGGCGATCACCGCCGGCTCGAGTCCGCGGCGCGGCGGGTCGAGCGCGACGAGGCGCGGTCGCGGCAGCTCGCCGGTGCGGCAGCGCACGAGCGCGTGCTCGGCGCGGCCGCGAAACCAGTGCACATTGTGAATGCCGTTCAGCTCGGCTGCCGCGACCGCGTCGTCGACCGCGGCACCCGCGAGCTCGCAGCCGAGCACCGCGCGCGCGCGCCGCGCCAGCGGCAGCGTCAGGAGCCCCGCGCCGCAGTAGAGGTCGGCGACGTCGTCGTCCGCGGTCGGGCGCAGCCAGGTCAGCACGAGGTCGACGAGATGCGCCGCGGCCTGCGGCGAGGTCTGGAAGAACGCGCTCGGTGACAGCAGATGGCGCACGCCGCCGATCTCCTCGGTGATGCGGCGCGGTCCCGAAACGACGTGCGTGCGCGGGCCGAGCAGGCGCGACGGCTCGCCGTCGTTGGTGTTGACGCTGATCGTCGTTGCGCCGGCCGCGTGCAGCCGCGGCACCAGCGTTTCGAGACCGGGCACTCGCGCCTCGCGCGCGACCACGAGCACGTGGGCCTCGCCACCGGTGGTCGCGCGCACCAGCACGGTGCGCAGCAGGCCATCGGGTGCGCGGAACGGGTGCCAGGCATCGAGCGGCAGCTCGGCCAGCAGCGCGACGGTCGCGTTCGCGAGGTCCCACGCCAGCGGGTCGCTCGCCGGACACTCGCGCACCGCCACGAGCTCGACGCTGCGCTGGCGGTGGAAGCACCCTTCGAGCCGGCCGCCGGGCGCGTTCCGCAGGTGCAGCGCGACCTTGTGGCGCTGGCCGTGCGACGGCTTCGCGGCGATCGTCGCCGCGACCTCGGGCGCGCGTTCGCCGAGCGCGTGCGCCAGCCCGCGCGACAACCGCGCGCGCTTGTCGTCGAGCTGCGCGCCGTAGAGCTGGTGCTGCAGGTGGCAGCCGCCGCAGTCGAGGAAGTGCTTGCAGAACGGCTCGACGCGATCCGCGGCCGGCAGCAGCAGCTCGAGCGGCTCGCCGCGACCGAACTTGCGCGCCGCCGAGGTGATCTCGACGAAGACCCGTTCGCCCGGCAAGGTGCCCGGCACGAACACGACATAGTCGCCGAGCTTCGCGATCCCGTCGGGTCCCTCGCCGCGGGCGACGATCTCGACCTCGACGAGGTCGCCGCGGCGGATCGGGGTGGTTTGCGGGCGGGAGCGGGACATCGCGGGCGACCGGAGCGTAGCCCGGTCCGAACCGACCCGCGACGACGAGGTTCAGCGCGCCCGGAACACGCGCGAGCGGACGACGTTGTCGGGCGCCGTCGGATCGATCGCGATCGGCAGCTCGAACGGCGTCGCGAGGGTGGCTCCCGATCCCGTGGCGACCGCGTTCCGGCCAGCCGCGAACTCGAGGCGATACTGCCAATCGCCGGGGTCGGCGAGGGTCGCGCGCCGCAGCTCCGGAGTGCACGGCAGCCCGAACGGCGTTTCGAATCGGAGCCGCGTCCCGTCCGCGTCCTGCAGCGACACCCGCATCGGCACCACCGCCTGCGGATGTCTGGACACCAGTCGGACGCGATCGATCGTGTCGAGCGAGCCAACCGCGATCGGTTCGTTGAACCGGACTTCGAAGCCGACGTGTGGTGACACCACGCCCCTACCGATCGTGATGTTGCCGGCGTCGTCGACGACGCGCACGAAGTTCGCGGGGTCGTCGCCGTTCTCCGGCTCGAACGGGGCGAGGAGCAGAGCGTCGTGGCCGCTGGTCACCAGTGTCGGCTCGGATCGGCGACTGCGCGTGAGCTCCTCGAGTCGATCGAGGACCCGCGGCTCCGCTAGCTCGGCGCGCACGTGCGCGCGGCCCGACGCGGCGTCGATGCGGGTGTCCTGCAGCACGGCGGCGGTCGCGAGCGGTCTGCCGGTGTCGGGGTCGACGAACTGCAGCACGTCGCCGCGGTCGAGGGCCTGGCGCACGGCGCCGAAGTAGAGCGTCAGCGCGACCTCGCCGCCGTCCCGCCGACGCAGTCGCTCGAGGCGCGCGGGGATCTCGCCGACGATGTGCAGCGGCACCCGGTCCGGCGCGGTATCGGGAACCGAAACCGCTTCCTGACCCGGTGCGGGGCCGGCGACGGCGACCCCGGCGAGCGCCGGCAACAGTGCGGCAAGGACCGGCAGGTGACGGCGAGGAGGCATGCGGCGGAATATCCCGCGAGCGAGACGGGGTAACCCGGCGGGTCACTCCTGCCAGTCGTCGCCGACGATCCCGAGCTCGCGGCCCAGCGCCTCGAGCCGCGCGCGCAGCGTGGCCTCTTCGCTGCGCCCGAGCACAGCGTGCGCGACCGCGCCGAGGCGCCTCGCGGCCGGCCCTTCCCCGAGCGCGACCGCGACCTGGGCACCGCACAACGCGGTGTGCGCCAGCTGCAAATCCTCGAGGCAGCGCGGCTCGGTCCGGCGACGCCGCGCAACTCCCTCGGCCAGCCCGACGGCGCGCTCGGCACGCGCGCGCAAGCGGCCCGCGAGCGGCAACCCGGCGTCGCCCCACGCCGCGATCTGCTCGACGAACTGCATGCTCGCGACCGCGTCGCCCGGTTCGAGCTCGAGCACGCGCTCGAGCCCGTTCACATACGTCTCCGGATCGGGCGACAGGAACGCGAGGACGTGCTCGGCGCGAGCCTCGTGCTCGGGGTCGAATGCGGCCCTTGCGCGCTCGCGCAGCTCGCGTGCGTCGGCCGCGATGCTCGCGACTTCGGAACTCTCCGAGTCCGGGCCGGTCGGGCTCCGCACGAGCGCGTCCGCGACCCGCAGCCCGAGACCGTAGGCCATCGCCCGCCGCCAGGTCCAAGGCGCCCGGGCGGTCGCGACCGCCGCGTTCGCGAGCGCGCGCGCCCGGTCGAGATCGCCGTCGAGCGCGGCGACGTGGGCCTCGGCGAGCGCGACCTCGGGGCGGCCGGGCCAGCGTTCGTTCGCGACCGCCAGACTCGCTCGGCAACGCTCGACGCTGCCGTGCAGCAGCTCGATGTCGATCTCGGTCAACAGCAGTCGCAGCGACGTCGTGCGCGCCGCGCGCGCGAAGTCCGCTCGCGCCCGATCGAGATGCCGGCGGGCCTCGGCGAGCCGGCCGCGGTGGGCCGCGACGCGCGCCAGCGTCAGATGCGCCTCGGGATGCGGGCGTTCGTCGAGCACCAGGGCGCCGAGCAGCGCCGCGGCAGGGCTCTGCCGCCGGCGGATCAGCTCGAACATCGCCCGCCCGAAGACCAACCGCGCCGTCTGCTCGACCGGCCGCTCGAGCTCGGCGCCGATCCACGCCGGATCACACTCGCGGCTGCGCAGCAGCGCGGTCACGGCGACGGCGTCGAGCGCCGCGTCGGCCGGATCGCTCGCATCGGCCGCGGCCGCGAGCGCACGTTCGCTGCGGTCCACCGGCGCCCGCAGCAGCGCGACCGTGCGCGGGAACGCCGCAGCGCGGTCGTCGCGCAGCAGACGCCCGAGCTCGGGTCCGCGATCGCCGTAGCTCGCGAGCAGGATCTGCGCGACCCACGCCGGCCGGCTGGCGGCCACCTCGGGGTCGCCGGCCATCATCTCGCGCTGCAGTTCGGCGAGGAACTCGAGATCGCAGAACCGGCGCTCCGCCTGCAGCTGGTCGAGCAGGTTCTCGAGTCGCAGGCGCGTGTCGACCTGCACTGCCAGCTCGCCCACGTCGGGCTCGGCGAGTCGCCGTGGCGGCAGCTCGAGCAGCTGCGCACGGGCGCTGGCCGGGTCGCCGGCGCCGAGTTCGGCACGCGCACGCACGATCGTCGCCAGCTCCCGCGCCGCGGCTTCCGAGACCGCCCGCCAATAGCCGAAGCCGAGCACGAGACAGGCCAGCGTCGCGAGCGCGAGCACCGCGCTCGTTCGCGGATGGCGTCGCGCGCGCCGCAACAACCGCTCGACCGGGCCGACCGCGCGCGACCGGATCGGCTGCCCGGCCGCGAAACGATCGAGGTCGTTCGCGAACTCGAGCGCGCTGGCGAAACGTCGCGCCGGCTCCTTCCTGAGCGCCCGACGCACGATCACATCGAGGTCGCGGGCGCGAGCGGCGACACGGATCTTCGCCGGCTCCTCGAACAGGATCCGCTGCATCAGCATCGGCAGATCAGCCGCGTCGAACGGCGGCGTGCCGTGCAGACACTGGAACAACGTCGCGCCGAGGCCGTAGACGTCGACGCGTGGATCGATCGACGGCGCACCGCCGTGGATCTGCTCGGGTGCCATGAACTGCAGCGTGCCCGGCGACTGCCCCGGTCGGGTCAGCGTGACGTCGGCGCGGCCGCGGGCGAGGCCGAAGTCGACGACGTACGGGTGCTCACCGGCAACGAGCACGTTCGCCGGCTTGACGTCGCGGTGCACGACACCGACGCCGTGCGCGGCGTGCAGCGCGCGCGCGATGGCGGCGCCCATGCGGGCGAGCGCGACCGGGTCCCGGCTCGCGGGCGCACGATCGATCGGCACCCCGTCGACCAACTTCATCACCAGGAAGAGCACACCGTCCTGCTCGCCGGTCTCGTAGACCGGGACGATGTTCGGATGGTCGAGCGCGGCGGTGACCTCCGCTTCGCGCCGGAAGCGCAGGCGACTCGCGGCATCGTCCGCGTGCCCGGCGTGCAGCACCTTGATCGCGACCGGACGGTCGAGCGCTTCCTGGCGCGCGAGGTAGACGTCGCCGACGCCACCGCGGCCGATCCGACGCCTGATGCGATAGCCGCCGAGCCGCTCGAGGCGGGCAGCCGGGGGCGGCGCTGCCGGTGCATCGACCGCGTCCGCGTCGGCGGCAGGCTCGGCGATCGTCGTCCGGATCAGCGCCATGTGGCGCTCCAACATCCGCTCGACCTCCCCGCGCAGGTGCGGCACACCGGCGCAGAGCTCGTCGAGGCCGATCCGTCGCCCTTCGTGGCGTCGCGCGAACCAGACCTCGAGGAGGTCGTCGATCGCGGACTCGTCCTGCGGCGACAGCATCGCCGTCAATCGAGCCAGAGGAACTGCAACTTCGCGACCGCGCTCGTGCCTCCCGGGGCAGCGAGCAGCACGACCTCGTGCGTCGCGCTGTTCCGGACCGAGAACAGGCCGCTCGGCGTCGAGGGTAGATCGCAGACCAGGCGGTCCGAACCGACGGTCCCCTGCGCGGGGATCGCCACCCCGTTCGGCAGCACGAGCTCGAGCAACGGCAGCAACTCGGGGTCCTGCAACGGGACCGCGGTCTGGATCTCGAACGGGTAGACGTTGGTGCCGGGGTACTCGAAGACGCCGTCGGCGACGTCCGTGCGGCGGAAGAACCCACTGGGCTGCCCCGTCGGCGTGAAGGTGATCGCCCACGAGCGCTTGCCGAGCGGCACGATCGGCCGTTCGAACTCACCCAGCGTGCCCGGCAGTACCGCGATCGGCAGCACATGCAGCTCGAGGTTCACGCGCGAGGCCAAGAAGATGATCTGGTCGATCTCCTCCGACGTCGGCGAGAGCCCGGTCTGGCCGGTGGCCGCGAACTGGTGCACGAGCAATCGACGTGCGAGCCTCTCCTGGTTCATGAACCCGCTCCCGTACTCGCCGCCGGAGTAGGTCGCCGCCCAATCGATCAGCCCGAAGATCGGGCCCGGCGAGATCGCACGCCACAGTGGCTCCTGGCTGGGGAAGCGCTGGGCCAGCGCAAGGGCGGCCGGTGAGAAGCCCATGCCCCCGCCGATGCACTCGTTGGCGAGCGGCGCGAGGGTCGCGGCGATCGGACTGACCGGCACGTGGTAGGGACCGGGGCCAGGGGGTACCGATTCCGCATGACCCAGACCGGTCAAGGCGTCGGCGATCTCCGAAGCCGAGACCTCGACGCGCGCGATCGCGGGGCAGACGCAGCCGTAGAACCCCTTCGCATGGGCGTCGTCGGGCACCGACAGATAGCCGACGAGCATCACGTCCGTCGCCGGCGAGACCCCCGAGATCGCGACGCTCATCTCGGTATCGTCGACCACCGACGGCACCGCGAGCGGCAGCGACTGCAGCCGCGGCGTATCGGCCAGCGCCAGAACAGCGAACGAGAGCGAGGCGAGCGGGACGAGGTGCGGCATGACGGGGAGCTCGAGCGATGGGATGGGCGAGGAGGAAGGTCAGCCCGCAAGTCCATTTTCGGGGGCGAACGCAACCTGGAATCTCCGAAAACGCGCGCACGAGCCGCCGCGACGGTGACCGACCCGCCGATCCCGACTACCCTAAGACGTTTCGATGGACCCGGAAAGGCTCGCACGACGAGACGTTGACGACGGCGGGTTCGCAGTTCGACTGCGCGCCGCGAAGGCCGGTGACCGCGTCGCTCTCGACGCGTTGCTGCGCGCGGTGCAGTCGTGGGTGCGACGCGAGGCGGAACACAGCATGAGCGATCCGACGCGCTCCCGGGCGCGGCCCTCCGACGTCGCCCAGGATGCGCTGGTCCAGATCGTGAACCGCCTTGCCACGTTCGAAGGCGAATCCGAGGCCCAGTTCTTCGCCTGGGTGCGAACGATCGTCGAGAACACCGCGCGGCGGGCCGCGCGGTTCTTCGCGGCACAGAAGCGCAGGCCGCCCAGCCGCACGTCGCAGCTGCGCGCGCTCGCCGACGAACTCGTGCCCGAGAGCCGCTCACCGTCGACCGAGCTGGAACGCGCCGAGGGCATCGCGCTGCTCCACCGCGCGCTCGAATCGCTGCGCGAGGACCATCGCATGATCCTCGAGCAGGTCGCGCTCCGGGGTCGCCCGGTCGTCGAGGTCGCCGCCGAGCTCGGTCGACCGGCGGCGTCGACCCGCATGCTGCTGAGCCGCGCCCGCACCGCATTGACCGACGCGCTCGTTCGGCAGGGCCGCGGCGACCTGCTCGGCTGACGTCCGCAGCGCTACAGCAGGTAGCCGAGGAAGCGTTCGGCGTGCATCGGATACCCCGGCAGGGCGTCGGGCAGCGCCGTGATGGGCACGCCGATGCACTTGACCATCGCTTCGGCGAGCAGGTCGCGGAACGGGGTCTCGACTCCGACGGCGTCGACCAGCGTCGGGTTCGGCGGCTCGGCGAGCAGCCGCCGCCAGGGCTTGCCGAACTCACGCGCCCCGGCGCCGTCGCCGCGGATGTTGAACGTGCCGCTCTTGACCTTCTCGCCGATCGCGAACGCGAGGCCGCCGACGCCGTGATCGGTGCCGGGACCGCTGCTGCCGTTCTCCTTCGCCGTGCGCCCGAACTCCGAGACGACGAGGATCGTGATGCGATCGCCGAGGTTGTTGGCGAGGATCTCGTCGTGCATGTCGCGCAGCGCCCAGCCGAGGTAGCGCATCAGGTTCGGGTGGTCGGTGGCCTGGTCGGCGTGGGTGTCGAACCCGCCGTACTCGACGCCGAGGACCCGCGTGCTCGGCGAATTGACGAGCGTGAACACGGCCTGCTCGGCGGCCCGCATGAACCCGGCGCCGGAGCCGTCGAACGTCGGCACGACAGTGCTGCCGGTGGCGGTCGCCGCCTGGGTGAGTTCGCCCCCGCTCAGCGGGAACCGCCCGGAGGTCGCGAACCCCGGCGTGAACCCGAGCGCGATCAGGGCGTCGGTCGTGCCGTGGCCGAACGCGAGTTCGTAGCCGAGTTGCTCATCGTGCAGGCTGGTCGGGTCGTTGTAGTGATCGGCGCCGTGCAACAGACTCGCGGTCTTGACGCCGACCTGGGTCATCAGCGGCGGTACCCCGGCCTTTGCGAGATCGCGGACATGGGCCGAGACCTGCGTCGACTTGCCGGCGCGGAACATCGTCTGCATCAGTCCCGAGATCGAGACCGCGGCCGGCAGCTGGCTGCTGTCCCACGCCGGTACGCCCGCCGCCGCGAGCATGCGCGGCACGAACCCGCTCGCGGCCGCGAGCTCCGACTGCGTCGGCGGCGGCGACGGCGACAGCCCCTTCTCGAACATGTCCTGCGCGGTGAAGTGCGACCGCGACGCGCTCGGGTCGCCGGCCTGGTGGATCAGCGCGAGATTGCCGAGCTGGTCGATGCCGACCAGCCGCTGGAGATCGGGGTTCAGACGCGAGTAGCTCACGCCCGGCAGCGCGATGCCGTTGGTGATCTTCAGCGTCGGCCGCGCCGCCTGGTAGGTCGGGTCGAGCTGTGGGATCAGGGTGTTGACCCCGTCGTTGCCGCCGCGCAGGAACACGAACAGCAGCTGATCGCCCGCCGAACGCGGGCCGGCGATCTCGAGCGCGCGACTCGCCGATGCGAGCACGCGACCGGAGAACGCGGTCATACCGGCGCCGAGCAGGGCGCCACGCAGCAGATTCCTTCTGTCGATCATCGTCGATGTCTCCTGGTCGGAACGACCTCAGTGCGCCTCAGCGCTGCCCGCTCTGCACGAAACCGAGGGCCGCGGTGCACGCGACCCAGATCACGGCCTCGTAGTGTTCGGCCACCGCCGGATCCCAAGGCCCGCCGTAGGTGGTGCCGGCAGGGTTCTGGTCGATCCACAGGATCGTGCCCGCGATGGCCTCGCGAACGCGGAACTCGTCGGCCTCGGTGTAGTTGCTGCCGTAGAAGCTCGTCAGCAGGTAGTCGACGACCGCATAGAGGTGCGGCACGACGTTGGTGCGCGTCGGACTCGCGGGCAAGGGCGGCTGCACCGGCTGCACGTAGGCGACCGGGTCGGTGGCCGGCGACCAGGATCCCGGCGGTGAGCCCAGCAGGGAGAACAGCACGTTCCAACCCCAGTAGGCGCGCTCGATCCCGACCGACGGGCTGAGCTGCGAAGCGTCGTCGGTCTGGTAGCCGTTCGGTGCCGGGTACTTCAGCAGGCTCTGGCCCTGTGCGGCCATCGCGAGGTTCATCGAGTTGAGGCTGGCGGGGTCGGCGAGCCCGGTGGTCGGGTCTTCGCGGATCGTGCCTTCGAGCGCGCGAACTGTGGCCACGACCGATTCGAGCGGCATCCGAATACGCGTCAGGTGGGAATCGGACCCGAGGAACTGCGGCGACGCGAACAGCGCCCCGAGCACGGCCACGATGTCGCCCTCGTCGCCCCAGGCCGCGAGCATCGCGGTCAGAACGCTCGAGGTCGGTGCCGCCGCGAGCTCTTCGCCGACGAAATGGGCGATCAGCTTGCGCGACACGAACGCCTTGGTGGCGGGGTGTTTCGCGAGCTCCGCGAGCAGATCGAGGCCCTCCTGCTCGCCGTTGGGCGAGACCCGGGCCGGAATGCTGACCGGCTGTGTCGAGCCGCCGAACAGCGCCGTCGGACCGGTCGGGTAGGCGTGGTCGGCGTCGTCGAACTGGAACACGAAGCCGTTCGCCTCGTCGAGGTCCCACCCCGTGAGGATGCGCGCGATGTTCTCGATGTCGCTCTGCTCGTAGTTCTTGACCACGACCTCGCCGGGCAGGACCTGCTCGGGCGACATCGTGTAGAGCTCGCAGAGTTCGCGCGCGAAGTCCTCGTTCGGGTTCGCGCCGTTGTTCTGCGGCATGTGCAGGTAGATCATCATCGACGCGTGGTGCGCGGTGAAGACCAGCAGGTCGTGGAACGTCGTGAGCGCGTTGGCGCGGTAGTGCTCGTTCGCCTCCCACTCGAACCACCACGCCCAGTAGTCCTCCGTCGCGCCCCCGATCCACGGCACGAAGTAGTTGCGCTGCGCGAACAGGAACGTGTTGAAGTGCCGCTCCCAGAACTGCGCCATCACCTCGCGCAGCTGCCATTCGGACTCGAGCGCGTAGGCGATCTGGGCCTGCGAGGTGTCCAGATCGTCGATCGGCCCGCCGAGCGTCGCGGGCAGACCGAGCGTTCCCGGTCCACCGCCGGCGCCGACGAACAGCTCGTCGAGCGACTGACTGCCACGGTAGTTCGGGGCACCTTGCGCCGGCGGGTTGAGCTGCTCGGCGATGTAGGCGTTCACCTCGGTGAGCCCCGCAGCCAGACGCGCGACGAGCGCCCGATCGGGCCCGAACGTGATCCGTCGCAGCACGTGATGCGCGCGATCGAGGTTCGGGTCGGCGGTGCCCTGGGCCGGCAGCAGCGCACTCGAGAGCGCGGCGCCGACGGCGAGGACGAGAGCGATGCGGCCTGGATTCGTCATGAGGCTCGGTCTTCGAAACGGGATGATCGGTTCGCGGGCGATCACGCGATGCCGCGCTCGCCCTAGCCGTGGGGTCCAGTGCCCCCGGCAGCGCAACCGGAAATCCCACCCCCCTCCGAAACCCGGTCAGCCCTCGACCGGCAGCAGCGCCCGCACCTCGTCGATCGTGCTCGCATCCGCCGCCGTCTTGTCGTCCCGATAGCGCACCAGCCGCGCGAACCGCAGCGCGACGCCACCCGGGTAGCTGCTGCGCTGCACCCCATCGAACGCGATCTCGACGACGAGCTCGGGCCGAACGAACACGACGTGTCCGTCGCGCCCGGTCTCGCGCGCGAGCAGCTCCGCGGTCTGCCACTGCAGCACCGCGTCGGTCATGCCCTTGAAGGTCTTGCCGAGCATGACGAAGCTGCCGGCCGGGTCGCGGGCGGCGAGATGCAGGTTCGACAGCCGACCGGCGCGTCGCCCGCTGCCCCATTCGGCCGCGAGCACGACGACATCGAGCGTGTGCACCGGCTTGAGCTTCAGCCACTCCTGGCCGCGCCGGCCCGCCTCGTACGGGGCCGCGAGGCCCTTGATCATGATGCCCTCGTGTCCCGCGCCGAGCGCCTTCGCGAGGAAGGCCGCCGCCGCGGCCGGCTCGGCGGTCACGAGGTGCTCGACGCACCGTGTCCCGCCGGTCAGCTCGCCCAACGCACGCCAGCGCTCGGCGAACGGTGCATCCATCACCACCTCGCCGTCGACCGCGAGCACGTCGAAGAACCGGACGTCGAGCGGCAGCTCGCGGCGCAGCGTCGCGACGTCGAGGCGCCGCCCGAACCGTCGCATCGTGACCTGGAACGGCAGCGGCCGGCCACCCGCGCCGAACGCGATCGCCTCGCCGTCGAGCACGAGCCGATCGGCTGGCAGCGCGGCGACGACCTCGACGAGCTCGGGCACCGCGGCCGTGACGACGTTGCCGGCGCGGCTGTAGACCTCGATGCGCTCACCGTCCTTGTGCACCTGGACCCGCGCGCCATCGAGCTTGAACTCGAGCGCGGCCTCGCCGAAACGCGCCAGCGCCGAGTCGAGATCGTCAGCGGTGTCGGCGAGCATCGGCAGCACCGGCCGGAACAACGTCAGATCGAACGCCGCCAGACCGGCCGCGCCGCGCTCGGCGAGTGCGGACGCGACCTCCGCGATCCCACCGGCGAACATCACCGCGCGGCGGGTCGCGGCGACGTCCGCCGCGAACGCGAGCGCAACCGCGTCGACGACCAGACCGTCGAGCGCACCCTGCCGCAGCTCCCCGGCGACGAGGCGCACCAGGAAGTCGGCCTCCTCGGCGGTCGCGCGCGCCAGCAGCTCCGCGAGCGCTGAGCGCCGCCGCGCGTTGGCGCCGGCGCCGTGCTCCGCCTTGACCGCCGCGAACCGGGCGTCGACCTCGCGCAACCGCAACGTCGAGCTCGCCGCCGCGGCCGTTCCGCGCAGCTCGCGCAGCAGCGCGTACCCGACCCCGAGCTTGCCCTGCGGCAGCACACCGGTGAGATAGACCGCCGCGAGGCTCGCATCGGCCGGACTCGCGCCGCGCAGGCACTCGGCGATCCGCGCGACCTTGGCCTTGCGCGACCGGGTCGCTGCGACGTCACCCGACGTCGCGACGAGCTGCGACAGCCGGTCGGGGTGATGGTCGGCTGGCATGGCTGCCGGCCAGTCTAGTCGGGCCAGCGGTCGATCCCGAGATCGCGTGCGAGCTGGTCGAGGGTCTTCTGCTGTTCCGGATCGGGGTATTGCTGCAGCAGCGTGTGCGCGACGCCGGCCAGCCGTTTGGCGTCCGCGGTGCTGTCGAGGTCGGCGGCGAGGCGCGCGCCCTGGAGGGTAGTCTGCAGCAGCTGCGGGCCACTGACGCAGCGGGGCTCGGCACGATGGCGCACGATCAGGGCATCGGCGAGCCCGACGGCGCGCTCGGCGCGCTGTCGCAGCGTGCCGGCCAGCGGCAACCCCGCCGTGGTCCACGCTGACACCTGCTCGACGAACTGCAGGCTCGCGAACGGCTTGCCCGGCTGGAGCTCGAGAACGCGTTCGAGGCCCGCCACGTAGTCCTCGGGATCCGGCTCGAGGAACGCCAGAACGTGTTCCGCGCTCGCTTCGTGGGTCCGGTCGAACGCGAGGCGCGACCGTCGCAGCAACTCGCGCGCATCGGCGACGATGCTCGCGGCGGCGGGCCCGTTGGGGTCCCCGCCGGAGGCCCCGACGCGCAGCGACAGCCAATGTGCCATCGCACGGCGCCAGGTCCAGGGCAAGGCGTCGGCATGGCACGCCGACTCGGAGAGCGCGAGCGCGCGATCGATGTCCCCGTCCAGCACGGCGAGCTGGCTCTCGATCAGCGCGAGTTCGGGGTGGCCCGGCCAGCGCTCGGCAGCCTCTGCGACCTTCTCCCGGCACCGAGCCGTTTCGCCGCCGAACAGCTCGTTCTCGGCCTCCGCGAGGACGAGTCGCAGCGGCACGTCGCGCGCCACCGCAGCGAGATCGGCCCGCGCATGCGCGAAGCGGCGGCGCGCCTCGTCGAGCCAGCCACGCTTGCCGAAGATCTGCCCGAGCAGCAGCTGCGCCTCCGGGTGCGGGCGGCGCAGGCTGACGCGCTGCAGCTCGAGATCGTCCAGATCCACGAGCCCGCCCAGCATCGCTGCCGCGCCGTCGTCGTCGCGCCGCAGCATCGCCGAGATCGCCCTGCCGAACACCAACCGCGGCGGCAGAAACCTCGGCCGCTCGAGCTCCGCCGCGATCCTCGCCGGATCGAGCTCCCGGTTCCGCAGCACCGCCGCGACCGCCACGGCGTCGAGCGCTGCATCGGCTCGATCTGCGGCATCGCCCGCGCTCTCGAGCGCTGCCGCGACGTCGTCGACCGGCGCCTGCAGCAATGCCGACAAACGCGGGAACGCACTGGCTCGAGGATCCAGCAGCAGGCGGCGGATCTCGATTGCACGGTCGGCGTACGAAGCGAGCAGCACCTGCGCGACCCAGGCCGGCCTGGTCCCGACGACGGAAGGATCACCCGCCAGGGTCTCGTGCTGCAACCTGTCGAGGAACCCGAGATCACGCGAGCGGCGCTCGGCCTGCAGCTCGTCGAGCAACGCCTCGAGTCGCAGACTGGTGTCGATCCGTATCACCAGCTGCCGCGCGTCGGACTCGGCGAGCCGCGCGGCCGGCAGCTCGAGCACCCGCGCGCGGGCCCGGCTCGGGTAGCCGGCGGCGACCTCATCGCGCGCCAGGTCGAGCTGCTCGCGCTGTCGCCCAGCATCATCGGCCACCATGCGGAGGAACAGCGCGCCGAGCACGACGCAGGCCAGACCCGCGAGCGAGAGCGCCACGGTCGAGCGCGGATGGCGCCGCGCCAGGATCGCACCGCGCTCGACCGGACCGACCGGACGCGACCGGATCGGTACCCCGGCAGCCAGCCGCTCGAGGTCCTCGGCGAGTTCGAGCGCACTGTCGAAGCGGCGCTCGGGCTCCTTGCGGAGCGCTCGGCGAGCGATGACGTCGAGATCGCGCGCCGGCCCCGCGACGCGCCGTCGGGGCGGGTCGTCGAACAGGATCTGCTGCAGCAGGCTCGACGGATCGCTCGCCTCGAACGGTGGCGCCCCGTGCAGGCAATGGAACAGCGTCGCTCCGAGACCATAGACGTCGACCCGCGGATCGAGCGACGGCGGGCCGCCGCGGATCTGCTCGGGCGCCATGTAGAGCAGCGTGCCGGGCGACTGCCCCGGGCCGGTCAACGTCACGTCGGCCGAGCCGCGCGCGAGGCCGAAGTCGACGACGAACGGATGGTCGCCGGCAACGAGGATGTTCGCGGGCTTGACGTCGCGGTGCACGACCCCGACCCCGTGCGCCGCGTGCAGCGCCCGCGCGACCCGCGCTCCGATCGCCGCGAGCCGCAGCGGGTCGCGTGTCGCCTCGGCATGGTCGATCGGCACGCCGTCGACCAGCTTCATCACGAGGAACAGCACACCCTCGTGCTCGCCGGTCTCGTAGATCGGCACGATGTGCGGGTGATCGAGCGCGCCGGCAATCTCCGCCTCGCGCCGGAAACGCAGCCGGTAGGTCGGGTCGATGGCGTAGCCGGCGTGCAACACCTTGACGGCGACGAGCCGATCGAGCGACACCTGCCGCGCGAGGTAGACCTCGCCGATGCCGCCGCGGCCGATCCGACGCTTGATGCGATAGTCCGCCAGGCGCTCGAGCCGGAGTGCCGGAACCGCCGCCGCAGGCGGTGGCGAAACCTCCGGCAGATCAGACGCTGGGACCTCCAACGCAGGCGAGACGGGAGGTGGTCCGACAAGCGCCATGTGACGCTCGATCGCCAGCGCGACCGCGTCACGCAGCTGCGGCGCCGCGGCGCAGAGTTCGTCGAGGTCGATCGGTTGTCCGCGATGGCGCCGCGCGAACCAGGTATCGAGGAGCTCCTCGACAGCGGCCTCGTCGCGCGGCGTCGTCATCGGATCAGTCGATATACTCGAACAGGAGATTCGCGCTCAGTTTCGGTCCGTTCGGACCGGCGAACTCCGCCAAGGCGCCGCTGACCACGTTCTGCAGGATCATCGCGCCATCCTGCGTGTTCGGCAGCATGCAGGTGACCCGATCCGATCCGACCGCGCCCTGCAGGCTCTCGACCGTGGCGCCGCCCGGCAGCACGAGCCGATACAGCGCCAGCTGCTCGAGACTCTGCAGCGGCGCCGCAATCTGGAAGCTGAACGGGTGGACGTTGGTCCCCGGATACTCGTAGACCTCACCGAGCACATCGGACCGCCGGTAGTAGACGTTCGGGTCTCTACGGGTGAGGTTGGTGCCCCATGACCGCTCGGCGTGGAGCAGCGTGTTGCCACCGGAATCCTGATCGATCTCGAGAATCAGCACCTCGAGCTCGAGCGCATCAGCGTCCGCGAGGGCAATCACATTGCTGATCTGATCGTCGTATGGACCGCTGACCTCGATCTCGGCGGTCTCGAACTGGTGCACCAGCACGAGGCGGGCGAGTTCCTCCTGGTTGATCGCTTCGGCGGCGCCGGCAGTAGCAGTTTGCGCCCAATCGATCCAGAACGACCAAGCGTTGGGGGTCACCGGCATCCAGTAGCTGTTCGACGTGGGCTGCGTCATCGCGTTGCGAGCAGAGGGGAACCCGTTCAGGTTGACCTCATCGTCGAACGCCTGCATCGCCCCCACGGCGGCACTCACCGGCAGGACGAACGTACCGGCGTCGAAGGTCGCCTGAGCGTACTGCCCCAGCGCCGTCTGAAAGTCCCCTGCCGCAGGCGTGACGCGCTGGATCGCCGGCACGAGGTTCAGGATCCCGGCGAGGATCTCGTCTTCCGGGTCCGGGGTCAGCGAGACGTAGGCCACCACCAGCGCGTAGGTGTTCGCGGGCAGGGCCTGCAGTTCGATCGTCATGTCCTCGCCGTTGGTGCCCACGACGGCGAGAGGCGAAGTCTGACAGCACAGCCGCGGCGCGTCGACGAGTGTGAGAAGGACGGTGGCGAGAGCAGCGAGAGAAACGGTGCGTTGCATCTGTGGTCTTGGTTTCACGTTCGAGAACGGCAACCCAGGTGCGATCCGCGACCGAGCGCAACCGGGATTCCCGAGAAGAACCCGTCGATCGTGCTAACCTAGCTGCGCCCGATGCACGAGCAACTGCCCGAAGATGAAGCCCCGGAGAACGCCGACGCGCTCCCGGGCGACCCCGAGTTCGGGGCCTTGCTGAGCGCCGCCAAGGCCGGCACCCGGACGGCGCTCGAAGCGTTGCTCGAGCAACTCCAGCCCTGGCTCCGCCGCGAGGCGGAGCTGCGCATGGGCGAACCGATGCGGGCCTACGTGCGGCCATCCGACGTCACCCAGGAAGCGACCGTGCAGGTCTTCAGCCGCCTGCAGGACTTCGGAGGCTCGACCGAAGGGCAGTTCCACGCCTGGGTAAGGGCGATCGTCGAGAACACGGCACGCCAGCTCGCACGCTACCACGAGGCCCAGAAGCGCAAGGCACCGAGCCGGACGTCCCAGCTGAACGCACTCGCCGCAGAGCTCCTGCCGGAGACGCCCACCCCGGCGAGCGAGCTCGAACGCGCCGAGACCATCAGCCTGCTGCACCGAGCGCTCGGTTCGTTGCGCGAGGACTACCGCATGATCATCGAGCAGACCAAGCTCAACGGTCGGCCGGTCGTGGAGGTCGCCGAAGAGCTCGGCCGTTCGGCGGCCTCGACACGCATGCTGCTGAGCCGTGCCTGCGCGGCGCTGCGCGAGGCGATCGAGCACCTCGGCCACCGCGGAGACGAACCGGTCGAACCGGAGTGAGCTGCGTCGGGCTCGGAAAGCCCGACGTCAGAAGACGCCGAGCAGCACCTGCACGAACGCACTGATCTCCGCAGCCTCGCGGCGGGTGGCGTAGCCGTGCTCGGCGAGCGCTTCGACGTGGGCGAGCTCGTCCTTCGCGGCGTCGAGCTCACGCTGCAGCAGACCGGTGATCGCGGCGAGCTGACGCTTCTTCGTCGCGAGGCCGATGCGGGCGATCTCGACGTCGTAGTTGCTCGTCCGACCGGACTCGAAGCGCTCCTGCGCCCGCGCGACCTCAACCTCGGCGATCTGGACCGCACCGCGCAGTTCGATCGAACGCGCGATCACGTTCGCGACGTCCTCGAGCGAACGCGACATCCGCGGCGTCGCCGTCGGCGGCGTCGGCCGCGGCGCGGGCCCGGTACCGGAGACGATGAGCCTCAGCTCCTGGCCGATGCGGAGCTGGCGGGGATCGAGGTCGGGATTGAGCGCGAGCAACCGCTCGACCGCGCCCGGTTCCGTGTAGATCTTGCGCGCGATCCGATCGAGCGAGTCGCCCGCCACCACCGTGTAGCGGAGGATCTCGTCGCCGACGTTCACGGTGCCGGCGGCAGGCGGAACCGCGGCTTCGCCCGCGCCCGGCTGCGCGCGCAAGGTCGCGAGCTCGGCACGCAGCGCGTCGTTCTCGTGGAGCAGCACGTCGATCTGCTGCCGCAGCTCGGCGACCGCGCCGGGGTCCTGGGCGACGGCGCGCTCGACGCCGAAGGTCGCGGCGCAGACGCCGACCAGCGCCGCGGCCGCCGCGGTTTCGAGACGGCGTCGCCAGCGTGACGTCGACGTGGACAGACCGGTCTCTCTCTGCAGGATCATCTCGCACCTCCGGAACAGCTCGGTGTGGCGACGGAACACGAAGATCGCCGGCGTCGCCGTCGCGACGACGTTCGGTGGCGAAGCGGACACGAGCGCGAGCATCGCCCGCACGTAGCCACCGGCGTCGCCGCGTGCAGCGACGTCATCGGCGAGCAGCTCGTCGTGGAAACGCAGACGCGCCTGCAACCACCAGTACAGCGGCTGCCAGAACAACAGCGGTCGCAGCAGCAGCGCGAACGCGCGCCAGCGGGTGTCGCCGTGCCGCAGGTGCGCGAGCTCGTGCTGCAGTACGAACGTCGCAGCCGGCGAGGGCGCGGCGAGCGCACGCGGCAGCACGATACGCCGCCGCCAGATACCGCAGCAGAACGGCTGCACCGCGAGATCGGTGATCCGCACTTCGACCCGCGGCGGCAGGGCGATGCCGGCGAGCTGCTCGGCCGACGCGGCGACGCTGCGGGCGAGAATCCGCCGCAGCCGCCACCAGCCGAGCGCGAGCTGCGTGGTCAGCGTCACGCCCGCACCGAGCAGGAGCCATGCGGCAACGATCGCCGGGTCGACGGCCGCCGAGTCGAAGGGCGCGGAGCGCAGTCGCTCGGAGCGCGGTGCCGTCGCTGCCCTGGCAGGGACCGCGGAGCTCACGGCCGAAACCGTGGGTGGCAGCGCCGCCGGCTCGTCGGCAACCCGTCCGGCAGCGCGCCGCGCAGCCGGACCGACTACCGCTGTGCCCCCGTGGCCTTCGGCTGCCACCGAGCCGCGCGGTGGCGACCAGCGCGGCAGCGGCACGGCGGCGACCGCGAGGTAGCTCGCGATCGCAACGAGTCCGCAACGCAGCAGCCGACGCCTCCCGACCACCGAGCGGGTAGCGCCGACGGCGACTGCGGCAACGCCGAGCACGAGCGTGCTGCCGAGCAGCAGATCGAACCCGTGGTCGCGCAGCAGCGCGGCGAAGGCAGACGTCGCGCTCACCCGCGCCTCCGCTTCGCCTCGTGCTCGTCGAGCAGCTGGCGCAGCCGTTCGAGTTCGGCCGCGGTCGGCTTCTTGAGGCGGAACGCGCTCACGACCAGCGCGTCGAGCGCACCGTCGAACACGTCGTCGAGCACGCCGGACAGCACCTCGCGGCTGGTGCGCTCGCGCTGGCGCAGCGGCCGGTAGACGAACGATCGTCCGCGGCTGCTGTGCGCGACGAAGCCCTTGCCCTCCATGATGCGCAGGAAGGCCTGCACGGTGTTCTGCACGATCGGGACCTCGTCGCGCAGTGCCTCGTAGACCTCGCGAACGGTCGATTCGCCGCGCTCCCAGAGCACCTTGAGGATCTGCAGCTCGCGCTCGGTCGGTTCCATGAACTGCTTAAGCTTAATTGTTTAAGCGTCAGGGTCAAGGCGCGGCTCGCCATTTCGTCATCGACGATTCCCGGATTCCGTGTGACAGGGCTCGGGCAACCGGCATTCGACCGACATGCAACTCCGGTTCGCGCACGTTCCCCCGCTCCTCGTCGCCCTCGCCGGTCTCGGCCGTGCGCAGGCCCCCATGGCGCCGGTGCAAGGCAACGGCGTCGAGTCACGTATCGCGCGTCCGCCGGTCGCCGTGACCGATCCGAAGGGCCCCGCGATCGCCGCGGCGTCGGTGCCACTGCCGACTCCGGATCGCGCCGCTGGGCCCGCGCTCGCTGCCGCGGGCCTCGCCATCGCGCGCGACGCGCTCAGCGGGCGACTCGCCGATCCGACCGTAGTGTTGCGTGACTGCCCCACCGCATCCGGTGCGCTGGTGTTCCGCGCGGTCGACTACAAGGTCGAATGCGGCAGACACGACTGGACCTTGCTGCCGCGCCCGGAGAACCCCGACGAGCCGACCCGCCCGCTGCGCTTCGCCACCGTCGGTTGCGGCATCGGCGGGCTGCCCCTCCCCACCGCCGCCACCGCCCGCAGCGACGACGGCGAACGCGTCGAGTATCGGCGCGGCGGATTCGTCGAGATCGTCGAGATGCGTGGCACCGAGATCGAGCAGTCCTTCCGCTTCGAGCGGCTGCCGACGCGCGGCGCGATCGAACTCACGATCGCGGTCGAGACCGCGCGCACGGGCCGCGACCTCGGCGACGGCATCGCCTTCGACGACGTGCGCTACGGCGAGGCGATCGCAATCGACGCCGATGGCACCGTCGTCGCCGCGCCGACCGCGTTCGCCGACGACCGGATCACCATCCGCGTCCCCGCGGACTTCGTGGACCGCGCGCGGCTGCCGATCGTCATCGACCCGGTGGTGCATTCGGTGACCGTACGCGGCGGGATCGGCCTGAGCTTCCGCGACAGCGATGTCGTCTGGGATCCGGCGGCACAGCACTGGGTCGTCGCCTGCGAGCAACGCTTCAGCAGCACGGACTCCGACGTCTACGCGGTCGAGGTCGACGCCGGTGGCACGCCGACCGGCGCCGTCACCACCGTCGACAGCAGCTCGGCATCGTGGGTGCGACCTCGCATCGCCAACGTCCGTGGCGCACAGCGCAACCTCGTGGTCGCGCAGGTCAGTGCCGGCGGTGTTTCGCCGTTCTGGATCGGCGGCCGCGTGCTGCAGTCGGGCGGCGGTGCGATCACCGCCCAGCTCGACATCGCGCGCGCCGGCGTCGGCGGACACGCCGCGGGCGACAAGTTGCGACCCGATGTCTGCGGCGACCCGTCGGCGGCGACACCGGCCTACTTCACGGTGGTCTGGGAGCGGGTCTACTCGGCGACCGACCACGACGTCCACGCCAAACAGCTGACCACCACCGGCCAGCTGCGCAGCGCCTCGCCGACGCTGGTCGACAATGCCGGGTCCGACGAACGGAACCCCTCGATCAGCAAGTCGATCGGCCCGGGCCCATCGGCCGAGCAGCGCGCGATGATCGTCTACGAACGCACCTGGATCCCGGGCAACCAGGACGTGCGCGGCGCGATGTTGACCTGGGACGGCCAGCCGGTCCAGGTCGGCTCGCAGGCGACGTTCCAGATCCTGGCCCTGAGCTCGAACGACACCGCGCCGGTGGTCTCGACGCTGACCAACGGCGACGACGGCGGCCCCCGCCGGGCGATGGTCGCGCAGTACGCGACCGACTGGTACGGCGGCGAGGTGGTCTGCGCCACGGTCGACAACCACGGCAACGTCGGCACGTTCGACGCCCTGACGTCGCTCGAGGGCGCCACTGCGCGGCGACCGTGGACGCAACGGAACCCGAGCGTCTCGTGCGACGGGGCGCGCTTCGCGATCGCCTACGAAGAACTCGCCGGCGGCACCGGCAGCAACTACGACGTCCGCGTCTCGGTGGTCGGCCACGAGTGGTGGCACGATCGGCTCGAGGCCCAGGCGCTCGGTGAGCCGATCGCAACCTCGACATGGTCGGAGCTCGGGCCGAGCCTGGCGTCGCACTACGCGACCTCGGGCGAAGTATCGCCGCTGCACTTCCTGGCGCACTACGTCACGGGCTCGCTGGCGCGCGTCGTCGGGACCTTGTACGAGGGCACGGCGCCAGGTGGCTTCGCGGCACGTCAGACCGGCTGCCCCGGACTGACGATCGCGTACAGCGGCTCGACGGCGCTCGGACAGCAGGTGACGCTCGACCTGCAACCGACGACCGCGCTCACCGGTTTCGTCGTCGGCCTGCCGCTGCCGGCGACGCCGATCGGGCCTTGTCCGACCTGCACCGCGGGCGTCTCCGGCCAGGCCGTGCTGGTGCATCCGTTCGTGCTCTCGATACCGGCCTCCACCGAATGGGTCGGACTGACTATCTCGGCCCAGGGTTTCACGTTCGGCACCGGCCCCTGCCTGACCCAGATCGCGCTGTCACCGACGATCGACATGACGATCCGGTAGTCTCCGACGCATGACGCCGGACGACAGCCGCGCCGACCTCGAAGGCCTGCGCGCCGGTGACCCGGCCGCGCTGCAGGCGCTGGTCGTGCGCCACATGGACGGCCTCGAAGGCTATCTGCGGCTGCGCATGGGGGCACGGCTCCGCGCCCGTGAGTCGTGCTCCGATCTGGTGCAGTCGGTGTGCCGCGAGGTCCTGCGTGATCTCGATCGCTTCGACTACCGCGGCGAAGCGGCGTTCCGACACTGGCTCTACACCCGGGCGCGGCACAAGCTGGCGCATCGGTTCCGCGACCTCGGCGCCGAACGGCGCGATCCGCGCCGCGAGCGGCCGCTCGACGACGTGCTCGCCGGGCGCGGCGGCGCCGCCCTGATGCGCTCCTACGGCCTGCTCGCGACCCCGAGCCGCGCGCTCGCCGAGCGCGAAGCGATCGCCCGCATCGAAGCCGCGTTCGACGAACTGCCCGAAGACTACCGTGAGGCGTTGACGATGCGGCGGCTCATGGGGCTCGAGTACCCGGCGATCGCGGAGCACATGCAGCGCAGCGAGGGGGCGGTGCGCAACCTCGTGCATCGCGCGATCGCCCGGCTCACGATCCTGCTCGCGGACGTCGAACGCGACTGAGCCCGCGTCAGCGACCGGCGTCGGCGCCGACCGCCTGGATCCGGCGCAGGTTGGTGACGATGCGCCGCGAGTTCTCGTCGTCGGCATCGGCCAGCTCGGCGAGCAGCGCCTCGAGCTCGGGCCGCAGCTCCGCGACGCGGCGCGCGGCGTACAGCGTGCGAATGAGGTCGTAGCGATAGACCTGGCGCGCGCCCGGCGACGCCGCCAGCGCGACGGCGCGGCGCAGCGCGTCGACTGCCAACGCGAGGTCGCGCCCGGGCATCGCCTCGTGCTCGAGGTGGAGCAATGCCAGCGCACGCCAGCGCGGGCCGCGTTCCGGCCGTTGGCGCGCCGCATCGAGCGCCACCGCCTGCGCGGCTTCGGCGCGCCCGAGGGCGAGCAGCGCTGCGGTCTTGCCGGCGAACGCGTAGTCGTAGTCCGGGTCGCAGGTGATGGCGTGATCGAAGTGCGGCAGCGCGCCTTCGGGGTCGCCGCTCGCGACCAGCGCCTCGCCGAGGTTGTTGCGCAGCCGGACGAGGTCGGGATGGTGTTCGACGAAGGGCGACAGCAGCTCGACGACACGCGCCGGCTCGCCGCGGCGTGTCAGCACGTTGCCGAGCCCGATCGCGACGTCGACGAAGTCCGGACGTTCGGCGAGCGCCTCGCGCCAACGGGCCTCGGCGACGTCGAGATCGCGCTCGGCGAATGCCAGCCGCCCGAGCGAGTAGAGCGCTTCGGGGTGATCCGGCGCGGTGCGCGGGATGGCCGCCAGCATCGCCGCGGCCTGCGCCAGCGCACCGGTCGCTTCGAGCGCCGCGCTCTCGGCGAGCCGCACGACCGCCTCGGGCACTCCGAGCGTCAGCGCTCGTTCGTAGAGCGGCACGGCCGCGGCCGGCGCGAACACGTGCGTCGCGTAGGCTCGCGCCAGTACCGCTCCCGCGGCGTCGGGCCAGTGCAGCGCGAGCGCGTCGGCGACGGCGCGCGCGGTGACCTCGTCGTGGGTGTAGAACGTGACCTGTGCCAGCACGAAGCAGAGGTGGGGCCGCGGCCGCGGCGTCAGCAGCGCGGCGTGCTCGAGCCACCGCTGTGCGCGCCCGAGCGCCTCGCGATCCATCCGCTCGCGAGTCGCGGCGATCGCGGCGAACGCCGCCGCGGTCAGCTCGACGAGACCGGCCGGCTCGGGCAGACCGCGCGCGAGCTGGTCGGCGCGATCGCGATCGGCGAGTGCAGCGTGGCACGCGGCCTCGACGCGGGCGCGTGTCGCCGGTCGCGGCCATGGGCCGGGCCATGCGGCGATGCGTTCGAACGCCGATGCCGAACGCCCCGCCCGCGCCAGCGCGTAGGCCTCGAGCGCCGCCACCTCGAGCTCGGAGGGCGCCGCGGCGCGCGCCACGGCCAGCGGCTCGAGCGCGCGTTCGGGCGCACCGCCCAGCAGCCAGAGCACGCCGTCGAGCAACGCTTGCTCGACGCGTTCGACCCGCAGGCGCTCCTCGGCGATCGCGACCAGAGGCCGACGTGCCCACAGCGCACCGCCGAGCGCCGCGACGGTCGGCACGCCTGCTACCAGCAGGGCCGCGATGGTCGCCTGCAGCGGCTGCCGGCGCCGCCAGCGGCCGAGCCGACCGAGCGCGGTCAGTCGGCTGGCGGTCACCGGCTCATGGCGCAGCATCGCCCGCAGATCGGCTGCGAAGGCCGCGAGCGAGCGGTAGCGCCGTTCGGGCCGCTTCTCGAGCGCGCGCGCCAGCACTGCGTCGAGATCGCGCGGCGCACCCGGACGGACCCGGCGAACATCGGGCGGATCGGTCTCGTGCAGCGCGCGGATCACCTCGGCATCGCTGCTGCCGTCGAACGCGCGCCGCAGCGTCAATGCCTCGTAGAGCGTCGCGGCCAACGCGAAGCCGTCGCTGCGGGCGTCGGCAGCGCGCGCGTCGGCGGCCTGCTCAGGCGCCATATAGCCCGGCGTACCGAGCATGCCCCCGCTGCGCGTCAGCGCCGGGTCGGCGTCGACCCGGCAGAGCCCGAAGTCGACGAGCAACGCGCGGCCGTCCGGCCGGATCAGGATGTTCGAGGGTTTGACGTCCCGATGCACGATGCCGTGCGCGTGCACGCTCTCGAGCGCGTCCGCGAGCTGGATCGCGATCCCGACCATCGTCTCGACGTAGCCGAGCCGCCAGGCGCGATCGTCGAAGCCGTCCGCGTCGCCCGCCAGCTCGGCGACCAGGCGACCGACGGCGGCGCCGTCGAGGTCGGCCGGTGCCAGGGACCGCAACCGTTCGAGCAAGCGCTGCAGCGGCGCCCCGACGACGAACTCCATCGCGTACCAGTGGCAGCCGTCGTGCTGCCCGACCGCGAAGATCGGCACGACGCCGGCGTGCTGCAGTCGTGCCGCCGCGCGCCCCTCGCGCTGGAAGCGCTCGACCGCGGCGGCATCGAGCGCGAACAGCGGATTCAGCACCTTGAGGGCGACGCGCCGCCCGAGCGAGCGCTGCCTCGCCTCGTAGACGACCCCCATGCCGCCACGACCGATCTCGTCGAGCAGCTCGAACTCGCCGAGCGTGCGCCCCGGCGCGCGGCTGGTGTCCGCGTCGGGGTCGGGGACCCGGTCGGGCGGCGCCGCCGCCGGCACACCGAGTTTGGCGAGCGCGGACCGGATCAGCCGTTCGTGGTCCGCATGGCGCTGCAGCAGCTCGCGCAGGCGCGCCGAATCGCCGCGATCGTGGGCGTCGAGGCAGTCGACGAGAATGCTCTCGAGATCGGGCTCGCTGTCACCGGCAGTCACGGCGCGATGTTCGGAGCAGTGCGGGCAACGGTCAACGGCCGCCCGCCGCCGCCAACGGCCAACGCAGCTCGACCTCGCGCCGATCGGCACCGATCTCGCCGAGATCGATGCTCGGCGCCGCCTTGCGGGGATCTTCCCCGAGCGCGAAGGCCCGCAAGCGCAGCCGTCCCGGTGGAGCCGGATCGAGCACGATCCGACCGGCGGCGTCGGTGCGTTCGCCGAAGCGCCACTCGAACGCGAACTCCGGACGATCGATCGGCTCGGGCCGGATGCGCACGTCCGCGACGGGCGCGCCGGCGGCATCGCGCAGGACCAGCTCGAGACGCCGCCGCGTGACGACCGCGCGCACCTCGACTTCCTCACCCGGACCGACGTCGATCGGCGCGAGGTCATAGGCGTAGCGGTCGACCCCGGGGCGGACTTCGAAGTGCGCGAACGGCAGGTAGCGACCCGGCAGGAGCCACTGTGACTCGTAGGCGCCGCCCGGATCGCGTTCGGCGACGACCGGCGCGTTGCCGCGGGCGGTGAGGCGCGCGAACCCGGCGACACCGCGCCAGGGTTCGCCATCGACGAAGAACGTGCCGCGCACGCGCGCCGGCACGAACGGGCCGGCGTCGAGCGCGAGTTCCGCCGGTGCCTCGGCGGCGTCGACCGTGATGCTCGCCACCGGCCCGAGGTCACGTGTCGAACCGCCGCGCCGGGAAGATCGCACGACCGCCTCGAGCCAGACCTCGTAGCTGCCCGCCGGCACGCCGGCGAGCTCGAAGCGACCGTCGCAATCGACGTGCGCGGCGACTATCGGCGCCTCGGCACCGGCGCGACGAAGCACCACGCTCGGCCAGTCGTCGGCGAAGCGCGTGCTCGGATCGACGTCGATGCCGTTCGCGAAGTCGGCCCTCGCCGCGGCGAGCTGCTCGGGTCGTGGACCGAAGCGCTCGACGAACGCGAGCGGCCGCACCTGCCCGCGGACGACCGCACCGGCGTCGACCTCGACTCGCAGCGACTCGCCGGCCGCGGGCCACGCGTCGAGCGCGACCACCCGGCTCACGGCGTGCGGGCTTCGTACGCCGAGCACGAGCGCATGCCCTGCCGGCGCGCGCAGGGTGACGTCGCCGCGTTCGTCGGTGCGGCCGACGGCCACGCCGCGAATGCTGCCGACCGGGCCGGGACCGCGCAGCGGCCGGATCTCGTCGACCGCGAGGATCGGATCGTCGAGCGCGAGCCCCGCGACCCGATCGGCCGGATGCACCGCAGCCAGCGCGATGTCGGCACCGGCGACCGGCGTACCGTCGCCGCGGCGACAGACCGTCACACGCAGCTCGCGGCGCGCCGCGAGCTCGACGCGCAGCGTCTCGGTGCCGCCCTCGCGGACCTCGACGGGCAGCCACAGCCGTTCGCCGAACGGCTCTTCGGGCAACACGGTCAGCAGGTAGCTGCCGGGACGGAGCTCGCGGCGATCGCAGACCCCGCCGGCGTGATGCGGCAGATCCGCGGCCGCGGGAC
>JAGQRB010000925.1 GCA_020425925.1 Planctomycetota bacterium
CGAGAACTCGGGTGGCGGGCTCGGCGGCGGGCCCGGCCACGCCCTGAGCGACGGTGGCGGCGGCAGTGGCGACGGTGGCGGCGGCAGTGGCGGCGGCGGCGGCGGCGGCGGCTTCGGCGGGTTCTCGTGCCTGCCCGGCTCCAGCTCGGCCGACCGCGACGCGCTGCGCATCGGCGTGCAGACCTACCAGCAGATCATGGACATGCTGCAGGGGGTGACCGTGGCGGTCTGTCGCGGCGGCAAGATCGACTTCGCCCCGGTCCTGACCCAGGCCGAGAAGATCCTCGAACACCTCGAGACCCGCGGCAGTGCGCTGCTCGGCCTCGCACGCCAGGATCACTACGACGCGTTCACGTTCGGCCACTCGATCCGGGTCGCGATCTTCGCGATGAACTTCGCGCGCGCGTTGCACGCCAGCCGCGACATGCAGATCCGGATCGGTGCGGCGGCGTTGCTGCACGACGTCGGCAAGTCGCTGATCCCGTTCGAGATCCTGCACTCGACCGCGCGGTTGTCGGCCGAGGAGCGCCGCGAGATGAGCCGGCACGCCGAGCTCGGCGCACAGTGCCTGCTCGACCACCACGACTCGGATCCGCTCGCGATCGCGGCGGCGTTCGGCCACCACCTCTCACCCGACGGCACGGGCTATCCGAACACCGTGCACGAGCAGCCGATCACCTGGATCACGAGCATCGTCAAGATCTGCGACATCTACGAGGCGCTCACCGCGTCGCGGCCGTACAAGTCCGCGATGCCGCCGATCCGGGCCTATCGCATCATGCTCGCGATGGGCGACAAACTCGACCGCGGCCTGCTGAAGCGCTTCATCGAGATCAACGGGATCTACCCGATCGGCCAGATGGTCGAGCTCGCCGAGGGCGCGATCGCGGTCGTGAAGGAACACACCGATGATCCGCTGCATCCGATCGTGATGATCGTGCGCGATGACGACGGCGAGGGTGACGAAGACGACAACGAGCTCTTCGACCTGCGCGAAGTGGCGTGCCCGAACGTGCGCATCATCCTGCGCGAGGTGCTGTCGCTGCAGGAGTTCCGCAACGAAGACGCCGAGGAACCGGAAGCCAGTCCGACCTGAATCGCGGGCCGCTGCCGGCGCGCCATTTCAGTCGCGGCGAGCCTCCTCGCCGCCGCCGCCCGCCTGCAGCCGGTGCCAGACCGCCTCGGCGACCGCGGCCGGCAGCGGGCTCTGCGCCAGCTCTTCGCGCGACGCCCTGCGCAACGCCGCGAGCGAACCGAAGTGGCGCAGCAGCGCGCGCCGTCGCGCCGGGCCGACGCCCGGCACGTCGTCGAGCTCGCTCGCGATCCGGCCGCGCTGCTTCCGGTGGTAGGTGATCGCGAACCGGTGGGCCTCGTCGCGCAGCGCCGCGACCAGCAGCGTCTCGGGCGCATCCGGCGCGAGCGCGATCGGTTGCTCTCGCTCGGGCACGAAGATGCGCTCGCCGCTCTCCCGGCGCGCGTCGCCGACGCCGCGCAGCCGGCTCTTGGCGAGGCCGCAGACCCGGACATCGTCCTGCAGTCCGAGTTCCTCGAGCGCCCGTC
>JAGQRB010000926.1 GCA_020425925.1 Planctomycetota bacterium
CTGCTGCGACACACCGCCTGGGTGCGCCGCCTCGCCGGCGCACTCGTGCGCGACCCCGCAGCGGCCGACGACGTCGCGCAGCAGGCGCTGACGGTCGCGCTCGAGCGGCGCCCGGCGCTGCAGGGCCCCGCGCACCTGCGCGGTTGGCTGGCCGGCGTGCTGCGCACCCTCGCCCGCAAGGGGCGCACCGACGCGCGCGAGCGGCGACTACGCGAACTGGCCGCCGCCCGCCCCGAGGCCGACGACGCCGAGCGGCACGCGCGCGATCGCCTGCTGCTGCACCATCGCCTGACGGCGGCGCTGCTGGCATTGCCGGAGCCGTATCGCTCGGTCGTCACGTTGCGCTACCTCGACGGCATGCCGCCGCGCGCGATCGCGCGGCAGCGCGGCCTGCGCGCCGACGCCGTGCGGCAGCAGGCGAGCCGCGGACTGGCGATGCTGCGGCAGCGGCTCGACCGCGAGTTCGGCGACCGCGGGTCGTGGTTGCCCGCGGTCGCGGGCCTCGCGTTGACGGGTTCCACGAGTTGCATGCTGTTGCTCGGAGGACTCGCCGTGAAGAAGGTCGTCGCCGTCGTCGCCATCGCCCTGGTCGCCGCCGCCGTCTGGCGGGCGTACCCGTCACCGCCGCCGCTGCCCCTCCGCGAGCGCGAGGTGGCACTGGAGCCGGCGGGCGAGCGGTCGGTTGTCGCAGCCGCGCCCGCCCCATCGCGTACGGCCGTGGACACGACCGACGCGAACGCCGAGGCTCGGCGCGCGCTCACCGAACGAGACTTCACGCTGCGCGTCATCGATCCGAGCGGCGCGGCGGTGCCGGGCTGCGCCCTGCACCTGTGGCGGCAAGGCACGGACGGCGCGACGCAGCGGACCACGGATGCGTTCGGAACCGCGCGGTTCGCGGCCGACGACGACGGCGGCGGCGTGTTGTTGATCACGCCGGCGCGGCCGCCGCAGTTCGCGTTGTTCGATTCGCTGACGGGCAGCCGCGAGCTCGCGCTGCAGGACGGCGCCACGTTCTCGGCGACGATCCTCGTCGACGGTGCCGTGGCGCCCGCCGGGCTCGAGTTCGCACTCGCGGTCCCGGTCGCGATCCCCGCGGCGGTCCCTCCGGCCGTAGCCAGGCTCGCCGCAACCCTCGAGCGCCCGACCCGGGCGCGCACCGACGAGCGCGGGCGAATCGAGTTCACCGGCATCCCGCGCGACTGGCGCGACCAGCTGCGTGCGCCGCAGACGCATTGGTTCGTGCCGGGTCCGGACCAGCGGGTCGACGCCGGCGTCGGCTTCCACCTGCTCCGCTTCGCGGCGCCGCAGCGCGACCTGGTGCTGCACACCACGCGCCTGCCGTGTGTGACCGGACGGGTGGTCTGGGACGATACCGGCGAGCCGATCGCCGAGGTGTTCCTGACCGCCACCGCGTGGCTAGTCGACCACAGCACTTCGGGGATGATCGCTGTGCACGCCGACGGCGAAGGCCGCTTCCGCGTCGGCATCACGCCGGAGAGTTCGAGTCGCGAGCTGGCCTGGACCGAACCCGATCAGCGCCGCCCGATCGCCCGCGTCGAGGTCGCGGTCGACGCCCCCGGCGGAGTCGGCCCGACGACGATCGAGGTCGGCGGCGACGTAGTCCGCGCCGGCGAGATCGTCGTGCGGGTGCGCCGCGCCGCAGTCCGCCACTACGAGGTGCGCGACGCCGGGAACGAGCCCATCGCCGGCGCGCTGCTGTCGCTGGACTCGGCCACCGCGACCGACGCGCGCGGCCGCGGTACGTTCGCGGGTGAGCTCGGCGAAGCACTGGTCGGCGCCGCCGGTCGGTGGACGTGTCGCGCCGTTCCGCGCGCGCCGGCCAGCGGCTCGAACGAAGACCCGTTCGTGTTCGAGCTGCAACCGATCAACCGGCTCGAGCTGACCTTCCGGCACGCGAACGGCGCGCCGGTCGAAGGGCTGCGCGGTGGCCTCTGCGCCGACGGCTGGATCTTCGTGAGCGAACGGTCCCAAGACGAGTTCGACCTGCGCTTCGGCGGCGACATGGTCGATTGCGGCATGGGATGGCGCACCCTGCCGGACGGATCGCGCACGGACATCCGCACCACGGCGATGGCGACGCTCGGGCCCGACGGCCGCCTCACGCTGCAGTCGCTGACGCCCGGCACAACGGCGCGCGCCGTGGTGCACGACGCGATGCGGCGCGAGATCGCAGGCACCGTGGTCGAGCTACCCGGCGCCGGCGAGTCGCGCAGCGTCGAGGTCGTCGTGCCGATCGAACCCGGTCGCGTCACCGGCTTCCTGGTCGACGCCGAAGGCCGGCCGCTTGCCGATGCGGCGATCGAACTCACCGACGGCGGCGCCAAGGCGCGCGCTCGCACCGATGCGGACGGGCGGTTCAGCATCGCGCACCTCTACACGCCGGGACCGTTCGGGCTGCGGGTGCGGCGCAGCGGCTTCGCGTGCGCGCGACGTGATGGCGTACTGCGCGGCGATCACGTCGAGCTACGTCTGCAGCCGGGGCGGCGCGTGACGGTGCACGTGGTGGACGGCGACGATCGCCCGGTGCCGGTCGCGGCACAGGCCGAAGGAACGGACTGCGAGATTCAGGAGCTGCCCGAAGGCGTGACGATCCTCGATGGCCTGCCGGCCGGCGAGCTGACGTTCTCGGCGCGAATCGGTCATCGCCGGTTCGAGGTGCAGGGCGCTGCCGACCAGGACGTCGTCGTCCTGCGCGTCGACCGACCCGCCAAGGTCGTCGTGAGCGACGCCCTGCAGCGCGATGTGGTCGCGGACACGTATCTCGCGGCGCGCTTCGAGTGCGTCGACGAACCCGGATCCGAGCCCGTCGTCGTCTACCTCGACGACGCCACCGAATCGCAGCTGCTGGTGCCCGGCCGATATCGCGCCATGCTCGTGCGGACCGCGAGCGACGGCGAACCCGAACCGATCGGCGTGCCGCAGGTGATCGCGCTGCGCGCGGGTGAAGAGCACCGCCTGGACCTGCGCTGATCGCGACGTTCGGCGATCAGCCTTCGACCGCAGCCTCGCCGAACATCCAGTCGACGAGGAAGCGCTGCGCCCACTCGGCGCCGAACAGTCCGACCAGCGTGCGATGTTCGCGCCCGTTCTGCTGCATGCGGCGCAGGTAGGCGCGCTGCGCGGCGGCGCCAACCGCCGGATCGATCTCACCGGCATCGGCCGCGAGCGCCGACCAGATCGAGGGCGAGCACCGGCAGGCCGACGTCGGGCCGCGGCAGCAACAAGAGGGTCAGACTCGCGAAGCCGCCGTCCGAAGTAGCGGCGCGGACCCGATGAAGCCGGTGAATCGTCGCAGCAGGCGATCCCGCACGATCGCGTCGAGATCGCGCACCGCGGCCGGCACGACATCGGCCGGTGGCGCCGGAGACACTGGTTGCAACGTCGACACGATCCCGGGATCGACGCCAGACAGCGGACGGCTCGTGCAAAACGGTCATGATCACGCCGCGCCGGTTCCGATAGGCCAACCGTGTCGTCGCCTGGAATGGACGAGCTGGATCGCCACTTGCTCGACCTCGTACGCGAGGATCGGTCGCTCGATCCCGATGTGCTGGCCGCGCTGCTGCCGCTCGTCGGCGACCGGTCGCTGGCCGCGTTCCTGGGCGAGCACGGCGTGCTGCGCGGCGACGCCGAGCGCAAGCTCGACATGATGCGACGCGGCTACCTGCGCGGCACCGCGGGAGAGCTGCTGGTCGAAGCCGGGGCCGCCGCTCGGCTCGCCGAACTCGCCGCAGCGGTGCCGCGGGTCGCCCCGCAGCAGGTCGCGCCAGCGACCGCTCCCGGTCTCGCCCCCGGATCGCTGCCGCTGGCCGAGGACAGCCTCGAATACTACTTCACGCTCGCCGGCAACACCGACTCGATCAGCGTGCCGGAGATCGTGCAGCTGTTCTCGACCGGACGCCATACCGGGTGCCTGTCCCTGGAGTCGCCGCAGACGACGATGCACGTTCACCTGCAGAACGGCGTCGTCAGGCTCGTCGATCCGCTGCAGGTCCGCCGGCGGGTCTACCACGTCGACGGCCACAGCCAGCCGTTCACCATCCCGCTCGACGTGCTCGAACGTGCGGTCGCCGTGCGGCGCGAGACCCGTCGCCCGATCCTGCTCGGACTGCTCGCCGAGGGCGCGATCGACGCGCGGCAGCTGCGCCGCATCGCCGAGCCGATGGCCGCCGAATCGCTCTTCCTGCTGCTCTGCAATCCCGACCCGGTCTTCTTCATGTTCCGGCCGCATGTCGAGCTGCCGGACGGCGCGGCGGCGCTCGATCTCAAGATCGACGGCATCTCGCTGCTGCTCGAGGCTTCGCGCATGGTCGACGAACGTCGACGCCTGACCGCCTCCTGGCCGGGAGATGGCGCCCGGATCGTGCCGGCCGGCAACCTGCTGACGCGAGTCGCCGATCTCGACGTGCGGCGCGAGGACATGCGGTTCCTGGCCGCGATCGAGAGCGGCAGCAACATCGGCGAACTCGCCCACGTGACGGGGCTGCCCCTGATCGACATCTACGGCAAGGTCGCCGAGTTCCTCGCCGCCGGCGTCCTCCTGCTCGAAGCGACGAACACCGACGAATGAGCGCACCGCGGGTTCCGCCGCCGGCCCGTCCGAGTTCGCCACCA
>JAGQRB010000092.1 GCA_020425925.1 Planctomycetota bacterium
CTCCGAACAACCACGCGACGCGCACCAACCGCATCGCCTGGGCACCCGACCAGGCCAGGCTGCCGCCGCCGACGATCACCCGCCCGCCAGCGGGCATCGCGACGTCGAAGCGACCGCACGGGCAGCACAGATCCGGCCAGGTGCAGAGCGCCTGCAGTGCCGCCGCCGCGCCGCGCCGCGCCGCCTCCACATCGCGCGCCGTCACGACCATGCGATCGCCGATCGCGATCTCGACCGGGACTGCGGCATCGGCCGCGAGCCGGAACTCGACGTCGCCGGGCTGTGATGCCGCCGCGACGCCGCGCAGTTCGAGCCGCCTGCCGGTCTCGAGCACGAGCGCGCGGCAGAACAGCTCGCCAGCCGCGCGCGCACCGGCGTCGGCGACGCAGGCGGCGTCCTTGCCGACGACGAACCGACCGCGCTCGCCCGCGGCGCCGGACGGCTGCGGCACGACCGCCCAGCTGGCGAAGCTGCCGCGACCCTGCTGGCGCTGATCCTGCGCGAACAGCCAGGGCAGTGCGCCGTCATCGCCGTAGGCGCGCTTCCAGGCGTCGTGTCCGACGCCGTCGAGTTCGCGGTAGTCGACCGGCACACCGAGGGCCCGCAATGTCGCGACCATCACCCGAGAGCGCGCCACCGGCACGACCTTGTCGGCGCCGCCGTGCCAGACCGAGATCGGCAGCCCGGCGAGGCGACCGGCGCTGCGCTCGTCGCCACCGCCACAGACCGGCAGCGCCGCCGCGAATCGATCGGGCAGACGCGCGGCGAGGTCCCAGGTGCCGTAGCCCCCCATCGACAGCCCGGTGACGTAGACCCGGCCGCGATCGACCCGCCGCGTCGCGACGATCCGGTCCATGGCCACCATCACCGCGCGCAGCGCCGGCGAGGGCGCCGGCGCCAGCGGCTCCGACACCGCCTCGCCCCACGGCGTCTCGACCCAGCGCTCGTCCTGCGGACACTGCACCGCCAACAGATAACACGGCAGGCGTTCCCGCAGCTCGCGCCGACCGAGCACCGCCGGCAGCCAGGTCAGCTGCCGTTCGTTGTCGTCGCCGCGCTCGCCGGCACCGTGCAGGAAGACGACCAACGGCCGCGGCGCGTGCGCGAGCTCGGGCAGCGGCTCGAGCAGGCGGTAGGGATAGCTCCGGCCATCGACATCGACCGCGCCGGCGCGGAAGTCGTCGACGCGGAGCGCGGCGGCGCCGCGGGTCTGCGCCGGCGCGAGCCCGCCGACGAGGGCGGACACCAGCAGCGGGGCGGCGGCGAGGGATCGCACGGCGCCGTCTTACGTACCGGGCTCAGGTCACGCCAGCAAGGAACGCGCGCAGCTCGTCCGGAGCCAGGACCTGCCCGCTGAAGCGGCGCACCTGCGCCGCCGCCTGGGCAAGGAACATCTCGACGCCGGCGATCGTGCGCGCCCCGGCGGCGGCGGCGTCGCGCAGGAAGCGGGTGCGCGCCGGGCGGTAGACCATCTCCAGCACGATCGTCGCCGGCGCCGGCTGCCACTCGGGCAGCGGCCGCTCCTCCGGATCGCGACCGACGCTGCCGAGCGGCGTCGCCTGCACGACGACGCCGGGCTCGAGCCCGTCGGGCAGCGTCTGTGACAGGCTGCCGAGCCGGATGCCGTGAGTCGCCGCGAACTCGCGCACGCCGTCGAGCGTGCGTCCGAGCATCGTGACCCGAAAGCCCATCCCGAGCAGCGCGATCGCCGCGGCCCGAGCGGCGCCGCCGGCGCCGAGCACCACCGCGTCGCGGTCGCCGCCGGCAACCTCGCGATCGGCATCGACGAACGGCGCGAGCGCGGCGCGCACGCCGTCGATGTCGGTGTTGAAGCCGACGAACCGCCCGTCGTCGGTCGTTGCCACCAGCGTGTTCACCACGTCGGTCGCGGCGGCATCGTCGGACAGCCGTTCGCAACGCTTGCGCAGCGTCGCCTTGAACGGCGCCGTCACCGACAGCCCGCGGACGCGCGCCGCCGGCAACATCTCGACCACCGCTTCGGGTCGCGAGGTCTCGAAGGGCAGGTAGACGCCATCGACTCCGAGTCGTCGGAAGGCGCGATTGTGCAGCCACGGGCCGAGCGAGTGCAGCGCCGGGTTGCCGAGCAGACCGTAGATCGCGGTGGCGGGGCCGAGCTCGCGGGCGCGGTAGAGGCCGGCGAGCAGCGCGACCGGCACCTGGCCGACGGCGGTCTCCTCACCGGCCTCGATGCAGCCGAACACGAACGGCGCGCCGTGGCAGAGCGCCAACAGCCGGGTCGGCCACGCGGTCCGCCCCATCGCGAACGCCACGGTCGGGGTCGCGGCCTGGTCGATGCCCCGCAGCAGCTCGAGCAGCGGCGCGGCGTCGGCGAGATCGTGCGCCGTGACCGCGATCTTCGCGACCGCGCCCGAGGTCGCCATCAGCTGACGATGGATCTCCGGCAGCTCGCGCGGCACCCCGGTGAAGCTGTGGAACGAGCGCATCAGCAACCGCAGTCGGGTGCGGCCCGCCGGCGGCGCCCAGTTGTCATGGAGGTCGAGATCGAGACCCTGGGCGCCGGCGAGCAGAGCCGACGTCAGCAGTTCGCGACGTTCGCCGAGCGTGCCGCGGAAGCGGCCGCCGTTCTCCGGCGTATGGCAGGTCGCGAGCACCGGCAGCTGCACCGGCGCGATCGCCGGCCGCAGATCGACGTTCAGCGGCCAGCGGTCGAGGCGCAGCTCGAGCCAGTCGGCACCCGCCATCGCCGCCTTGGCAGCCTGGCGGAGTACCTGTTCGCGCGACTCGGCGAACACGGAGGCGATGATCTGCGGCATCGGGTGAGGGGTGGGCCGAGAGCCTAACGGGCAGGGACGGCGCGGTTTCGCGGGCTTCCCGGTTTCCGGGTTTCCCGGCTCCACCGCATCACGGGCCGAGCTCGCGCGCGACGGCCGCACCGGCGGCGCCGTCGAGGCCGCGGGCGTGCGCCAGCGCCAACGCCGCGCGCATCAGCGCC
>JAGQRB010000927.1 GCA_020425925.1 Planctomycetota bacterium
CTCCGTATGTCTCTCGCCCTCCGATTGCCCGGCATACTCACCCGGGTCTGCCTGGTCCTGACCGCGGTCGCGGTCCTGCTGGCCATTGCGGCCGGAGTCGGGCTCGCGCGCCAGCCGAAGACGAGCTCGCTCGACGACGCCGCGACGCATGGCGAGGTCGCGCGCCTGGGGCTCGCGGCGCGGAGTCCGACCGATCCTCGGCTCGCCGCGTTGCGGGAGGTGCTCGATTCGTTCGTGGCCGCGGCCGACGAACTGCTGCCGGCCGAACGAAGGGCCGCTGCGGCTGCCGCGGCCGAGCGCCTCCGTCTCGTCGCCGCGAACCCGACCGAGCCCGACTTCGTGGACTTCGGACGGCGGGTCGCGAGCGGTGTCGCGCTCGATGTGCTCGAAACCGACCTGCGGACGGTCTACCGCTGCGGCGTCCAGTGCCTCGTCGCCGGCGTCAGCGACGCATCGCGGACGCCGCTGCTGGCGGCGCTCGGTGACTTCAAGCGCTCGCTGTCGAAGTGGGTCGAATTCGCGCCCGCGCAGCCGATGCAGCGGCCGCTGTTCGAACGGCTCTCCGAGTGTGCGGTCCGACTCGGATCGTGGCTGGCGCACCAGGAGGTGACCGCCGACGAGCTCGAGGTCGGCGATGACGACTCATGGCCGACGCCGGATGCGCTGCGGCAGCTCGGGCTCGCGGCCTGGCGGGCGGAAACCGAGCGGCGGAGGTCGCGATGAAGGAGGGGAACGGGCTGCGTGCCGCCGACGTCGAGCTGGCGTTCGCCGCAGCGCGGCCGATCCACATCCTGTTGCTCGGTCCGGCCCGCGCGGGCAAGACGTTCCTGCTGGCGTCGTGGCGTGGCTTCGCTGCCGAGAAGGTCGCGGAACAGCCGGTGAGGTTGCTTCCGGCACTTCACCGTTTCGGCCGGGACCTCGATGAGAGCATCCGCCAGGCCGTCAACGCCGCCAAGGCCAAGCTCGGTGCGGGAGGCGAGCCCAACGAGCGACTGACGGTAGAGCAGTTCGCGGAAGCGATCGCGGGGGGCGGCAACCGCCGAACCTCGCCCGAAGACCCCGACGCCCTGCCGCTGTTCGAGATCGGGCCGATCCGGGTCGAGACCCGGGACTGGGCCGGCGAAGCCGAGATCCGCACCTTGCTCGAGAAGGACGAGGAGAACTACACCGAGACCGAGCGAGCCCTGCACGAGAGCCTCGAGAAGGCAGATGCGGTGATCATCGTCGTCGACCCTTTCAGTCGCGCCACCGGCGCGATCGCCTTCGAGCACGCGAGCTTCCTGCAGAACTGTCTGGCGCTGTGTGACAAGGAGCGTCGTGAGGGTCGGCAGCGCCCGGTCGCGGTCGTGGCGACGAAGTTCGATCACCCGCGCGCGAGGGCATTCGTCGAGCTGCTCACCGTCACCGACACCAACCCGGCGCAGCACGCCATGAAGCTGACCGACGGGCTGCGCGACGAAGCCAAGGACGTCCTCCGCTCGTGGGCCACTGCGGCCTTCGGTCGGCCCGGAACCAACGTGGCAATCGACGCCGCGATCCATGAGCAGTCCCTGCCGATCTTCCCGTGCTCGGCGTTCGGGTTGAAGCCGAACGAGCATCAGACGCTGCGGCCGGTTCTGACCCTGGAACCCTTGCGATTCGTGATCGAGTCCGTGCTGCAGCAGCGCGAGGAGGCCGCGCGCGCGCTCAAGAAGAGAGCCGACCTCGACGCCGCGCGGCGCGCTGCCCGGCTGACCGCCGAACGCGAGCAGCGCGCCGGGCGCCGGCGGTCCTGGGCGCGTTTCGTCCTGGCGGCGGCCGGTCTGCTCGTGGCGCTCACCGTGCTCGGCGCGATGCTGCCGCTGTGGCGGATCTCCGATCGACTCGTCGCGGGCCAACTCAGGGCGGCGGAGGTCTGGAACGTCGCGCCTCTCGAGATCGCCAGCTACGAACTCTCGCCGCTGCGCCGCCAGCGCGCCGGTCAGTTGCTCGTGCTCGTATGGGGTGCGCTGCGCGATCCTGATGCTGCCGACGAGGATGCCACACGTGCGGCGGAAGGTGCCTTCGCCGAGCTCGTCGCCCACCACGCTTCGAGTCCGTTGACGCGCCAGGCGGCCCTGGCGCTGGTCCTCGGCCCGTCGGAGCGCGCCGAGCGCCGGCCCGAGCCCGATCGTCTGCAGCTCGAGCAGACTCTCGCGGAGCGGGCCGCGTCGCCCCGGTTCGCGCCGTTCCTCGACTCGTGGGCGCGGCAGCGTGTCCGCGTCGAGCGCGCTCGGCTGTTGTCGGCCGCGGTGAGCGGGTCGCGCGGTGCCACCGAGGCCGCTGTCCGACTCGATGCCCTGCTCGCGCTCGATGCCGAGCCGCTCCCGCCCGCGGTCGCGAAGGCGGCCTTTGCTGCGCTCGCGGTCGGCGCGGTCGGCGAGGCCGCACGTTGGCGCGAAGCGCGCAAGCTGATCGTCGAGCTCGAGGCACGCGCCCGGCGGCTGATCTGCTTCGTGCCCAGCGAGCTGGTCGGACGGTTGTCGGCAACGGCCGTGGCGCAGATCTCGGCTCTCGACGGAGCCGGCTTGGCGGCGGCTTGTGACGCGCTCTGCGACGTTCCGGGTGTCTTCGCGAAGCAGCTGAGCATCGCCGTCGGTGGACGCATCTGCGACGAGCTCGTGCCGAAGCTGCTCGAGTCCTATCGCGTCCGGCCGGATGCGGCGGTTGCCGAGCGCCTCGCGGGCCTCGTCGGGCACCGCTGGCTCCGCCCCGTGCTCGCGGTGCGCGACCGCGAGGTCTTCGATCTCGCCGTTGCCGACGTGTTCCGGTCGGCGAAGGACCGCACGTTGCTCGAGCTGTTCGCGCGCGGCGCGCTTGCGCGCGCGGCGGTCTCGACGGATGCGAAGACCGTCGCCTCGCTCGACGACGCGGATGCCGCGATACTGTTCGGTGCGCGCGATGCCGCGGCTCGTGAACGGCACGCCGAGCGCTACCAGGATCTGCTGCGTGCGGCCACGCCCGCGGAGCGCCGGCGCGGCTGGGAGCGCTATCTCTTCTTCGCCGAGCTCGTGCAGGCGAGACATCCCGACCCCGCGCTCGATGCCAAGCTGCGCGAGCGGGCCAGGTCCGAGCAGCAGGCCGCTCTCGTCGAAATCGTCGAGCGGGCGTTGTCACCGGTCTCGCCGAGCGCGGAACTCGACGTCGACTCCTACGAAGAGGCTCTCGCCGCCGCGCCGGAAGAGCGCCGTCGGGAGCTGATCGCGGCGACGGTGCGGAAAGCCCATGTGCTGCCGGCGCGGCTGTTCGAGCAGGCGGGCAAGCGACTGGACCTCGCGAATGCGAAGACGCCGGGCGAACGCGCGCTGCGCGTCGTCATCATGCTGCGCACCGCGTCGCCGGTCCCGTCGAAGCCGCCTGCGCTGATCGCCGCGATCGATGATCTCGTCTGGGTCCTGTCGCGGAGCGAAGGGACCTTGCACCTGCCCGCCGCGCTCGGTCCGATGGCGGTGGCGAGGTTGCGCACGTTCACCGGCGTGCTCGTGCGGTCGCGCAACACGCTGACGCCGGCCGGAGGTGTTGCATGCCTGCGGCGCTGCATCGGGTTCAGGCCCGACGATCCGGGCTTCTGCTTCGCGCCGGCTGACCAACCTGCGGTCGCGAGCCTGGTGTGGGAGCAGGCGGTCGCGCAGCTCGCGACGGGAAGCGATACGGCGGGACTCGACGGCGCGCTCGCAACTGCGTGTCGGCTCGATCCGAACGCGGGGGCGGCGCGGGTGGCCGCATTGCGGGCAGTGCTCGGGCGTTTCGGCCGCGATCCGGGATTGCGCGAGCGGATGCTCGCAATCGCCCCGGACCTGGCTCGCCGCGACGCCGAGCTGGCCGCGGCCGTCCGCTCTGCCGCCGCGGTCGGTCTCGAGAGCGAGGCCGAGACCATGCTGCGGCGCGGCGATTGCCGGGCGGCGGCCGAACGCTTGCAGCGCGCCGTCGGGTGCGACGACGGCGAGATCGCGTCGCAGCGCCGCGTCACCGCGATGCAGGCGTTGGCAGCTGCGGCCGCCGACGACGCCGCGCTCGCCGATGCGCTCTGCGGACTCCTGCGCGAGGGGATTCACGGGCCGCTCGACATCGCGATTCGCGATCGGCTCGGCCCGGTGCTCGAGAGCGACGGGGTTGCGGGGCTCGCGAATGCCGATGTCGAACGCGCCTACGGTCGCTTCCGTGACGCGGTCCTCGTCGCGCCGAATCAGCGTGAGCGGCGGCAGAAGGCTCTGCACGCGTTCATCGAACGCGATGGGCGCGGCCTCGACTTCCTGCGGCTCCTCGCCGCGTTCGCGGCGAGGTTGGCGGTGATCGAGCTGTCGACGACCGAGTCGGTTCGCGGCTGGATGGCGGACCTGGCCCTGGACGAGATCCGTTCGGCGCTGACCAGCGGGCGCGTCGACGATGCCCGCGAACTGCTCGGTCTGTTGCCGGTCGGCCGACAGCGTGAGGCGGTCGAACGTCACGTCGAGCGGCTCTCCGGCTGTGCCCTCGTCCCCGGGCGGGTGCCGTTCTACGCTGCCATCGATCTCGTTCGGCGCGATGACTACGAGGCCTGGGTCGCGACGCTCCATCCGGCGTTGCGCGATGACTTCGCGGGCCTGCCCGGGCGCGAAACCGCGCGAGGCATGCGCAAGGTGGCCGCGGTCGCCTACGCCAGAGCGGCCGGCGGCATGCTGCCGACCGCGGCGCAGCTCGCCGCGATGGCGGCGGCGTCCGGACCGTGGTCCGACGTGCGCGGCGCATGGAACCAGTGGGTCGCCGATCCGGGCAACTGCTTCGCGCCGCGCGCAGGCGTTGCTCCTGGTCTTCGGCGCCTGGAGCCGAACGAACTCGCGCCGGGCCTCGTCGCTTTCCGGATCGTGTACCCCGCCGTTCCCCAGGAGTTGCAATGAGCGCCAGATTGCCGGCCGGGTGCTGGTTCTCGGTCCTGTGGCTGGCCGCGGCCTGCCAGGGCCCGGCGTCGCCGGCGCCGAGCAAGCACGTCGAGACCGCGAAGTCCGCGCGGGTCCAGTGCGCAGCGGCCAGTGCGGCTTTCGGCGTGCTCACCGGCACGGTGACGGTCACCCTCGAACGCTGCTCGTACCGAGCCCGCAGTTGGGGCTCGGGGTCGGTCGAGATCTATGGTGAGCCGTTCAACACGCGCACACGAGAGGTCGACGACGCGAGTTCGATCCGCGTTGCCGTCGGCGTCGGCGGAACGGAACACACCGTCGAGCTTCCGGTCGAGCAGGGTCGGTTCAAGCTGCCGCTGCTGCCGTACCGCGAGCTCGCGCTTCGTCACGAGGGCGAGCACGACAAGGTGACCGTGAGGTTCCTCGCAGTGCAGCGCGGCGGTCAGACCGTCGCGCCGCAGACCGAACCCGTCGCGATCGGAATCGACGCGTTCTACGCCAAGGAGCTGCGGTGAGCCCGATCGACGGTCACGCGACTGCCGGCCGGGTCGAGCACGCCGTATTCGGCTGTCCCGAGGATCTCGGGTTCCGACTGGTGGGTAGCTCGGTCACGCTGCGAGAGGCCGACCGCTCCACGCTGACCGAGTATGCCGATCAGAAGAAGGGGCCGCTGCTCCAGGGCCGGGCGATCACGTTGGTCCGGCTGACGCGCTGGATCGCGGTGTTGGTCTCCCACACCGACAGCGCCCCGAACCTGCGGCAAGCCCGGGTCGTGAGCCACGTCTTCCTGGTGACGCCCGAGGACTACGATGGCATCGCGTGCGACCCGTTCGCGATCCTCGCCGAGGTAGTCGAGAAGTGCGACGACCGCTTGCCCGACCATGCCGCTCTCGCGTTCGACCTCGCGTTGCGGCCGCCGCCGCGGGTGGAGCGGTTGCATGCCCTGCCACTCACGGACGGCGAGGCGCGCATCCTCGCACCGTTCCTCGCGGCGCTGCTGACCGGAGCCGAAGCGCGCTGTGTCGTCGTGCCGGAGTTCGCCGAGCGGGCCGCCGAGGTCGCGATCGGCCTGATGCCACTCGAACGACGGCGGAGCTTCACGCTCGCGACGCGCGACTTCAGCGTCGATGCGCACCGCGCGCAGCTGCTCGGCACCGATGCTGCGCCGGTAGCCGCGCGCCGGACGTCGGCGTTGGTCGAAGAGGTGATCTGGTTGCTCGGTTGCCCTGCGAGGTTCGCCGCCGATGCGGCCGAGATCATCGAGCGCAACTGGCCGACGCACGCCCCCGAGGCCGAGCTGACCGAGTTCCTCTCGACGTGGCGCGGCGTCGCCGAAGCCGAGGACGGCGGGGACTTCGTTCGCATGCTCGAGCACGTTCGGGTGCTGGTGAAGCGGGCGGGTGCGGCCGGGGCGATGATGCCGGTCGCGAGCCGGCTGCTGGCGCGCGCCCTGCTCGCCGACGGTGCCCACCGCGAGGACGTGCTCGCACTGGTTCCCCGCGCCTTGGAATCCGCCGCGCGGCGCGACTTGCTCGGGCAACTGCTCGAACCGGTCGTGCCCGTACTGCTGGCGGAGGAGCCCTGCCGTTCCGTCGCGGCCGTAGCGACCGTGGTCGCAGCGTGTGGGGCGACCGACCGGGCCAGCCCGTTTCCGGTCTCCGTCGAGTCGTTGGTCGAGAGTGCCCTGGTGCAGCCCGACGAGGCGCTCCCGGCCCGCCTCGAGTGGGTGGTCCGGAGCGGCGGCAATGTGTCGGACCGCGTGCTCGGCCTCGTCGAGGGTTTCGCGTGGCGGCGCGAGAGCACCGGGCTGCGGCAGGCCGTGGCCTCGATTCGCCGACAGGTCGCCGGCAACGACGCTGTGTTCTTCGAGTCGCGTCTCGACCTGCTCGTCGGATTCGTTGCCACCGCCGACGAGCGGGCGATCGCCGCCTGGTACGACCGGTACGACACCGAACTCGGCGTGCGACGGCCCACGGTCCTCGACCGACTCCTGTGCGCCGATTGCGATGGGCACGAGCGCTCGGTCGCCGTGCGCCGGACCCTCGACGGTCTGCGGCCGTCGGATGCGAAAGCGATCTGGTCGCGGCTCGGGGGCTGGCTCGACGTCTGCCCCGGGCCGGACGTGTTGGCGGTGGTCGAATGGCTGGCTGCCGGGCTGCGCCCGCGCCCGAACGATCCGACGTTGCGTCTGCTGCGCGAAGTGATCGGAGCGGAGACGCCGGGGGAAGGGATCCGGATTCGCGCGGCGCGACGCCTGTTGGCGCTTGCGGCACCGATACGCAAGGCGCCGCCCGTTCTGCCGACCGCGCTTCCGCTCGCGCCGCTCGAGCCGAGCAAGACTCGGAGCAGGTCGCGCGTGCTGCGGTCCTGGTGGATCGTGTTGTTGCTGGTCGCGATCCTGATCGTGGGATGGATCGCGGTCGTGCTCGCTGGAGGGATGTGATGAACACGGATCGATTCGATCGTCTGACCCGGGTGCTCGGGTTGCTCGCATGTGGTGCGCTGGCGGCGGCCTGCGCCGTGCCCGAGGGTTCCCCGATCGTCGACTACGACTGGGAACATGGCCCCAAACACACCGAACGTCAGGGTCGCGCCCTGCGGGTCGACCAGGTCGAGGCCCTGCGAACCGGTCCTCGGGTACTCGTCGAACTCCAGGCTCGCATCGTCGAGGTCGAGGAGATCTGGCAGGAGTATGTGCGAACCAACCGACACCCGCGCCGCTGGCGCGGCCTGCTCGCACGTGAGCGCCCCGTCACCGTTTCGCGTTTCGCCGCGGAGAAGCGTCCCGGCTGCGACATCGTCCCGCGCGGCATCCCGCTGGGTCTGGTTCCCACCGAGACGATCGAACGAGGACAGGACATCGTCGAGAGCCTGAGCGTCCGCTGGTCGGTCGACGAGCCGACGCTCGGTGGCAACAACGCGCCCGTGGGGTACGCCGTGCTCGATCGCTCGGGGCTCGTGAAGATCGAAGTCGACGACGTGGCCTGCCGCGACCTCGCGCGGATCCGGTCTGCGGTCATCCGGTTCAATCTCTCGATCGAGAACGTGCCGATTCGATCCGTGCGTTTCGAGGTCCCGGCCGCACCCTTCGCGCTCGCGAAGACCGCCGCGGAGGGCAGGCCGTGAGTCCGCGTGTCCTCGCGTCGGTGGTCCTCGGCCTGCTGGCCGGCTGCCGGATCACGCCCGATGAACATGCGAGCGACACACCGCCCCGCGGCCACCCGCATGTGACGTTCCTCGGCGGCTGGGCGGCAGGTGACGTGCGACACGAAACCCGGCGGGGCAGTCGCGAAGGCGAGACCGACGCCAGCGCCGTGCGCGCGCGCCTCGAGGGTCGCGGCGGCGAGTCGTTCCTCGGATTCGGCCTCGACGCGTTCGGTCAGACCACCGACGACCGGCTGTTCGGCAGCCAGGGGACGGAGGCCCGGCTCTTCGACGCCTTCGGTTATCTCTACTTCAACGCCGGCGGCGGCGACGTGCTGACCATGCCGATCCGACTTGGCGGGGTCTACCAGGCGGTCGACTTCGACGAACCGACCGGCTCGGCGGCTTCCGACACCCGCTGGTCGTCGATCGGCGGCCGGCTGGAGATCGAGCCCGAGATCCGATTGCTCTACGACGACGAGTTCGCCTGGTCGGTCTTCGGCTCGGCGGGCTGTGGGCTCGGGGCGGCGACCGTCGAGGTGGACGGCGTCTCGGGCAGGTTCGATGGCCGGTCGTACCACGTCATCGCCGAAGTGGGGACCCGCTTCGAGATCGGACACGTCGTGCTCGGGGTGTCCTACCTGGATCGGCGAATCCGCTTCGACGAAGCCGATGCGCAGAGCGGCAGCTCTTCGTTGCCCGGCATCGATCACGATTTCGCCGGTATCCTGGTGAGCGGCGGCGTCCGCTTCTGACGGTGGACGATCCCGGGAACCGGGACGGATTCAGCGGCCGTCGGGTCCGGCGATGACGATCCGGAATCCGACCGCGCCCATCAGGTCGCGGTCGTCCTCGAGTCGTTGCAGCGAATCGAGGTGGCAGTGCGTCGCGTTGCAGAAGAACGCGCCGCCGACGGCGGAACAGCGCCGATCGCTGCCGCGATCGGCGAGCCACTCGTAGACGTTGCCGAGTGTGTCGTAGAGACCGAAGTCGTTCGGCTTGCGCCCGGCAACCGGCTCGGGCCCCTGATCCAGGGGGCGATCGAAGACGGCGTAGCCGCCGAGATTGTGCAGGTCGACGCCGCGTGGATAGGGTCCGGCCACGACGCCGGCGCCGGCGGCGTGGCGCCACTCCGCGGCGGTCGGCAGGCGGATCGTGCAGCCTCCGGGTGGCAGATGCAGCTCGCCGAGCTCGCGCAGCAACGCCTCCTGCTGGCAGTGGAGCCACCGCGCGAAAACGGTCGCTTCCTTCCAGGTCACGGTTGCCGGGTGTGCTGGATCGGACCAACGCTGCTCGTGTTGCGGGTCGAACGACCGGAACAGCTCGAGCGTGATCGGCGTCGCCGTGATCCAGAACGACCTGCCGACCTTCGCCGCCGGATCGGCCGGGACATGCAGCCAGAGTCGCGAGGCGGCGCCGGCGACGTCGTGCCACCGATCGGGCTGCAGTCGGCCTCGGCTGCGGAGGCCGCGATCGCTGGCCTCGAGCGCGATATCGGCAGCCTCGGTCGCCGGGAACACGCCGGTGCGGGTGCGGCACGAGTCGCGTTCCGCGAGTCGCTGCAGGGCTTCGTCGGTATCGAAGAGGTGGGCCGGTCCGCGGTTCTGCTGCAGTCGAGCCTCGAGCACCCTGACCTTGCAGAGATTGTCGTCGGTCAGACGATCGAGTACCTCGAGCAGGTCTCCCGAGCCGGATTCGGCCGCGTCGACGAGGCGCTGCAGCAGCGTCGGGTCGGAGATGTCGGCATAGGTCGCGGCGCGGAGCGCCAGGCCGGAGTGCAGTGCGAGCAGCTGCTCCACGCGAGCATGGCGATCGGTCTCGGCGGTGGGGGTGGCGACCCAGAACGCCAGCGGCTCGGTCCAGGACGCGATGGTCGCGACACGATGCAGGGGGTCGGCGACCAGCTCGGCGATCAAACCGAACAGGCCTTCGATCATCGCGGCGTCCATGCGTTCGAGCACGGCACTGGTGAGCACCTCCTGGAAGCTCTTGTGCCAGAACTGCCAGCGAGCTCCCAGGTCGCCGACGGTGCCTTCGCGCACCAGCACCCCGCGATTCTCGATGTCAGCGAGGAACCGATCGGCGTCCTGTCGCCACGGACCGAGTTCGGTTCGGATCGCGATTCCCGAGTTGTTGTCGAGCCACTTGCTCAGCCGCAGGCTGGCCTCGCTGCCAGCGCGGCCGTGGCGAACCCCTCCACCGTGCAGGAACGTGCGCAGGTCGCCGTGCGTGCTCTGGCGCTGCCCGATCGCCGTGAGGTTCGACGCGATCACCTGCAGCAGCTTGTCCGCGCTCGCCGGCAGGTCGCTGCCGCGTCCGCGGTGAGGTTCTCGCAACAGGACGTCGATCGCGCGCAGCAGCAGCGCGCGGCGGCCCTTGATCTCGTAGATCTGATCGCGGAGCACCGCCGCGAGTGCGAGGAACAGCGGCGTCGAAGCCAGGTCGGGCAGCGCCTCGTGCAGCTTCTCGAGCAGAGCAGCGGCATCGTGTCCCGCGGGCTGCAGGACGTCGAGGTAGCCGCTCAGCATGGTGAGTTGCTCGTCAACGGACAGCGCGGCAACGCGAGCGAGCCCGAAATGAGCCTCGCTGTCTTCGTCCTCGAGGCGCAGGCGACCGTGCTGGCGCGACGCGACGAGGACGACTGCGTCCCGCCGCTTCTTGCGGAGGTCGACGACGAGTCGCCGGCCATGCTCGGGATCGGCCTCGTCGAGTCCGTCGAGCAGGAACAGCAGGCGATGCCCCGGCACGTCCTGCTCCAGGTCCTCCGCGATCGCACGCTGCTCCCGTTCGTCCAGCTCGTCGATCCGCATGGCGCGGCGCAGCATGGTCCGGAGATCCGCCTCCGGCGAGTCGGCGAGCAGATCGGGCAGCGTGACCAGCACGGGGATCACCGTCGGCCCGGCGTCACTCGTGGTCCCGTCGGCAAACTCGTAGGCCAGGCGACGCAGTGTCGACGTCTTGCCGGTGCCCGGGTCGCCGAGCAGCATCCAGGCGCCACCGCGTTCGATGAGGTCGGCGGCTTTCGTTCCGGGATCGCGGGGACCCGTGACGAAGCGCAGCGGCACGTGCGGGATCTCGTGCTCCTTGTATCCCGGTTTGCTGCCCAGGATCGGGTTCTGGCGGCGGTTGTAGCGCTCGACCACCGCCCGCCGATAGCGCGCGATGCGGGCCTCGAGCGCGTTGCCGAACGGGTGGTCGCTCGAGCTCGCGCGCCAGTGGCACGGCACCGCCGCGAGCCGGACGAAGCGATCGCCGATCTCGTGGTTCGGATGTGGTCGTGCGATCGCGTGACGCGCGGCGGCCAGGGCCGCCGGCACGGATTCGTGCCTGGCGAGCTCGCGATAGAACGCGGGCGCCCAGACCATGGTGAACTCGACCGGCACCATCGCGTTCATGCCGAGGAAGTGGTCGACGGTCGCGCTCAGCGCGACCGCGAACTCGCGATTCGCGAGGCAGCAGTCGGTCACCACCAGCCGCGCCGTGCGGGCGACCGCGAGCGCCTGCGCGATACGGGTCGCAGACAGCGGCTCCGCGTCGGTCGCGTTCGCGGTGAGCACCCTGATACCGTGCGCCCCGGGAATCGCGCTGCCTGCTTCGTCCGCCGGCGGCCACTCGATCTCGGAGTGGCCGATGAAGTGCACGATCGACCACCTCGGCTCGGACAGGATCTGCTGGAGCTCGGTTGCGTTCACGCACGGGAGCTGCTGCACGCGGTCGAGCTCGACCTTCATCTGGCCTACGACGTGGATGCTGGCGAAGCCGGTGACCGCATCCTGGATGGCGCGGATCGCCTGCTGGATGTGCCTCTCCACGCGTTCACCGAACTGGCGGTGGTCGCCGACGACGATCAGCATCTGCACCGGCAGCAGCGGCACGGAACGGCGGCGTCGGGCGCCGGTCGATCGCAGGACCTCGACCGCACCACGGCCGACGAGGGACTGGCCATCGGCGGTGAGGAACTCCCACGGCAGCCTGCCCGGCCCGTCCGAACGTGCGCCGTCCTCGTCAGCCACGACCAGCCGCAGCGGCCCGTGCGCGTCGACCCGCCCGAGGGCCCGGCGGATCGCGCTGCGGGTTTCCGCGGTCAGCAGGTCGAACAGCGCTTCCCCGAGCCGGAGGAAGCGGCGATCCTCCTGCTCGGCGGACTCGCTTGCCGGCTCGCCGCCGAGCGTCCGCAACGCGGTGAGGAAGCCGTCACCCGCCCCCAGGCCGACCCCGGGAATCGGCTGCAGCATCGCCGCGGTCGCGATCCGGACGGCGGCGGACGCATTGGGATCGAACCCGAGCTCGATCTCCGCAGCCGGCATCTCGTCGGGCGAGGGCACCATGACCCCATCGTGGGATCGGCCGCGTCAATCCGGCAGCACGAAGACCCGGATCTGTCGGATCGCTCCCGGGGCGATCACGTAGGAGGGCTCTTCGGTCGCACCTTCGGCCTTGCCCGTGAGCGGGAAGTCGAAGGTCAAGCGCGCGTTGCTGCCGGTCGCCTCGGCGAGTTCCGGTTCGGCGATGTAGCTCGCTCGCCACTCGGCGGGCTCGTCGGAGGCGCCGAGGAAGACCATCGCGCGCGCCCGCTGCCAGCCGCTGAGGTTCGCGATCGGCGCCTGGAGGTCGACGCGGAGGGTGCCCTGGCGCGTGCGGCAGGGCGGCACGAGCAGGGAGCCGTGGAACGTCTGCTCCGCTTCGTCGCCGTGTTCGACGACGATCGCGACCGCGGCGTCATCGTGCCATACCGCTACGTGTCGCGGTCGGAGCTGCGCGAACAGCTGGTCGCACCAGGCCAGCGCGTCCGCGGCGACGTCCTGCAACAACCCCAGCATCTGCGCGCCGAGCCGCCGGCTCGCACGCAGTGCTCGCATCTCACTGCGGGTCCGCGTCGCGATCCGGGTAAGTACAGTGTCGGTGACGCCAAGCGCGGTGAGCTCGTCGTTCAGGAGCGCCTGTCGAGCCGCGGGTGGGAGCGCCGCGAGTTCGGCGTCGGGGAGCTCCGTCGAAGCGAGGGACTCGAGGCGACGTTCGAACGCGTCCTCGAAGTTTGCGCCGTCGGGCGCAGAAGGACTCTGTCGGGTCATGATGGAACCTGCCTCACTGCTCGGCGCCGAGCTGGCGGCCGGAGTCGGTGTCCTTGCGGGTCTTGCGGCCGAGGCCGTTCGGGAACCAGTGCAGCCACGAGCGGATCCCGTGGATCTGTTTCCACCGGGCCTCGAACTCGAGGTTCGCGCGGTGGAACCAATTGCTGTTGATGCGGTCCCGCGGCTGCCCGTAGGCGTCGGCGATCCAGCCGGCGTCCTTGCGGCGCGATCGCAGGAACATGACGCTGCGGTGTCGCGGCGACATGTGTTTCAGGACGGTTTCGAAGAGCTCGGCGAACTCCCGGAGTTCGGCAGCCGACCCGTCCGCCCGGTGGTCGGGCAGCTGTCCCTCCGGTGCCGGGTCGTCCGCGGCGTGATCGAACGAACGGACCCGGAGCCGCCGAACGGCCTTGCGGCACCAGTTCTCCCCGGCTCGTCTGGCAAAAGCCGCGAGCGCCTCGCGCCAATGGTCGGCTTCCAGGGTGAACCCCTTGCAGAGCAGGAGCGCGACCGTCTGCAGAATGTCCTCGAGGTCCTGCTCCGAAGCGAACGCTCGGCGGTAGGAGACCCGTAGTGGAGCGAGTCGGTAGCCGATCCACTTCAGGATGGCATTCTGACCCGCCGGGGGCTGGGCTTCGAACCACTCGTCGAACCCGATCGGCAGGCGGCTGGGAGTTGGCAGCATGGCGGGGATGATGGGATCGTAACGGCCGTGGGGGGGCAGGTCGCCCCGGCGGCGCTCGCCCTCGAGCGTCTGTTCCGGGACCACGTCCCCGCAGTCGCGAGCCGGCGCTGCCCTTTCGCGCCGGCGGGCGCTTTTTCGGGTGGCCTGCCGGCGCCCTCACCGTACTGGCCCCTTCACCGTACTGGCCCCCTCACCGTACTGGCCCGAGGAACAGGAAACCGCTGAGCGCCCCGCCCTCGGTCGCGCCGATGCCGATGTGCAGCGGCGCCACCTGCAGGTCCATCGCGACGAAGGCGCTGCCGCCGACCCGGAAGTCGCGCAGTTGGTCGCTGCGCCGGTCCCAGACGTTGCCGACCTCGATCGAGCCGCCGACGAACAGCGGCGCGAAGCTGTCGATCAGACGCTGGCGCACCATCAAGGTGCCGAGTGCAGCGTGCTGGCCGGCGATCGAGTTCTCTGGCAGCCCCGACAGCGCGAGGAAGCCGCCGAGCGCCGGCGTCGTGTAGGCCGGTCGCATCGCGCTCAGCACGGTGTCGTAGAACGCGATTCCGGTCAGCGTCAGCCCGTCCCAGCTGACGGCGTGCAGGTGGGTGATCGCGAGCGACTGGTAGTCGGCGTCGCCGCCGAGCTCCTCGATGCCGACATCGAGCTGCCAGGTGGTACGGAAGCCTCTTGCCGGCAGCAGCCCGTCGTCGAGCGTGTCGGCGACGAACTGGGCCCGCAGCAGGCCGTCGTCGACATCGATCGCGGGAATGCTCTGGCCGGCGACGTTGAGGCCGACGTCGAGCCGCCCGTGGGTGCGGAGCCAGCCGACGCGCAGCTCGGTGCAGGGCCCGAACTGCATGCCGGCGTCGATGCCGCCGGCGAGGATGTTGATCTCGGTCTCGGCGATCTTCCGATTGCCGTCGTAGGCGTCGCGCGACGCCTTGGTCGCGCCGATCGTCGGGGCGACGAACAGCGAGCCGTCGGGGACCAGCGGCTGGAAGAACTCCATGGTCGCCTGCGAGTCGTTGCCGATGCCGACCTGGGTGCGGAGCTCGGCGCCGAGTGCGTTCAGGTGCTTCGCGGTGTAGAGCGCGCCGATCTCGTAGCTCGACGCGTCCTCGAAGTTCGACTCGAGCCGCAGGCCGATCGCGAGCGTGTCGACACCCCAGCTCCTGTCCTCGGCGTGCACCTCGAGATCCGCGGTGTCGCCGTCGCGCGCGACGAGGGCGAAACCGACGCGCTGCAGACCATCGGTGCCGTAGACCTCGGCGAGGCCCTGGCGGAGGCGGGCCTCGTCGACGGGCTTCCCCGGTTCGACGCCGAGGCGCGACTGCAGCACGAGATCGGAGAGGCTGCTGTGGTTGTCGATGCGGATCGAGCGGATCGTCGGCAGCGGGTGGCGGGGGCGGCGCTGGCGCGCCAGGAACTCCGCCCAGGTCGCGTCGTCGACACCGAACCGGCGGAGTTCGTCGGCCGCCGCCTCGGCGGCCTGCTCGCCGAGGGCGATGAGCTCGCGGGCACGCTCGAACTCGGTCGACTTGATGTCGCCGAGGTCGGGATGGAGCAGCAGGTCGCCCGGCTCGAGGCTGTCGATGCTGCGGTCGACGTTCTGCTGGGTGAGGATCGCGAACATCTGGGTGGTGACGTCGAGCAGGTCGCGAACCTCCTCGACATCGGCCGGCGGCGTGCCGATGTCGACCGCGATCACGGCGTCGCAGCCGAGCAGGCGCGCGACCTCGATCGGCACGTTGTCGGTGAGGCCGCCGTCGAGCAGCTCGCGGCCGTCGATCACGGCCGGGGCGAACACGCCCGGCACCGACATGCTGGCCCGCATCGCGAGCGCGAGGTTGCCGCTGTCGAGAACGACCTGATGGCCGGTGCCGAGGTCGACCGCGACGCAACGGAACGGCAGGCGGAGGTCGTCGAAGCTCGCGAGGTCGTGCGCTTCGCTGGTCAGGAACGTGAGCTCGGTCTCGAGGTTCTGACCCTGGATCCAGCCCTTCGGCAACCCGATCGTGAGACCCTTCACCCCGAAGCGGTTCCGGCCGGTGATGAACCGCGTCTCCTCCTTGCGGCGGAACGCGAGCGCACGCCGGCCGTCGCCGTCGGCGAGCAGGTAGGCCCAGTCGCGCGGCGAGCCCTCGCGGGTCAGCAGCCGCTCGAGTTCGGCCGGCGAGTAGCCGTAGGCGTAGAGGCCGCCGACGATCGATCCCATGCTGGTGCCGACGACGCAGTGCACCGGGATCTGCAGCCGCTCGAGGACCTTGAGCACGCCGGCGTGCGCCGCGCCGCGGGCGCCACCGCCGCTGAGCACGAGACCGATGCGCGGCGGCGGTGTGCCGGTCGGTGTCGCAGGCGACGGCTGCGTCTGCCCCGGACTCGATCCCGCCGTCAGCAGCAGGGCGGCGACGACTGCGGTGATACGGATCATCAGCCCTTCGTTCGCGAGCGCGACTTGACGGCACCGGCCGGCGTGAGTGCACTGTAGGGGTTCCCGGAGCCATCCGCCCGGGCCGGTTGCCAATGTACTCCAACAAGGTTCTCGATCACGGCACGCCGCCGCAGGCCGGCGCGGCCACGGTGACGGTCCACATCGACGGCAAGGCGGTCGCGGTGCCGGCGGGCACGTCGATCATGCGCGCGGCGGTGCAGGCGGGCGTCAAGGTGCCGAAGCTCTGCGCGACCGACACGCTCGAGGCGTTCGGCAGCTGCCGACTCTGCGTCGTCGAGGTCGAGGGCCGTCGCGGCTATCCCGCGTCGTGCACGACGCCGTGCGAGGAGGGCCTGAAGGTCAGGACCCAGAGTCCGAAACTCGCCGAGCTGCGTCGCGGCGTGATGGAGCTCTACATCAGCGATCACCCGCTCGACTGCCTGACCTGCTCGGCGAACGGCAACTGCGAGCTGCAGGACATGGCCGGCGTCGTCGGACTGCGCGAGGTGCGCTACGGCTACGACGGCGACAACCACCTCGCCGCCGCGAAGGACCAGAGCAACCCGTACTTCACCTTCGATCCGAGCAAGTGCATCGTATGTTACCGCTGCGTGCGCGCCTGTGACGAGATCCAGGGCACATTCGCGCTGACCGTCGAGGGCCGCGGCTTCGAGTCGAAGGTCGCCGCCGGGCCGACCGACTTCCTGAGCTCGGAGTGCGTGTCGTGCGGTGCCTGTGTGCAGGCCTGCCCGACTGCGACCCTGATGGAGGACTCGATCACCGCGGCCGGCCAGCCCGATCGCGCGGTCACGACCACGTGCGCCTACTGCGGCGTCGGCTGTTCGTTCCGCGCCGAGATGAAGGGCAACGAGGTCGTGCGCATGGTGCCGCACAAGGACGGCAAGGCCAACCACGGCCACTCGTGCGTCAAGGGGCGCTTCGCGTGGGGCTATGCGACGCATCCCGATCGCGTCGAGCGGCCGATGATCCGCAACGCGATCACCGATCCGTGGCGCGAGGTGTCGTGGGAGGAGGCGATCGCCCACACCGCCAGCGAGATCCGGCGTATCCAGGCCAAGTACGGCCGCGGCTCGGTCGGTGGCATCACGAGCTCGCGCTGCACCAACGAGGAGACCTTCCTGGTGCAGAAGCTGGTGCGCGCGGCGTTCGGCAACAACAACGTCGACACCTGCGCCCGCGTCTGCCATTCGCCGACCGGCTACGGCCTGAAGTCGACGCTCGGCGAGTCGGCCGGTACGCAGGACTTCGACAGCGTCGAGCACACCGATTGCGTGATCGTGATCGGCGCCAATCCGACCGACGGCCATCCGGTGTTCGCGTCGCGGATGAAGCAGCGGCTGCGCCGATCGAACGGTGAGCGCGCCGCCGGTCTGATCGTCATCGACCCGCGCCGAATCGACCTCGTGCGCACGCCGCACGTCGAGGCCGACTACCACCTGCAGCTCCGCCCCGGCACCAATGTCGCGGTGATGAACGCGCTGGCGCACGTCGTCGTCACCGAAGGCCTCGCCCGCGAGGACTACATCCGAGAACGCTGCGACCTGCAGGAATACGAGAAGTGGAAGGCGTTCATCGGCGACGCGAAGAACTCGCCCGAGACGCTCGAGGCCGAGACCGGCGTGCCGGCCGATCAGGTCCGCGGCGCGGCGCGACTGTTCGCGAGTGCGCCGAACGGTGCGATCTACTACGGCCTCGGCGTCACCGAGCACAGCCAGGGCAGCACCGCCGTGATGACCATCGCGAACCTCGCGATGGTGACCGGCAACATCGGCCGCGCCGGTGTCGGTGTGAATCCGCTGCGCGGCCAGAACAACGTGCAGGGCAGCTGTGACATGGGCAGCTTCCCGCACGAGCTGCCGGGCTACCGCCACGTCAGCGACGCCGGCGTGCGCGCGCTGTTCGAGGGCAACTGGGGGGTGCCGATCGATCCGGAGCCGGGGTTGCGGATCCCGAACATGTTCGACGCCGCCCTCGACGGCTCGTTCAAGGCACTCTACGTCCAGGGCGAGGACATCGCGCAGAGCGATTCCGACACCCAGCGCGTGCTCGCGGCGCTGAAGTCGCTCGAGCTGTTGATCGTCCAGGACATCTTCATGAACGAGACGGCGAAGTACGCGCACGTCATCCTGCCGGGCAGCTCGTTCCTGGAGAAGGACGGCACGTTCACCAACGCCGAGCGGCGGATCTCGCTGGTCCGCAAGGTCATGCCGCCGCTCGCCGGCAAGGCCGACTGGGAGGTCACGGTGGCACTGAGCAACGCGCTCGGCTACCCGATGAACTACACCCACCCGCGCGAGATCATGGCCGAGATCGCGGCGCTGACGCCGACGTTCGCCGGCGTGACGTTCGAGAAGATCGAGGAGCTCGGCAGCCTGCAGTGGCCTTGCAACGACGAGGCGCCGACCGGCACGCCCTACATGCACAGCGTCGAGTTCGTGCGCGGCAAGGGCCGGTTCTTCGTCACCGAGTACGTCGCGACACCGGAGCGCACGTCGCGCAAGTTCCCGCTGATCCTCACGACCGGCCGCATCCTGAGCCAGTACAACGTCGGCGCGCAGACGCGCCGCACCCAGAATCAGGTCTGGCACGAGGCCGATGTGCTCGAGATCCATCCGCACGACGCCGAGCAGCGCGGTATCCGGCATGGTGACAGCGTCGCGCTGGCGAGCCGCAAGGGCGAGACCATGCTGCGCGCGGTGGTCACCGAACGCATGCAGCCGGGCGTCGTCTACACCACGTTCCACCACCCCGAGTCGGGCGCCAACGTCGTCACGACGGAGAACTCGGATTGGGCCACGAACTGTCCCGAGTACAAGGTCACCGCGGTGCAGGTCAGTCCCGTGCCGGCGAGCGCCGTGCGCTCGGACTGGCAGCAGGGCTTCGAGCGCTTCGACCGGCAGCAGGAATCGCTGCTGCCGAACGGGACGACGGCGACCGATCGGGCCGGCAAATAGGGGGCAGAGCAGCATGGACGGCAAGAAGCTCGTCAGGATGGCGAACGACATCGCCGCGTTCTTCCGCGCCGAACCGGTGCGCGCCGACGCGATCGCGGGCGTCGTCGGTCACCTGCGCAAGTTCTGGGATCCACGCATGCGGCGCGAGTTGCTCGCGCTCCATGACGCCGGCGGCGAGGGCATGGACGAGCTCGTCAAGGAAGCGCTGCAGAGCCACCGCGACGGCTTCGTTCCTGCCGGCTGAACCCCGGTCACTTCTCGGGGAACGGCACGCGGCGCACCTTGCGCGCCTTGTCGGTGAGATCGACGAGATAGAGACCGGCCTGCTCGGGTGGCACCCGGTCGAACATCGCTGTCGAGAACGCCGCGACCTCGCCGTCGGGCGACAGTGCCATCTGGAACGCGAAGCTCGGTGCGTCCTGGTCCTTGCCGACCGGGATGGTCAGGATCTCGGTCTCGCGCGCGACGCTGCCGCTGAACGTCGTCTCGAGCAGCGCGAACTGCCAGGTGCCGTGCTCCTCGTCGTGCCGGCAGACCGTCGCGAGCAACGTCACGCCGTCTTGTGCCCACTCGACGCTGTTGAAGCCGACGAGCCGATCGGCGCCGAGCGGCAGGCTGGTCTCGATCTCGCCGTTGCGGATCACGAGCAACGCCTGCGCCTTGCCCTCGGACTCGGCGGCGCGTCGCGCCGGCATGACGATGCGATCGAGGCTCGGCGTGAAACTCGGCGTCGGGATCGGCAGCCACTCGCAGTCCTTCGGCGCCGTCACGAGCGGTGTCCGGACGAGTGTCTCCGGGTCGAGCGTTCCGAACTCCCAGTCGGGCTGCGCGTTCTTCTCCGGCAACGACAGATAGCAGAGCCCGTCGCCCCGGCGCGAGATCGCCAACAGATGTCCCGCGGGCGGCGCGACCGTCGCGATCTCGCCCGACGTGAGATCGAGGCGGGTGATGCCGCCGGTCGCGAGGAACAGCCGCTCGCCGACCACGACCGGTGGGATCGTGAACGTCAGGAACCTGTCGCCCGCCACCGGCACGTCGAAGGTGCGCACTGCCGCCTGCGCCCCTTCCTGGCCGGCGATGCCGACGTCCTCGTCGACCGTGATCGCGATGACGTGCAACACGTTCTTCTGATCGTCGGTGGCGAGCGCGAGCGCGGTCCGGCTGTCCGCGGACCACGCCAACGCGGCGACCTTCTGATCGGCGGGGATTCCGGCCAGTCGCCGGACGGTCCCGGTGTCGCGCTCGTAGATCGCGACACCGACCTTCTCGGGGCCGGTCGACATGTGGAACAGCAGGCGCTTGCCGTCCGGGCTCCAGGCCGGCCTGCAGCTCAGGAACACGAGCGCGAGGGCGGCCGCGACCAGCACGGTGAGGCGGAAGATGGCGCGATTGCGATCCTTCATGGGCGTTGGTGCACTCCGTACGAGGCCACGTAGCCGCGAGATGCCCTCGCCTGTCGGTCCGACGAATCGTCCGGGTCGAGCGTCACCCAGACGTTGTTCTGGGGGGCTCGCGCGCTACCCTCTGCCGGCGGCCCGTCTGCCCGGCCCGGAGAGAAGGAATGCCACGAGACTCGCACCGACTCGTCCCATCGCTCGCCAGCGTCGGATTCGCCGTTTTCGCGCTCGCCGCGAGCGCGCACGCCCAGATTCACGTCGATCCGGCGGGGAGCGATCTCGGTGCCGGCACGTTCGGTGATCCGTTCCTGACGATCAACCACGCCGCCATGGTCGCGAGCGCCGGCAGCACGATCTTCGTGCACGCCGGCACCTACGGCGACGAGCAAGGCATCGTGCAACTCGGCACCAAGGACCTCGTGCTGCAGGGCGACGGCGCGGCGATCACGACGCTGCAACCGCACGCGACTGCGACGATCGCGCTCGCACCAGCCGACCCGAACGTCGCGACGCCGCTGGCGCATCGCGTCGGCATCCTGTTCGCGGGTGCCGCGAGGGTGCACCTGCGCGATCTGACGATCGACGCGCAGGGTTTCGCGCCGGCGTCGGGTCAGCTCGCCGGCCTCTACCTGCGCGGAGGGGTCGACGTCGTCTGCGACCACGTCGCGGTCCGGGACTGCCGACCGACGGCGCTCGGCGGCGGTCGCGCCAACGCGGTGGTGGTGCGGGGCGACGCGCCGACCGATCCTTCGACCTTGAGCGCGCGCGATGGCTCGTTCACCGGC
>JAGQRB010000093.1 GCA_020425925.1 Planctomycetota bacterium
CCCGACCCGGCGCGCGCCGACGAGCTGCTCGCGGCGCTGGAAGGTCTCGCGCCGGGGAACGCCTTCGCGCGGCGTTTCGCAGCGGTCGAGCGCGCGCTGCGCGCTGGCCGGCAGCCGGCCGGTGATCCGGGCGCGACGTTGGCGTTGCACAACGCCTGGCTCGCCGAGCGCGGCGCGATGCCGTTCCTGGTGCCGGGCTATGCCGCGCTGCTCGAACGCGCGCTCGCCGACTCGCCCGATCGCGAACTGGCGCTGGCGCGGCTGCCGCGACATCCGCTGCTCGGCCAGGAGGCGGTGCCGGTCGCGGCGTTCCCGGGGCTCGAGCCCGAACTGGCCGCGGCGCTCTACTGGCAGCCGCCGCGGGCAGCGGGCTTCGATCTGCCGCGCGCGCTCGGCGGCCGTTGCCGCCTCGCCGACCGTGCCGGCAAGCCGCTGCTGGTCGTGTTCTTCCTCGGCTTCGGTTGAGCGCAGTGCGTCGCCCAGCTCGGTGAGCTGGCGCCGAAGGCCCGCGAGTTCGCGGCTGCCGGCATCGACGTGCTGACGATCGGCACCGATACGCCGGCACAGGTGCGCGCCGCGCGCCAGGCCGCGTTCGAGAACGGCGTCGACCCGCTGCATTTCGACGTGCTGTGCGATCCGGCGGGCGAGGTGTTCAAGCGCTGGGGGGTCTGGGACGAGTTCGACGACGCGGCGCTGCACGGCTCCTTCCTGGTCGACGGCAGGGGGCGGATCCTGTGGTGCGACGTCAGCGCGCGGCCGTTCGACGACTCGGCCTGGCTGCTCGCCGAGTGCCGGCGCTTGCTGGCGGCGTGGCGATAGCCGGAGGCGTGCCCGGATCAGCGTTCGGCAGCAGCCTGGAAGAACGCGATGCCGCCGGCCTGCAGCCCGACCGCCACGCTCGCGACCTTCTCGCGCTTCCGCAGATCGACGACGTCGAGCGCACCGGGTTCGGCGTTCCTTCCCTCGGCGGTCACGAATGCGTAGCGATCGTCCGGGCTGATGACGACGCCGTGCGTGACGCCGCGCGACGACTTCAGCCGCGCGGTCTCCGCGCCGCGTCCGAGGTCCCAGATGCCGATCGCACCCTCGCTCTTGTAGGTCGCGACCAGCGTCGTGCCGTCGCCGGTGATGTCGAGGTTGTAGGGCCCCTTGCCGCAGGCGAAGCGCCGCTTCACCAGCCACTCGTCGGTGTCGACCTCGACGATCTCGGCCTTGCCGTTCTGTGCGGCATAGACCAGCGCCTTCGTCGGATGCGGTTGGATCCAGGTCGGCTTGGCCTCGGAGGCGTGGTCCTTCGGCAGGTCGATGTCGAGCTGCAGGCGGTGGGTGACCTCGAACGTCGCGGCGTCGATCTCGTAGAGCTCGCCCGACATCATCGCGCACGAGTAGTGCCGCCGGCCGTCCTTGCTGAGCCGCGACCCGTGCGGCATCGCGCCGGTCATCGTGCGACCGACCTCGACCATCGCGTCGGGATCGACGATCGAGACCGAGCTCGGCAGCATGCGACCGTGCAGGTTGAAGTTGACGCAGTAGAGCAGGCCGGTGGCGCGGCTGATCTGCATCGTCGCCGGGAACATGCCGAGCTCGCACTCGCCGACCAGCACGTCGTCGCTGGTGCGGTACTTGTAGAGCCGGCCGAACGGCTTGCCGTGCGCGATCGACAGGAACCAGTGCTCGCCGTCGGGACTCACGGTCAGACCGTGCGGTCCCTCGATCTCGGTCGGTTGGTAGCCGACGTCGATGACCTTCTCGACCGCGGCGTCGGTGCCGGCGAACGCGACGCGCCAGACCTCGTCCGACGACTCGCAGGCGACGTAGACGCGGTAGATCGTCGCCTGCGCCGCCAGCGGTCCGATCGCGCACAGCGCGATCCAGGCGGCGAACGACCGCGCCCGCGCCGTCACCGCCGCCTCCGTTCGTCGTCGACGAGCTTCACGGCCCACAGCCCAGAGTTCCAGTCGGAGAAGAACACGTGGCCCTTGTGCGGTTGCGGTCCCCAGACCATCGGGGCGTTCGGTACCACGCCCTTCGGGTGGGTCGGCAGGTAGAACCCGATCTCGCGACCCTGGCGGTAGAGGTCGCCCATGAGGTCGCCCGAGACGTCGACGACGCGCACGCCGCCGTTGTAGTAGGCGACGTACATCGTGTTGCCCTCGATCCACAGGTTGTGCGTGCCGGCCTCGGGCACCTCGTAGCGCGCGACCTCCTGCGGGTGCTCGAGGTCGGTGAAGTCGACGATGTGGATCCAGCCGCGCGCGTAGGTCGGGTGGTCCTTGGTGTAGAGGCCGTAGGGGAACGCCTCGTCGCCGGCGAAGACGTAGAACTTGCCGGTGTCCGGGCTGCGCCAGGGGAACGCGGCGTGGTTCCAGCCGCTCGGATACGCGTAGCTGCCGATCTCGACCGGGTTGCTCGGCGAGCCGCCCTTGATGCCGTTGCCGACGTCGACGAGGTGCAGCCCGTACTGCCAGTTCGACGAGTAGGCGATGCCGTCGACGACCCAGACGTCGTGGATCGAGGCACCGGGCTCGAACAGCTGGAAGCTGCCGACCCGCACCGGCGCGCGCGGGTTCCTGGCGTCGAGGATGTCGTAGCGCCGGCCGGCGCTGAGCGCGTAGACGTAGCCCTGGTGGATGAAGACGTTGTGCACGCCGCCGGTGAGCTCGTCGTCGAACTCGCTGATCTTCTCGGGGTGGTGCGGATCGCTGACGTCGAACGCGACGATGCCGTTCTTGCGGTTGCTCGCACCTTCGCGGCTGATGACGCAGAGCCGGCCGTCCTCGCTGACCTTGACGTCGTTGACCGTGCGGGCGTCGACCGTGACCGTCGCGATGCGCTCGATGCGTTCGGGGTCGGTCACGTCCCAGAAGATCGCGTCGCCGTTGGCGCCCCAGGTGCCGGTGACGCAGTAGTCGCGACCGTCGTTGCCCTCCCAGACCCAGAGGTCCGAGGTGTGCACGTCGAGCACCGGCCCGTGGCCGACGAGCTCGAGCTTCTGCTTCTGCGCGAAGCGCTCGTCGGCGCGGATCGTGACGCGGCTGCTGGCCGGGCCGCAGGTCGCGACGACGGTGTAGAGGCCGGGCTGTTCGGCGACGAAGCGCCCGTCCTGCTCGATCTGTCCGGTCGCGGCGTTGCCGAGCGCGTCGTCGGGCGCCGCGGTGAAGCTGTAGAGCACGGGCACGCCGTCGACCGTCGCACCGGCGGCGTCGCGCAGCGTGGTCTCGAACTGCACGACGTCGCCGGTGCGCACGACGGCGGCGCTGGCGCGCAGCGCGAGCGCGCGGACCGGGTTGTCGACGATTTCGAGGTCGTGCGACAGCTCGAGGCCGCCGCCGGTCGCCCGCAGCGTGATGCGGCCGGGCCGCAGCGCCGTCACGGTGCCGAACGCGTCGATCGCGGCGACATCGACCGCGTCGCTCGCGATCGCCACCGCGAGGTCGTCGCGCGCGACCGCGTCGGCGTCGACGACGTCCCCGGTCACCCGTACGGCGGTGCCGGTGTAGAGCCGGGTCGGTGCGTCGTCGAGCCCGTGCCAGCGCAGTCGGATCGCCGCCGGCTCGGGCTGTGGTACCGTCACCTTCACCGTCGTCTCGGGGCCGCGCCCGGTCGGCAGCAGCGCGCGCACGACGACCTCGAAGCTGCCGGCCTGCCGCGCCTCGAGCTCGCCGGTCTCGTCGATCCGCAGCGCGCGGCGCGCGCGCGAGAAGAACACGACGCGCGCGTCCTCGACCGGTCGACCGCCGACGTCGAGCACTTCGGCGCTCAGTCTGGCCTTCTCGCCGATCGGCAGCGTCAGCTCGCTCGGCGTGACACGGATGCTGCCGGACGGCGCATTCTCCTGCGCGTTGACGCGTGCCGCGGCGAGCAGCCAGACGGCGATGGCAGCGGGTACGAGAGCGATACGTTGCACCAATGTTGCCTCCTCGGTTGCCAGCAGGCGGCGCGCGACGGCGCCGGGACGGTCCGGCAGTCTACGCCCGACGCCTGCGGAGGGTAGGATGCTGTGCTCCAACCCCTGCGCTGCGCGGCTCCGACGCGCCTGCACCGAATCATGGCAAACCTCTCGCACCTCTCGCTCCTCCTGCTCGCCACCTCGCTCGCGGCCCAGGTCGCTCCCGGCGACATCGGGGTCACCGGCTTCTCGATGTCCGAGTTCGGCGTCCTCACCGGCGGCACCGCCACCGGCTACAACATCGGCAGCTACGGCGGCACGGGCACGAGCCAGTCGATCCTCTGGGATCCGAGCAATCCGCAGAGCTTCGTGGGCGGCGGCTTCGGCTTCGTCGGCCGCGCGACGATCACCGGCAGCGGCACGGCGAGCTACGCGCTGTTGTCGACCAACCTCGGCACCGCCGCCCAGATGAGCTTCGACTTCGCCGGCAACGTCGTGATCGCGGACGCCGGCGTCGACCAGGTCCAGATCCTCGATGTCACGACCGGCACCGTCACGCCGCTGACGAGCGGCCCGCAGCCGTGGGGCACCACCGTCAACGCCGGCGGCTTCAGCTCCTTCAGCGGCGACATCGTCGTCGGCAACCAGGGCGATCTCTACCGCATCCCGTTCGGCTCCGCGACGCCGGTGCTCTACGCCGGCGGCCTCGGCGGCTACATCTCGAACGTGATCTTCGACATCGCGACCGGCGACACGATCTGCACCGTGCTGCAGGCCAACCGCCTGCTGCGCATCGACTCGACCGGGGCGCAGACCGACATCATGACGCCGGGCGCGATCGTCGGCCCGAACGCGGTGGTGCAGGACGTCAACCTCGACTGGCTGGTCGGCGCCGGCAGCGGCTCGGTCTACCGCGTGCCCTACGCCGGTGGCGCGCCGGTGCTCGAAGGCCTCAACACCGCCCCGTCGGGCACCGTCTCCGGCGTCGCGGTCGCGCTGTCGACCTCGAGCGGCTCGTGGAATGCGTACGGCCAGGGGTGCGCTGGCACCGGCGGCAACGTCACGCTGAGCATCACCGGTACGCTGCAGCCGGGGCAGACGATCCAGCACGTCTCCGACAACCACGCGCCGGGTATGGTCGGCGTCGCGCTGTTCGGCCTCAGCAACACGATCTTCCTCGGCAATCCGCTGCCGTACTCGGTCGACCCGCTGCTCGGCACGTCGGGCTGCAACCTCTACGCCGCGATCGACGCGACCCAGATCGGCATCACCGGCGCCGGTACTCCGGCGACGCTGTCGTTCTCGATCAACATCCCGTCGACGCCGACCGGCGCGTCGTTCTTCCTGCAGCACGCCTGCTTCGAGTCGGCCGGCGGCGCGACCTCCTGGTCGAACGGCGTGGTGCTGCAGCTGCCGTGAGGCCGACGCCGAGCCTCGGCGCGCGGCTCTGGCCGCTCGCGATCCTCGGGCTCGCGATCGGCGCGGTGCGCTACGCGCTCGAGTTCTCGCGCGCCGAGGCGACGATGTACTTCGGCGTCTACTACGCGATGCCGCTCGCGTTCCTCGTGATCGGCGTCGGCGGGCTCTGGGGCCGCATCCGCTGGCCTGCGCTGCTCGGCACCGTCGCCTTGCTCTGCCTGATCGTCTGGGGTATCCCGAACACCGTGGCCTACACCACCGGGCAGTTCCTCGAATGGCACCACGGCCGCTTCTACTACGGCGGCCCGGACGACCCCGCCAACCGCGCCGCGCCGGTCGCGGCCAGCGCCCTCAGCAAGATCGGCTGGGGTGCGCTGCAGGGCCTGCTGACCGCGGTCGCGGGCACGATCTGGTGCACGCTGTGGGCGACGGCGCTGATCTGGCTGCCGGCGAAGCTGCGGGAGCGTTCGGCGTGAGCGCGGCGCCGGGACGGGCGCTGTTGCGCGCGGTCGAGTCCGGCGTGCTGTCGACGATGTCGACCGAGCTGCCGGGCTATCCGTTCGGCTCGGTGACGCCGTTCGTGACCACCCATGACGGCCACGTCGCGTTCTACGTCAGCGGCATCGCGCAGCACACCGCCAACATGGCCGCCGATCCGAAGGCATGTCTGACCGTGCTGCAGCCGGGCGACGGTGGCGCGCACGGGGCGCAGGCGCTGGCGCGCTGCACGCTCGTCGGCGACGCCGCGCCCGTGTCTGCCGATCGGCTCGACGAGGTGCGGGCGCGCTACGAGACGTTCTTCCCGGCGTCGCGCGGCTACGCCGCGACCCACGACTTCGCGTACTGGTGGCTCCGGCCGGTGCGGGTGCGCTACATCGGCGGCTTCGGCCGCATCGCCTGGATCGAGCGCGACGAGTGGCTGCTGCCGCTGCCGGAGTGGCGCGACGAAGAGCGCGCGATCCTCGCGCACATGAACGGTGACCACGCCGCCGCAGTCGCGGACATCGCGCGGCACGGCGCAGGCCTCATCGCCACCGATGCCGAGCTGATCGCGCTCGATCCCGAGGGCTGCCACCTGCGCGCCGGCGGGCGCATCGCCTGGGTGCCGTTCGGCGCACACTGCAACACGACCGCTGCGGTGCGCGACGCGATGATCGCGCTCGCGCGCACCGCCGCCGATCGCGGTCCCGGATAGGCCGGGGACGTCACGGCGGGCCGCTCGGGCGGGATTCCGTGCGTTCGACACTCGCGCCGCGATCGCGCGCGACGTAGGTCCGGCGCTTGACCGACCTCGCCGCCAGTCCCGTTCGCCCCGGTGAGCGCATCGTCGCGCTCGACGTGATCCGCGGCTTCGCGGTGCTCGGCATCCTGGTGATGAACGTCGTCGAGTTCGGCCTGCCGATGGCGGCCTACACCGATCCGTCGGTCGCGGGCGGTACGACGGGCGCCGACCTCTGGACCTGGTACGTGCAGAGCGCGCTGTTCGACGGCCGCATGCGCGCGCTGTTCTCGATGCTGTTCGGCGCCGGCATCGTCCTGATCGGCGAGCGCGCGGCGCGGACCGCGTCGGCCGGCGCCGCCGACCTGCTGCTGCGCCGCTGCCTCTGGTTGATCCCGTTCGGCATCGTGCATCGGTTCCTGCTGCAGTGGACCGGCGACATCCTCTACATCTACGGTCTGCTCGGCGTGCTCGCGGTCGCGTTCCGCAATCTCCGGCCGCGCACGCTGCTCGCGCTCGGAGCGGCGGCGCTGCTGGCGTTCGTGCCGATCGAGCTGCGGCGCCATTCGGTCGCCGCCGGGTTGCGGACCGATGCGGCCGAGGCGGTCCGCCTCGAGGCCGCCGCCGAACCGGTGCCCGCAGCGCTGGCATCGGCGCGGACGCGCTGGGAGCGTCGCAACGCGCCGCACGATCCGAACGCGAACGACGCCGAGATCGCGGCGATGCGCGGCAGCTGGCTCGACGTCGCGGCGCTGCGCTGGGAGCACAATCACGCGTTCCAGCACGCCTACGTCTACTACTACTTCGTCTGGGACGTGCTCGGCATGGTCCTGATCGGCATGGCACTGCTGCGCATCGGCTTCTTCAGCGGCCGCCTGCGAACGTCGGTCTACGGGCTGGCGGTCGCGGCCGGGGTGGCGGCGGCGGCGGTGTCGCTGTGGCTCGCGCGCGAGCAGGCGGCGTCGAACTGGTCGCCCAGCGAGCTGTCGATGCGGGCCTGGCGCGATGTGCTCTATCCCTGGCTGCGCGGTGTCGGCGGCCTCGGCTGGGCGGCGCTGCTCGTCCTCGCGCTGCGCACGCCGGTCGCGCGCCTGCTGACGATCCCGCTCGGCGCCGTCGGCCGGATGGCGTTCAGCAACTACGTGCTGCAGACCCTGCTGTGCACGACGTTCTTCTTCGGCTGGGGCCTCGGCCGCTTCGCGACGCTGTCGCGAGCCGAGCTGATGGTCGTCGTCGCCGCGGCGTCGGTCGTGCAGATCGCATTCAGCGTCGCGTGGCTGCGGCGCTTCCGGTTCGGCCCGCTCGAGTGGGTCTGGCGCTCGCTGACCTACGGGCGGCGCCAGCCGATGGCGCCGGCGTGAGCGCCGCCGTTCATCGCAGGTACTTCGCCGGGATCGGCCCGGCGGTCGCTTCCTGCTCCCAGAGGACCTCGAGCAGCCGCCAGTTGCCGCCCTCGCGCACCAGCTGGATCGAGTTGATGCCGCGCAGGAACGGCTTGCGGTCGCTCTCGTCGCGCTTGCCCTCGTAGGTCGACCAGACGTGTGCGAAGTCGCCGAACTCGTCGACCTTGCGGGCGAGCTCGACCTCGAAGAAGCCGTTGCGCTCGAGGAACGGGCCCGACCGCGCGATGTAGTCCTCGACCGACATCGGCACGCCGCGTTTGCCGCCCGGGGTCTCGAGCACCGGGATCAGCCGCGCGTCCGGGTGGAACAGGCTGCGCATGCGGTCCCAGTCGCGCTTCTGGCCCGACGGTCCCGAGATCACGGCGTAGAGCGCGTCGACGATCGCGTCGATGCTCGCGACGTCGGCGGCGGCCGGCTGCGGCGCCCCGAGCTTCGAGCGATCGCGCACCGGTGACATCGTGAGCGGCGCCGTCAGCAGATGGGGACCGAAGTGGATCCGGAGTTCACCGGTGTCGCGCTGCTCGCGGTCCACGGCCCATTCGATCGCGAGTCGGCTGGCGGGAAACTCGGCCGCGGCAACCTGCAGCGGGATCGCCAGCCCACCGCTGGTCTTCGGCGCTTCGTAGGCGTCGAGCAGGCCGGCGCGCACCTCGTCGGGCTGCAGCAGCACGATCTCGGGAGCGCTGCCGGTGTGCTGCATGACGACGTAGTACGAACCCGGGGCGACGCTGCGGCCGCCGAGCGTGATCGGGATGTTGGTATCGAGCCGGGTCCAGGAGTTCTCGCCGAAGCGCCAGCGCTTGCCGGACTGCTCGGTGACGAACTTCGAGTAGCCTGCCTGCCAGCGCGGGCGGCCGTAGTCCATCACCAGCTGGCCGGCGGAGTCGGGGCCGAACCAGTAGAAGATGCGGGCGGCGCCGCGCGCGCTGGTCTCGGGATACGGCGTCTGCTCGGTCGGGCGCGGACCGGCCATCATCCCGCCGGTCGCAGGCGCCGCGTCGCTGAACAGCACGAGCAGGTCGAGGTCGGCGGTGACATCGTGAAAGCGATGCTCGGCCGCGGCGGCGACGAACACCGTGTCGCCGGCCTTCACGGTGCGGGTCTCGCCGGCGGCCGTGAACTGGCCCTCGCCCGCGAGCACATGGTAGACCTCGTCGCGGTCGTGCGGCGTCTGGCCGTCGGTGGCGCCGGCGGCCAGGCGGTAGCGGCCGACCGTGAGGGACGGCCGGCGGATGACCTCGAGCCACGGTGCCGTGCCGAGCTTCGGCGCCAGCTCGGCGGCGGGCACCCACGACACCGGCGGCGGCGGTGCTTGCTGGGCGAGCACCGGGGCTGCGAGCACGCCTGCGAGGACGAACGGGGACGAACGCTTCATCGCCGCGACGATAGCCCGGGTGGCCGCGGATCGGCGCGCGATAGAGTCGGTCGGCATGATATCCACGCTCGCGATCGCGACCTCGGGACCCGGCCTGACCGAGATCACCGCGGCGATCGCGGCGTTGGTCGACGACGTCGACGAGGGTCTGTGCACGGTGTTCGTGCAGCACACCTCCGCGAGCCTGCTGATCCAGGAGAATGCCGACCCCGACGTGCGTGTCGATCTCGAGGCGTTCTTCCGGCGTCTGGTGCCGGAGGGCGATCGGCTCTGGACGCACGTCGCCGAGGGCTCCGACGACATGCCGTCCCACGTGCGCTCGGCGCTGACCCAGACCAGCCTCGCGATCCCGATCCAGGGCGGCCGGCTCGCGCTCGGGCGTTGGCAAGGGATCTACCTGTGGGAGCATCGCCGCCGCGGCAGCACGCGCCGGGTCGTCGTGCACATCGGCTGAACCACCGCCATGCGCCGGCCGAAAAAGCGCTGAACCGGGCCGCGGCGGCCGACGTTGCCCGGCGGTCCCATCGGTCCGAGCCCTCGAGGTCCAATGCCCGCTCGATTGACGTTCGCACGATTCCGTCTGTCCGCCTTCGCCACCGCGGCGGTACTCTCTGCCGCGGTCCTGCCCGCCCAGCAGCCACCGCCGCCGGCCGGCAGCCTGGTCTACGGCAATGGCTCGATCTTCGCGCTGCACGACGGCGTCGTGTTCAGGCTCGATGCGGTCAGCCTGCGCGTGCTCGCGAGCGTCGATCTGCGCAACGTGCAGGCGACCGCCGGCGTGGCCGCGGCCGCACCCGCGGCGACCGAGACCAAGACCGTCGGCGAGGTCGCCGAACCGTTGGCCGAACCGAGTGCGCCGAAGCGCCGCGCCGTCGAGGGCGCGGTCGACAACGCGCTGAAGTGGCTCGCTGAGCACCAGGACGGCGACGGCAAGTGGGATGCGGACCAGTTCATGAAGCACGACACGGTCGGGCCGGCCTGCGACGGTGCGGGCAATCCGACCAAGGACATCGGCGTCACCGCGCTCGCGACGCTCGCGTTCCTCGGCCACGGCAGCACGCTGCGGGTCGGCCCGCACGCCGAGCAGGTCAAGGGCGCGGTCGCGTGGCTGCGGGATCAGCAGCAGGACAACGGCCTGATCGGCATGCCGGTGGCTCACGACTTCATCTACAGCCACTGCATCGCGACGTTCGCGCTCTCCGAGGCCTACGGCCTGTCGGGCGAGAAGCTGCTCGGCCCGGTGGTGCAGAACGCGATCAACTACCTCGAGTCGCACCGCAACCCGTACTCGGTGTGGCGCTACCAGCCGCGCGACAACGACAACGACACCTCGGTCACGACCTGGGCGCTGATGGCCTACGAGTCGGCCAAGAGCTTCGATCTGAAGGTCAACGAGCAGGCGCTCGGTCTGGTCGGCGTCTGGTACGATCAGGTCTCCGACCCGACGGGGCGGCACGGCTACACCAAGGCCGGCGAACGCAGCTCGCGCCACCCGGGCGATCACGCCGTGGTGTTCCCGCCCGAGCAGGGCGAGGCGATGACCGCAGCCGGGCTCTACGGCAGGTTCCTGCTCGGCCAGACGCCGAAATCGAAGCCGATCATGAAGTCCGCCGCGGCGCTGCTCGCGGCCAGGCCGCCGCGCTGGCGCGACGACGCGATCGATCCGTACTACTGGTGGTTCGGCACCGCCGCGATGTTCCAGATGGGCGGTCGCGAGTGGCGCATCTGGGAGAGCGGGCTGAAGGACGTAGTCGACGCGCAGCGCCGGGAGGGCAACTGCGCCGGCTCTTGGGATCCGGTCGGCGTCTGGGACATGGATGGCGGTCGCGTCTACGCGACCGCGATGCACACCCTCACGCTCGAGGTCGACCTCCGCGCCGCGCGCATCGTGCGCTGACGACCCGTGCGCTGACGAGCCGCGCGGCGGCGACCGCCGTGCGATCGCAGCGCAGTTTCGCTATCCTCCGGACGCGATGTCCGGACCAACCTCCGCCGCCAACGGCGATCTGTTCGAACGTTCTCTCGCCCGCGTCCGTCGAGCCGCCGAGCACGCGCGGATCGATCCCGAGACCCTGGTGCGGTTGGCGTTGCCGCGCCGCGTGCTCGAGGTCGCGATCCCGGTGCGGATGGACGACGGCACGCTGCGCAACTTCCGCGGCTATCGCGTGCAGTACGACGACTCGCGCGGGCCGTTCAAGGGCGGGATCCGTTTCCACCCGCAGGTCGACCTCGCCGAGGTCAAGACGCTCGCGCTCTGGATGGCGCTCAAGTGCGCGGTCGTCGACATCCCGTTCGGCGGCGGCAAGGGCGGCGTCGAGGTCGATCCGCGCGAGCTCTCGCTCGCCGAGGTCGAGCGTCTGAGCCGAGGCTACATCGCGGCAATCGCCGACGTCATCGGTGTCGACCGCGACGTGCCGGCGCCGGACGTCTACACCAACGCCCGCACGATGGCGTGGATGGCCGATGAGTACGCGAAGATCGTGCGACGGCAGGAGCCCGGCGTCATCACCGGCAAGCCGGTCGGCCGCGGCGGTAGCCTCGGTCGCGACGACGCGACCGCGCGCGGCGGC
>JAGQRB010000928.1 GCA_020425925.1 Planctomycetota bacterium
CGCGCTGGCTGCTCGGCGGCAACGTCGTCATCACGCTGCTGTTCCTGCAGAACGCGATCTTCCGCGGCGCCGGCGATCCGATCCTCGCGCTCAAGACGCTCGCGGTCGCGAACGGCATCAACCTGGTGCTCGATCCCTGCCTGATCTTCGGCTGGGGACCGTTCCCGCAGCTCGGCGTCACCGGCGCCGGCATGGCGACGACGATCGGCCGGACCGCCGCGGTGATCTTCCAGTTCTGGCTGCTGCGGCACGGCAGCGGCCGCGTGCGACTCGATCGCCTCGTCCGGCTGGCGCCGAAGCCGATGCTCACCCTGCTGCGGCTGTCGTGGGGCACGATCGGCCAGTTCCTGATCGGCACCACCAGCTGGGTCGCGCTGATGTGGTTCGTGAACGGCTTCGGCAAGGCCGAGGCCGCCGGCTACACCACCGGCATCCGCCTGCTGCTGTTCTCGCTGTTGCCGGCCTGGGGCCTCGCCAACGCCGCCGCCACGCTCGTCGGCCAGAACCTCGGCGCAAAGCAACCCGATCGCGCCGAACGTGCGGTCTGGCTGACCGGCTTCTACGACATGCTGTTCCTCGGCGCCGTGACGCTCGTCATGGTGGTCTGGCCCGAACCGATCGCCGCGCTGTTCGTCACCGACGCGACGATCGCGCGGCACTGCGTCGACACCATGCGTTTCGTCGCGTCGGGCTACGTGTTCTTCGCCTGGGGCATGGTCGCGATGCAGGCGCTCAACGGCGCCGGCGACACCCGCACGCCGACCTGGCTGCACGTCTGGTTCTTCTGGTTCTTCCAGCTGCCGGTCGCCTGGTTCGTCGGCGTCCGGCTCGACTACGGGCTGCGCGGCGTCCTGATCGCGATCCCGCTGTCGCAGGCGCTGTTCGCGGTCGCGGCCGTGCTGCTGTTCCGCCGCGGCCGGTGGAAGACCGTCGTCGTCTGACGGCGGTAGTCGCGAGCTGCCGAGCTACCGCGTCAACACGTCGGGCAGCCGCCGCACCTTGCCATCGCGCCCGACGCAGGCGAGCTTCGTGCTGCCGGTCGCACACACCGCGCCATCGTGCTCGCGCCGACATTCGTAGGCGAGCGTCACCCACACCTTCGAACACTCCTCGACGCGCACGCGGATCGCGACGACGTCGTCGTAGTCGACCGGCTTGTGGTAGCGGCAGACGAACTCGACGATCTGCAGCAGGTCGCCGTCGTCCTCGACCTCGCGGTAGGTCTTGCCGCGCTGGCGCATCCACTCGGTGCGCGCCTCCTCGAACCACGCGACGTAGCTGCCGTGATGCGCCACCGCCATGCGGTCGGTCTCGCAGTAGCGCACCCGCACCCTGTGCACCGGCGGGCCCTCGAACACTGCACCGCTCATGCGACACCCCCGGCGCCGGCGGCGGCGAGACGTTCGTTCGCGAGCTCGAGCGCGATCTCGTGCGGCGGCCGGCCCTCGCTGCGCGCGCGCGCCAGCAGCTCGGCCGCGGTCGCGCCGATCCGCCGGATCCGTTCGTGGCCGACACGTTCGCCGGTCAGGTGCCAGGTCGCGCCCGCGATCAGCGCGCCGGCGTTGGCCACGAAGTCGGGCACTGCCAGCACGCCGCGGGCGTGCAGCGCCGCGGCCGCCGCCGGCGCGGCGAAGACGTTGTTGGCAGCGCCGCAGACGCCGCGCGCCGGCAGGGTCTCGGCGACCGCCTCGGTGATGCAGCCACCGAGCGCGCAGGGCGCGAACACCTCACACGGCTCGGCCAGGATCTGCTCGGGCGCGACGGCGCGCGCGCCGAAGCGTTCGACCGCCTGCTCGATGCGCGCCGGCACCGCGTCGGTCACGACGAGCTCGGCGCCGCGGCCGGCCAGCAGCTCGCCG
>JAGQRB010000929.1 GCA_020425925.1 Planctomycetota bacterium
ATCGACGCGCTGCGCGCCGTGCTCGAGCTCGATCGCGGCGACCTCGGCGCCGCTGCCGCCGACCTCGCCGCCGTCGCCGCCACCGGCACTGCGCCGTTCAGCCGCTGGCTCGCGGCCGAGCTGGCCGAGGGGCGCCAGCCGACGTTCGCGGCGCCGAACGACGCCCCGACTCCGGACAACTCCGCCGATCGCTACGTCGCGGCGCTGTTCTGGCTCCGCAGCGAGCGCGTGCCCGAACGCGAGATCGCCGAGCTGCTCGGCACGATCCCCGACCTCGACCGCCGACCGGGCTTCGCCGAGCTGCAGCTCGCCGCGCTGATGATCGCCTACGATCCGGCACAGGACGGCGACGTGGTGGCCTTCCGGCAGCGACTGAACGCGCGCGCCGCCGCGATCGACGCGCTGCGCGGCGGCATGTCGGCGATGACCGCACAGGTCAGACTCAACGCCCTGCTCGGGCTCGAGCTCTACGCCGAGGCCCGCGATCTCGCCGAGCAGGCCATCGCATTGGCGCCGGAGGACTTCATCCTGCACAAGCTGCGCGCCGAGACCGAGTTCTTCCGCGGCCGCTACGAAGCCGCCCTCGCGCCGTTGCGGCAGACGCTCGCGCTGCAGCCGCGCTCGCGCAAGACGCACGAGCTGCTGGTGCTCGCCGAGCTCTACTCGGGGGATGTCGCCGCCGCCGAACACACCCTGACGCACCCGGGCCTGCCGATGGCGCCCGCACGGCTGGCTTTCTTCGAAGGCCTGGTGCTGCACGAGAAGGCGTTCCGTGCGCTCGCGGGCGAGACCGCACTCGGCGACGCGAGCGAGCTCGCCGCGGCCGCCGCCGATGCGTTCGCGCGCAGTCGCGACGAGGCCGCGCCGGTGAGCATCGACGAGCTCGCCTGCCGCGCGCTGATCGACCCATCGCCGGACATCGTCACCGGTCTGCTGCGTGCCGCCGCGGACAGCGCGCTCGATCCGCGCCGTCTGCAGCAGCTGTCGAACCTGCTCGGCGAGCAGCTCGACCAAGACCAGACCGCGGCCCTGGTCGACCTGCTGCGCCGCCAGGCCCGGCAGCTGCGCACCACCGCCCACTGACACACCTCTCCGAGTCCTTCCTCTCCCCGGACCCGCTTCATCGGATCTCGACTCATGAACAGCAGAACACTCCTCGCCACCCTCGTCCCCGCCGTCGCACTCGCCGCGCAGGATCCGCGCGGCTACGCGTCTTCGTTTCCCGTCGCCTTCGTGCTGCAGAGCCCCACGCTCACCGCGGACACACCGATCTACCTGCGGTCCAGTGATCGCACTGCCGACATCGAAGAGCTCGCGACCTACGCGCCCGGCCTCGCGCACTTCAGCGTTGCCGCCCTGCGAGCCGGACTCGACGCCCTGCTCAACCCGAACACGCCTTTCCCCAACACCGCGCACATCGAGATCGACGGCATGTCGACCGGCAACGACGGTTCCCCCGTTGTCTACCACACCAGCGGCCAGTTCGAGATCCTGCCGGAGTACCGCGAGCAGATGGACAGCTGGGTCGGGCTGTTCTTCAGCTACGAGCCCGGCACCGACAACCCGACCGATTGGCTCGGCAGCCGCGCCGCGAACTCCGAGTCCACCGGCGCCGAGATCATCGGCCACTACCCGATGCAAGGCGCCGCTTCGGACATGCTGATCAGCGAGCAGTTCCTGCTCGAGCAGACGATCGACGAGTTCAACTTCACCACTGGGATCCCCCTGCCCGCGGTTCCGAACATCGTCGCCATGGACTTCGCCATGGCCCGCTTCGCCGAGGGGGCCGGGACCAACGACCCCGGAATCAACCTCGACGAGGATATCTGGTTCACGCTCACGGATCGGTCGGCTGCCTCGCTCGGCGTCGCCGCGGTTCTGGGCCCCAACAACGTGGTGCAGCACATCACCGGCGCCACGGTGTTCCACGGCCACTTGAACGGCAACTCGTGGGACATCACGGTCGCGGAGGACTGGTCGACCCTGGGTCTCAATTCGGAGTACGATGTCGACATGGTGATGGTCGGACCGACCAGCATCGCCGCCGAATTGGTCGCAGGCGATCCGGACTACGAGGCCATCGGTTCCGACGAACTCACGTTGTTCTACTCACTCGCCACCAATGCGGGGCCGACTCTCACCGGCGAGGTTTTCGGCGTCGTGCTCGGGGAAGACTCCGTTGGGCGGAAGCAGGGCCCTGTCAGGGGCCCCAACTCCGCGACGATCACTTCCAACGCGGGCACCCCGGAGGTGACTGCCGGCTGCGGCAAGGACCCGGAAATCCTCATCCCCGGTCTCGTGCCCCCCGGCGTCACCGAGGGTTTCGCAGTGCGGATCCCCGGGATCGACTCGAAACTCGGTTTCAGCGCCTGCCACCACGTCAACCAGTCGGTGCTGCACATGTCGCTCTCGGGTTGGCAGAACTCGAACGCGACCCAGGAGCTCGTCATCGTCGGGTTCGCGTATTCACCGAACCCGTATACCTCGCTCGTCCTCAAGGACCCGGCGATGAGCGGCTGGGATCCCCACGTCGTCGGAACGCGACTGAAATCGCAGGCGGACTTCCCGTTCAAGATGATGCTGCCGAGCGGCATGCAGCCGTTCGTCGTGGTCGCCGTGCAGACCGACGGCAACACGCATACGTGCTCCGTGCCGCTGTTCATGGACCCGCAGTAGGGTGCTATCGCGGGCCGCGCCGCTACAGTGCGCGGCCTCCCCGCCTCACCGAAGTGCCGACCATCGACCAGCGCGCCCCGGCAGATCGTCCGCACATCGCCGCCCTCGACGGCTTGCGCGGGATCGCGATCCTGCTCGTGATCCTGATGCACACCTCGGGGCCGCCGGCCGGCGTCCCGCTGCTGCCGACGCGCTTCGACCTCGGCTACGCCCGCGTCGCCGCCTATGGCTGGGCCGGGGTCGACCTGTTCTTCGTGCTCAGCGGCTTCCTGATCACCGGCATCCTGGTCGCCGCCAAGGCCCGGCCGAACTACTTCACGAACTTCTTCGCGCGCCGCACGCTGCGCATCTTCCCGCTCTACTACGCGATCGTCGCGCTGCGCCTGTTCGTGTTCCCGGGCGACGGCCACGGCTTCTGGGAATCCGCGAGCTATCTCGCCTACTGGTCGAACTGGTGGCAGGCAGCCGACCTGGACCAGGCGCTCGTCAACTCCGACCGCGTGCTCGGGGTGGCGTGGTCGCTCGCCATCGAAGAGCAGTTCTACCTGTTCTGGCCGCCGCTGGTCTGGCTGCTGTCCCGCCGCGCGCTGCGCTGGCTCTGCGTCGCGATCGTGCTCGGCGGCCCGCTGCTGCGCGCCAGCCTGCTCGGCTTCGGGGTCCCGTGGCAGGTGCTCTACCTGATCACGCCGTGCCGCATCGACGCGCTCGCGATGGGCGCGCTGGTCGCGCTGCTGCCGCCGCTGAATCGCAACGCGCTGCGCCTGCTGGCGCTGCTCGCCGCCGGCGGCCTCGCGGCGACGTTCGCGCTCGACGGCGGCAGCGCTTCGTTCGGCCGCTGGATGCAGATCATCGGCTACTCGCTGAACGCGCTGCTCTCGGCCTGCGTCGTCGCGCTCGCCTTGCACCGCGGTCTGATCGCCCGCATCGGCAACCTCGGCTGGCTGCGGCTCGTCGGCCGCCACAGCTACGCCATCTACCTGCTGCACCTGACGATCATGTTCGGGCTGCAGCCGCTGTGTTACGGCAGCGGCGCCTGGCTGCCGCTCGATCGCCTGATCCTCGCGACCGGCAGCTACGCCAGCGGCGTCTTCGTGTTCTTCCTGGTCGTCGCCGTCGCGGCGCTGCTCGCGAGCCTGCTGACGTGGCACCTGTTCGAGAAGCACTTCCTGGCGCTGAAGCGACGCTTCGTCTAGCTAGCCGCTCCTCTCACTCCGCCGGGTTCCACCACACCGGCCCCTTGTCGGCGATCGCCGTCGCCGCGCGCGCCCGGATCGCGGCGAGTTCCGTCGCCGGCAACGGAACGTCGAACGCGTGCGCCGCCGCGAACGCGGCATCCTGCTCGTTCTGGAAGCTGAGGCCGAGCAGCGCGACGTCGGGATCGAGTGTCAGCGTGTAGTGCACGCACTCGGCGACGCCGAGCCGCGGCAGTTGCGGCTCGCCCACCTCGCCACCGCCGGACGACAGCTTGCCGCGCGGGCGTTCGGCCAGCGGCTGCTGATAGCCGGCGGTGTCGCCGAGCAGCTTGCCGGCGCCGAAGGTCTTGAAGCACACCGTCCCGATGTCGAGCTCGCGGCAGCGCGGCAGCACCTCGGTCTCGTAGCGGCGATCGACGAACGGTCCGATCGGGAACATCACGACGTCGCAGAGATCGAGCGCGAGCGCGCGCAGCAGCACGTCCGGGTGATGTGACGAGATGCCGACGAAGCGCGCGCGCCCGCGATCGACCTCGGCGCGCAGCTGCTCGAAACCGCCGCCCGGCCGGGCCAGCGCTTCGAGGTCCGCCAACCGCGAACAGGCGTGGAACACCAGCAGGTCGACGCCGTCGAGGCCGAGACGCTGCAGACTGCCTTCGACCTGAGGCGCGACCGGTTCGTGCAGGTGGTCGATCTTGTCGATGACGAAGACGCCGTCACGGCGCCCCTGCAGCGCGCGCCCGACGATCTGCTCGCTGTAGCCGTCCTCGTAGCCGGGCGCGGTGTCGACCACGTTGACGCCGGCGTCGAGGGCACGCTGCAGCGTCGCCACACACTCGTCGATCGGCAGCTGGCGATCCGCGAGATCGCCGGCGCCGATGCGGGTCGCGACGAAGCCGGTGCGGCCGAGCGAACGTCGAGGTTCGAACCTGCTCATCGGTACGGACGGTCAGGATGTCCGGCGACGCCGACCCGAGCAATGCACTCGACGAAGACCATCGTCCACGGCGATGTCCGCGGGCGCGGCGCAGTCGTCACGCAATCGTCATCTCGCGGCATTCCCGTCTTCGGGGGTTGAACCGCCGGGCGAGCGGTCGGAAACCTGTGCATACACTCGACCACTCGATCCGCAGTGATTCCGAAACGGTTCACGACGGATCACGACGATACTGGTGCCGGGGTTGTCCCAGAGCGGGCGTAAAGACTCGACTCTCCTTCTTCCCCTTTTCCCGGAGTCTCCCCCGGCACACTTTTCCGCCCGAAAGCCCGACGCCATGGGCACTCGGTTGACGCACTGGAAGGATCGAGACGAGCATGGAACCGACGCGCCGCGCGGAATAGCGTTCGCCGCGGACCAGGGAGTGCTGAGGCCCGGCACTATCAGTGGCGCGAGAAGGGTCGCGTCGCTCGCGACCATGACGTCACCAGAACACCCTGAGGGGAATGAGGAAATCGTTGCACTCATGCGTGCGCGCGACGTGCGGGGCCTCGAAGCTCTGCTGCGCGTCCACGGCGGCCGGACCAAGGGCCTGCTGCAGATGGCGTTCCGCCTGCAGGAAGGCGACCACTGCCTCGAGGACGCGGTCTGCGACGCCGGTCTGCAGCTGCTCGGGCGCGCCCGCAAGCTGGATCCGAAGGGCAACCTCGGTGGCTACTTCTACGTCACGGCACGCCGCGAGCTCATCCGCGCGCTCAAGCGTCTGCGGCAGTGGCACAAGCCGCTGTGGGACGGCGCCGAAGGGCAGCTCGCGGCCGACTCCGCGACGGCCGCTGCGAACGACCCGGACGAGCTCGCACCGGACACCGGATTCACGGCGCGCGTCCAGCAGGCGCTGGCGCGGCTCTCCGACCGGGAACGTGACATCCTGAGCCTCGACATGGCGAACGACTTCCAACTCAAGGCAACCGAGATCGCGACCATCGTCGGCACCACCGAATCGACGGTGTACTCGCTGCGCAACCGCATCAAGGGCAAGCTCGCCCACCTCTCCGGGAGGGAACCGTCCCAATGAGCGACCGATCCGAGCCCACGTCCGAGTCGAGCCGCTCGCGCTCGGCCCCGATCGAGCAGATGCTCGCGCGGGCGATCCCCGACGCCCCGCTCGACGAGGACCGGATCCTCGCGACCCTCGAACGCGGCCGCCGACAGCTCGCGAACCGCGGCCGGCGCGCGGTCGGAGTTGCCGGCCTGCTGCTGCTCGCCGCCGGCGGGTTCTGGCGCTGGTCGGGAGAGAACAGCAGAGAGCTGATCTTCGCGCAGGCCATCGACATCGGGTCCGGACGCGGCGGCTACAGCCACGACAACGTCCAGGCCGTGACCGGCAAGATCAAGAAGGACCTGAAGACGCTGCTCGCCGGGCTCCGACACCGCGCGGCCCTGACCCCGTCGATGATGCAGGCGATGCTGCAGGCGTTCGACGCGCCGGTGGCACTGCCGATCACCTACGTCGACGGGTTCGAGGAAGTGCTCCTGAAGTTGGAGACGAACCAGACCATCGACGCCGATGACGAGGCAATCGCAATCGAGGCCGTTCGCGCCGGCGCCACGGTCCTGCGGCAGATCCACGACCAAGATCCGTCGATGCAGCGGATCACCGCGCTGCAGCTGAGCCGGTTACGCGACGTGGTTGCGAATGGCGGCCCCGCCGGAACCGCGACACCGACTGAGTCGGACCCCGATCGGATCGATCGCTGACCCGGTCGAGATCCCGATCTGTCGAGATCCCGATCTCGCTGGCCGATCTCGCTGGCCGATCTCGCTACTCGATCTCGCGGTGGAGTTCGGTGTGGCCCGGCGACTGGAACGTCGCCTCGGTCCATCCCTCCGGTGGGACCCACACGACGCTCCCACCGGCGGGGACCACGATGGTCTGCTCGTCACCGGCGTCGTTCGAGATGGTGACGGTGATCGGCGCCCCACCAGCATTGCTGACCGTCGCGCCGTCTTGGCGATTGATGACTTCCGCCGGTGATACGTTCATGTTGGACCTTCTCTCGGAGCGTGGCGCCCCTTCGGAAGGGATAGTCACCCGCCTGAGCAAAAGGTCGGGATTTGGACCGGCAATCTGATGAGGTCCGAGCCTATTGCTCCTGCCGGGTGTCCGGCCGCTGCAATCCCCGCGGTTGCGGTGACGGGGAAGTTGGTGGGTCGAGTTGCATCCACAACGGACGACCCCTCGATCGCCCCCCCCCGGCGGGGCCGGGGCACGGACATCGGGAATCGGACACAGGACACCGAACATCCGGCACCGCGCCGGCCGCCGGGAGGCGACCCGTCAGTCGACGTCGCGCGACGCTCGACCCAGCAGGCCGGCGAGCTCCGGGACGGTGCCGTCACGACCGTGGTTCATCAGCCGGAACGTCATCAGTCGCCGCGCTTCGGTCAGGCCGGTCCGGATGTGCTCCGAGAGCACGGCCTGGGCGCGGTCGCCGTCGTGCTGTTCGAGCGCTCCGATCAACGCGGCGTGCTCGCGCACGATGCGTTCGCGGTTGGGCGCCGAGTCGACGTGGCCGCCGCGGCCGCCGCCGAAGACCTGCGCCATGGTGCGCAGGTTGCCGACGAACTCGACCATGCGGCGGTTGCCGGTGGCGCCGAGCAGTGCGATGTGGAGCTCGGCATCGGCCTGCACCCAGCGGTCGGAGTCCTCGCGGCGGACGCGCGCGGCGGCGCCGGGATTGGCCGCGACGATCGCCTCGAGCACGGCGTTGCAGCGCCGCATGGTCGCGATCGTCTCCGGCTGGATGCGATCGATCGCGACCGAGGCCGCGTGGCACTCGAGCGCCTCGCGGATCTCGTAGAGCTCCTCGAGTTCGCTCGCGGTCGGCCAGTGCACGAACGCGCCGCGGCCCGGCACGTGCCGGACGAGCCCTTCGTGCGCGAGCTGACCGATCGCCTCGCGCACCGGGATCAGGCTCATGCCGAGGTGCTTGCCGAGCGTCCGCGCCGACAGGTGCGTGCCGGGCGGCAGCACGCCGTTGAGCAGGAGCTCGCGGATGCGCGCGTAGGCCGTGTCTCGCAGGGAAGCCGTCACGTCGGGGATCTCGTCGGGTCGTGGAGAGTCAGTCCCGTGAGGTCGCGCGGCCGCGACGGGAGCACGAGGCTCGCAGCGTAGCCGACCGACCAGACCGCCGCGATGCCGATCGCGGCGTAGAGGTAGCCGTCGGTCGGCGTCAGCTGCCAGGTGACGAGCATCACGGCGACGCCGACGACGAGACCGACGATCGCGCCCGGGCCGGTCGCGCGGCGCGTCGTGATGCCGAGCAGGAACAGGCCGGCGAGCGCGCCCATGAACATGCCGATCACCTTGAAGTAGCCCGCCATCAGCGAGCGGATCTCCGGGCTGATGAACACCAGGCCCGCGCCCGTCCCGAGGCACCCCATGATCACCGTCAGCACGCGGGCCGCGCGCAGGTAGCCGCGATCGTCGCGGCAGGCCCGCAGCGGTCGCAGGAAGTCGGTGACGACCGTGGTCGCGGTCGAGTTCATGCTGGTCGAGACCGTCGACTGGGCCGCCGCGAAGATGCCGGCGACGACCAGCCCGGCGATGCCGGCCGGCAGCTCCGCGCCGATGAACAACGGGAACACCTGGTCGGTCTGCAGGCTCGGGTCGAGGCGCTCGGGGTGGCGCCGGTAGAACGCGAACAGCGCGCTGCCGAGCAGGAAGAACAGCGCCGTGCACGGCACCGCCATGAAGCCGTTGAGCCAGATCGACCGCGCCGCGGTCCGGACGTCCGGCGTCGTGAAGTAGCGCTGCACGATCGCCTGATCGGCGGTGTAGCTCGCGACGTTCTGGCCCAGCCCGCCGAGCACCACCACCCAGAGCGCCAGCCGCGAGAAGCTGTCCGGCCCGAAGTCGAGGTCGAGCAGCCGGAACTTGTCGGCGGCGCGGCCGGCATCGATCATCTCGGCGACGCCGCCGTCGAGGCCGGCGAACACCCAGAGCAGGCAGACGATCGCGCCGCCGAGCAGCACGAAGGTCTGGATCGTGTCGGCCCAGATGACGGCCTCGATGCCGCCGATCGCGCTGTAGACCAGGCAGAGAGCCCCCATGAGCAGCACGCACCATCCGGGCGAAAGACCGGTGACCGCGGCCAACGCGAGCGCCGTCAGCGCCATGACGATGCCCATGCGCGAGACGTGGAACAGCGTGAACAGGCCGCTGCCGAGCAGCCGCACCGGCATGCTGAAGCGCGCACCGAAGTACTCGTACGCACTGGTCGCATCGAGCCGGCGGAAGAACGGCATCGCGAGGTGCGCGGCGATCGGTGCGGTCGCCAGGATCATCAGGGTGCCCGGGTAGAGCAGCCAGTCGGTCGCGAACACCAGCGCCGGCAGCGCGACGTAGGTCAGCGAGCTCAGCATCGACGCGTAGATCGAGCACGCCGCCGCCCACCACGGCACGCGTTGGCCGCCACGGAAGAACGCATTGGTGTCGTTGTTGCGGCGGGCGAACCAGACGCCGACGCCGAGCATCGCGAGCAGGTAGCCGGCCAGCACCGTGGTATTGAGCGCGCCGAACGCGGCGGTGCGCGGAGGCACGGTGACTGCCCAGACCGCCGGTGTGCGCACCCGCGGCCTGATCTCGCCGCTCGCCACGACGACCGCATCGCCCCAGTGCGCGGCGGTCGTGGTCACCTGGTTCTGCGCCGGCTCCGGGATGCTGCCGGCGGCGGCCCAAGCATCGGTGATCGTGTGGTAGGTGTAGAGCGTGCGCGGGAAGCCCGGATGGTCGAAGTCGCGCTCGCTGGCACCGGCCGCCGCGATCGCGCGCAGGATCGAGCCGTCGGCGTAGGACAGCACCATGACGTGGGCCTGCCCCATCGCCGTCGCGGCGCCGGCAGCGAGCGGCACCGGTGCATCGGCGCGCCGTTCCCAGGCGGTCGCGTCGGCAGCGAGCCGCCAGCAGTCGCGCTGGAAGTCGAGCCCGAACGGCGCGCCGGCGTCGCGGCGCCGGCCACCGAACGCGTAGATCCGCGGCCCGCGGCCGTCGTGCTGCGCGACGACGAACGGCAGCGCCCGTGGCCCACCCGGCAGCTCGGGCAGCGCCGTCCACACCGGTTCGGCAGCGCCGAGGTCGAGCCGGAAGCCGGCGGCGGTCGCATCGTCGATCGAGCGACCGTGCTGGCCACCGACGACGTATACCACTGCGCCGATGCGCGCGGCGCCGCCGTAGGCGAGCGCGACCGGCAGCGGCGGCAGCTCGCGGCGCGCGAGTTCGCTACCGTTCCAGCGCAGCGCGAAGACCTCGGCGTGCACCTGTTCGCCGTCGTCGCCGCCGAGGCAGAGCAGCTCGTCGTCGAGCTGCACCGACATGCCGTAGGCCAGCGGCGTGGCCAGCGGCGGCAGACGCAGCCATTCGCCATCGCGACGCGGCAGCGCGAACGCACCGGTGTGGAACACCTTGTCGTGCTCCCAGACCGGCACAGGGAAGTTCGCGCCGCCGGCGAACAGCAGCGCGTCGCCGCTGCAGCCGACGAACGCACCCGCGAAGCCCTGCGGGTCGGGGATCGCCGGCAGCGGCTGCCAGCGCGTGGACGCGCTCTGGCCGGGCAGGCCGAGCGAGAGCGCGAGGGCGAGCGACGCGACGGCGGAGCGGGTCGCGATCCGGATGCGGTTCACTCCGCTCCGTGGCAGACCGCGCCGTGGTCCGCCAGCGCGTCGACCGCGTCGACCCGGTCGAGCAGGCGCTCGCGCTGCTCCGCCGTCAGCGGCGCGACCGGCGGGCGCGGCGGGCCGCAGTCGATGCCGCGGCGGGCCATCAACGCCTTGCCGCCGGCCAGCACCCCGGCGTCGATCAGCGCCTCGACGAGCTGCGTCGCACACAGACCGAGCTCGGTCGCCCGCGCGCGGTCGCCACGTTCGTGGGCATCGATCATCGCGCGGTAGAGCGGTGCCGCGTAGTTGTAGGTGCTGCCGACCGCCGCGGTCGCGCCGTAGGCGAGCGCGCCGAGCAGGATCTCGTCCACGCCCCAGACCAGATCGCAGCGATCGCCGAACTTCGTGACGCACCGACCGTAGGCGTAGAGATCCGGATCGGTGAACTTCATGCCGGCCATGTTCGGGATCGCCGCCAGGCAGGCGGCGAGCTGCTCGTCCGGCGACACGCGGATGCCGGTCATGCCCGGGATGTGGTAGACGAAGAACGGCAGATCGCGCGCGGCTGCCGCGATCGGGGCGTAGTAGTCGGCGCACTCGCGACCGGACTGCGGCCGGAAGAACGACGGCGCGATCGCCGAAGTCGCCTGCGCACCGCATTCGACCGCGGCGCGGGCGAGCTCCATCGCGTCGCGCTGGCAGTTGTGACCGACGTGGGCGATGAACAGCAACTCACCGCGATGCGCGGCCCAGGCCTCGAACAGCTCGCGGCGCTCGCCGACCGTCAGCGACGGCCATTCGCCGGTCGTGCCGCCGACGAAGACGCCGACGACGCCCGAACTCGCCAGCCATCGTGCCTGCTCGGCGACGATGTCGGGAGCGAAGGAGCCGTCGGCCCGGAACGGGGTGTGCGGCGCCGCGATCAGCCCTTGCAGCTTGGGTCGCATGGAGTTGCCTCGGAGCGGTTCTTCGGTCTCTTCGATCAGTTCTGCAGCACGATCTCGAGCGCGTCGGAGGCGTAGGCCGGAAGCGGCAACGCCAGGCTGCCGTCGAACGCGCCGTACTGACCGTAGTAGGTGAAGCCGTAGAGCGACGCATTATTCGGCGAAGACAGGCTGACGCTGGCTGCGCCACCGGCATTCGCGAACGTGATCACCGAGACGTCGGACGAGGTCAGCAGGAAGCAGCCGGCGGGACCGCCGATGCCCGAGAGCGCGAACGGCAGCGGCAGACCGCTCCAGCTCTGGTTGCCGAGGCCGAGCGTCAGCACGCAGAGCGCCGCCGACGGGGCGCCCGCGAGCGTCACCGCGTAGGTCCCGCCGAGGCTCGGACGGCCCGTGCGCCCGATCGCGAGACCGCCGCAGGACGGACCGAAGGCGAGGTGCGTGACCGACTCCCAGCTCGAGCCGAAGCGCAGGTCGTCGAGCACGATCTTGTTCGGGCCGGTCGGCGTCAGCCAGACCTGGTTCATGTGGGCGTTCGAGCCGTACGGCGCGCTGATCGCGGTCCAGTAGCCGGCGCCGACGCCGACACCGGCGAGCCCGGCATCGCTCGCGTCGACCGTGTCGGTCGGGTCGTAGACCTTGAAGTAGACGGTCTCCTGGGCGCCGGCGTCGATCCGGAAGACGCAGAAGTAGGTCGTGTTGGCCGCCATCGCGCCGGCGCCGAGCGTCGGCACCTCGTTGCCCGCCACCCACGTGCCGGTCGCGTCCCAGCCGAACTGGCCGCGGATCGCGCCACCGTCGGAGAACTCGACGACCGCGGGCTCGATGAACGGATTGATGTTGTCCTCACGCCGCAGCAGGCAGCTCATGTAGTACGTCGTCGTGACCGTGAGGTCGAGCTCGCTGGCGAGCAGCCGGCAGCTGCGGACGCCCTGGGTGGCCTCGATGCTGCCGCCTTCGGCCTGCAGGCCGAAGGTGTTGTAGGCCGCGCTGTCGAGCGGCGTCGCGGCGGTGAGCGGGTCCGGCGGGATGATCGCGCCGGTGACACCGAGCGGCAGCGTCGCACCGCTCGCGAGCGCCTGCACCTCGACCGCGGTCAGCGGCGAGCCCCAGAACGCGAGGTCGTCGATCTCACCGATGTAGGGCCACTGCGGGCCGCCCGAGTCGACGTTGCGGCCGATGCACATCGAGTCGAGATCGAAGACGTAGCGGTAGAAGCCCTGATGGCCGCGATCCTCGAGCACGCCGTCGATGTAGAGGTTGCCCATCCCGTTCTGCTCGATCACGACCGCGACGTGGTGCCACAGGCCGTCGTTCACGGCCGTGGTCGAGACCAGCAGGCGGCCGTCGTTGTTCGTGCCGATGTTCTTGGTCCAGCTGTTGAGGTCACCGCGGACGTCGAAACGCGCGAGGCCGCCCTCGAGGAAGAGGCGCGCCTCCTTCGAGCCCTCGGTGGTGTCCGAGGCCGAGAGGATCGCATGGGCGCCGCCGCCGGTGGTCTTGATCCAGCACGCGATCGCACCCATCTGGCACGGCGCGAACTGGCCGACGTGCGCCGACAGGTCGACGAAATCGGCACCGCCGGCGAGCGACAGCGACATGGTGCTCCACGGCGCGAGCGCCGGCACGTCGGTCGAGTAGGTGCCGGCCAGCACGCCGTTGGCCGCAAACGGACCGCCGTCGAGCACGTCGTTCTCGAAGGCCCAGTAGCTGCACAGTCCGAGTGGGTGCGACGGGGCGCCCGCAAGCCATGGCGAGGCCCAGATGGCGCCGCCGTCGAGGCCGTCGAGCGGCGCTGCCGGCGGTGGGTAGTCGGCGGTCTCGACGGCGTTGACGTTCTGCGCCAGCACAGCGCTGGAGGAAAACAGACCGATCAGTGCGGGGATGATGGTGCGAGAGCGGGAGGTCATGACGATCCGGTCCTTGGTTCGGGGGGTTTGGCAACAGCCAGGAAATGAATATATCTGGTGATATATCGATCTGGCAATCCCCTCGCCGTCGGCCCGGGGATGCTCTCCCCC
>JAGQRB010000930.1 GCA_020425925.1 Planctomycetota bacterium
CACGCTGCAGCGCTACCAGGACCTGCGCGACATCATCGCGATTCTCGGCATCGAGGAGCTCAGCGAGGAGGACAAGCTGGTCGTGCACCGCGCCCGCCGCATCCAGCGCTTCCTGTCGCAGCCGTTCTTCGTCGCCGAGGCGTTCACCGGCGCGCCCGGCAAGTTCGTCAAGCGCGAGGACACCGTGCGCTCGTTCAAGGAGATCCTCGAGGGCAAGCACGACGATCTGCCCGAATCGGCGTTCTACATGTGCGGCTCGATCGAAGAAGCCGTCGCGCGCGGGCAGGAGTAGCCCGAGAGGGAATCGACCATGGCCAGCGACCTGCATCTCCGGATCGTCACGCCCGATCGCACGATCGTCGACCGCAAGGTCAAGGAGGTCGAGTTCCAGGGCATCGACGGCGGCTACGGCATCCTGCCGAACCACGCGCCGATGATGACCGCGATCGCCGAGGCCGGCACGGTCAAGATCGTCGAGGCCGACGGCAGCACCAAGGAGCTGTTCGCGAGCGACGGCTTCGCGCAGATGCAGCACAACGTGCTGACGCTGGTCTGCGAAGCCGGCGAGTTCGCCACCGAGATCGACCTCGAGCGCGTCAAGGCCGCCGAGCAGAAGGCGCGCGAGCGCCTCGCCGGGCTCGACCGGCTCAGCGAGGAGTACCTCAAGGCCGAGGCCTCGCTGCGCAAGGCGCTCGCCCGTGAGCTGCTGGCTCGGCGCGGTTCGGGCACGGGCCGGCTGAACTGAGCCCGGCGTCGTCGCCGGCGCGCACAGCGTGCCCGGCGGACGCGCTATCGGCTCATCACGAGCATTCGCACCAGTCCTTCGGTGCCGGTCTGGCCGTAGGGCTCGAGCGCCTTGCCGATCACGCGCCCTGCGAGCGCGGTGTCGTCGGGCGCCCGCATGGCGACTCCGGGAGTGCTCGACGCGACGAGCAGATCGCCCGTCGCGATGGCGCCGCCTTCTTCGTTTGCGCGCACGAAGACCTGGCCGCTCACCGCCACTGGATGGTCGTTGGTACCGTCGCGCCGGGATCCGATCTTCAGGGCCCAATGGAGATCACCGGCGCCGCTGATGACTCCGACGACCTGGCGGTCGAGGGCGGTGCTGGAGGGCGCGATGCCGCGACCGTCAGCGGTCGCTGACATCACGGTGCCGGGCAACACGCCGACCCGCGTCGCGAGCTCGAACACTTCGCTGTAGTCGAGCACCTTCCGCTGATTGATGATGATGCCTGGCCCCTGGTCGAAGCCAATCAGGATTTCGCCTGGGCCTCCGTTCCATCCAATCAGTCTGAGGAGTCCTCCAATGCGGGCGCACCCCAACTGAGCACCCGGATCGCCGTTCGCATTGACCAGGTCCAACCAAGCTCCGCAGTTCACGTTCTCAGCGTCTGTCCGATTAGATCTCAAGGTCACCTTTCCGCGGCCGTGCTGACCTTGCGCATTGAGGATGATCTGCTGATTGCCCGCGCTGTCCACGGGTGGTTGCCCTGGCGGCCCCGGATCACCCATCGGTCCCTTCTCCCCGCGGGGCCCCCTGGAGCCGGGAAGACCCGGCTCGCCTGTCGGGCCCTTGTCCCCAACGGGGCCGGCGGGGCCCGCCGGGCCCTCGGTGCCTTTGTTCTCCGCGAGCGCGGACCGCAGGCCCGACAGTTCCTCCTCGAACGTCGCGAGGCGGCGCTTCAGTGCGGCGACCTCCTCCGGGATGCTGTCGGGCGCCGCCGACCCCGAACCTGCCGACCAACCGATCCATCCCGCCACGATGGCGAGGACGAGATGAGAACCACGCTTCGCTCTGGTTCGCTGCATTGCTCTGCCTCCTGCTTCGGATCAACGTAGACCGACATCCTCCCAGCGCAAGCGATGTCCCGATCGCAGGTCGCGCACGAAGCAGCCGCCGCGCAGATGGGACTCGAACGTGAGTGGGAGATCTTCGGTGAGCTCGCCCTGACGGTCCGGCACTTCGTCGATCATGTCTCGCTCGATGAGCTGACCGGCGCGGACGTCGAACTTGACGTAGGCACCGGCGGCTTTCGTCGTGCTGCCGGGGTCTTGGCGCCATCTCAGTGTGTAGAGCACAACGAGACCGGCGAGGGCTGCGACCAAGACAGCCAGGAAGGTCGGCTTCCATCTCCTCTGCGTTCGCTCCGGGTCGGGCCACCGGTCAGGTTTTCCGCGCCAGATCGTCCGGATCAGCGCCTCGGTGTCCCGGTGCAAATGGTCCTCGCGCAGTTGGAATGCAGTGAGTTCCAGGAGCGATTTCACCGTTCTTGACGAGCCGATCGGGCTGGCCTTCAGGTCTTCGATCGTCGTGGTGCCGGTCAGGACTGGGATGACCCTCAGCTCGCGTGCCAGCGCCCTTTCGATCTCCCATATCGCGGCGTCTTCGTCGCCCTCTTTTCGGGGCCTTTGAGCGAGATCGATCCAATCCGAGCCGATGCAGGCAATCATGAGGTCGCAGGCGTCGATGTTGTCGCCGACCTTCTTCCGCCACTTGTCGCCTCCACACAGATCGGTGGAATCGTGGAATACTCGATCTCGTCCCAGCCAACTTTTCAGCTCCGTAGCCACGAAAGAGCTGATGCTCCGCGGTGCATCGTCAGTCTTGTAGTTCAGGAAGATGCGAGCCACGATTCGTCGTGTGTCAATCTGCCGTTTGCTCCTTCGTCGTCCACGCCTCTTTGCCGAAAGGGGCGAGCACTGTGAAGCCTCGTGCCGAGGCCAATCCCGGACTCGTAGAGCAGATCCTGCGTCCGACCTCGACTCGCGTCAACCCCGCGCGCGACCGGGACATGAGGAGCCGACCGTGTTGGCGGCGCCGGCCTCGAGCAGCAGGTCTGTGGGCGAGTTTCCCGCGGCCCCGGACACTTCGCGGCGCGGGTCGGGCACGGGCCGGCTGAACTGAGCCCGGGGCAGCGCCCCGCGGTTCACAGCATCGCGAACGTCGCGGTCGCCGCGTTGGTCACGATCGCGCCGGCCGGGTTCACCCCCGGATCGAGCGCAAAGCCCTGGTAGTTCAGCGTGGCGCCCGCGAGGCTCGCAGAGTTCGGCAGCGTCGTGGTCAGCGTCGCGGTACCGCCGGTGATCCCGAGCAGCGTCGACGAATCCGGACTGACGTGCAGGAAGCAGCCGGTCAGTCCGAACGCACCGAGGTCGAACGGCAGGCTGCCGCCGGCCCAGGTCGTGGTCGACAATCCGGCGGCGAGCAGCGCGAACGACGCCGGTGGCAGGTTCGTGAGCTGGACCTGCCAGGTGCTGCCGAGCCACGGCGCATCGGCCTCGAGCTCGGGCGTGCCGACGCTGCCGGCGCAGCCGCCGCCGAACTTCACGAAGCGCGCCGAGGCGCCCTGGAACAGCCAGGTCTCGTCGAAGCGCACGGTCGGGCTCAGCGTGATGCCGCCGAACAGCACCGGGCCGCCGGTATTCGGGTCGTAGGCCATGCCGGTCGCCGACCGGCCCGGCAGCGACGTGCTCGGTTGCCGCTGCGTCCACTCGGCGCCGTCGTACTCCCAGGTGTCCTGTGAGTAGTTCGGTCGACCCGAGAACAGCACCAGGCGGCTCTGCGCCTGATCCTCGCACATCGAGAAGTAGATCCGGCCCGAGGGCGGGTTCGACGGCGCCTGCTGCTGCCAGTCGACACCGTCCCAGTGCCAGGTGTCGTTCAAGTTGCTGCCGCCGAACAGCACGGTCTGCAGGATCGGCAGCAGGTAGGCCATCGAGTGGCCGCGGCGGCCCGGCGGCACGTTTGCCGGCGAGGCCTGGATCCAGGTCTGGCCGTCGTACTCCCAGGTGTCGCTGCTGCCGGAGCTGCCGCCGAACAGGACGGTGCGGTTGCGCGCGAGGTCGTAGGCCATCGCGTGCTCGTAGCGAGCGCTCGGGCTGACGGTCGGCTGGGCCTGAGTCCAGTTCACACCGTCCCACTCCCAGGTCTCGCTCACGATCCCGGTCGCGGTCCTGCCGCCGAACATGACGACGCGGTTGCGCGCGAGGTCCATCACCATGGCGTGGCCGTAGCGCCCCGGCGGGCTCTGCGCCGGCGAGTGCTGGGTCCACGTCGCGCCGTTCCACGACCACGTGTCGCCGGCGCTCGCGCCGCCCGTGCCGCCGCCATAGAGCCAGACGACGCCACTGACCAGGTCCGACGCCATGCCGGCGCAGCAGCGCGTCGACGGACGGGGTGTCGGGTTCGGGTTGATCCAGATGGACTGCGACGGCAGCGACGCGGTGCCGGCCGCAAGGGCGAGAAGGACGAGTGGGCGGTTGCGTGGCATGGATTCACCCCAGGTGTACCCGGCCCGGTCACAGCTGGCGAGGGGCTGCCCCTCGGCGGCCGATCACGCGACTCGACGCCGGGTTCCAAAAAGCCGGAGTTCCGGGCGCCGCGGCCGGTTTCCTGCGACGCGAAACCCCGCTACACTGCTCGGCCCCTTCTCCGGCACCACCCCGCCGGCCCCGAACTGCATGAAAGTGATCGCTGTTGCCGTGGCGCTGCTGTGCGCGCCTTCCGTTTCCTGCCTCGCCATGCCCCAGGACCCCGCCGGCGAGCAGCCGCAGGGCGGCGGCATTCCCGAGTGCGAGAAGATGACCAAGACCGATTCGGGTCTCGAGTACGGCGTGCTCAAGGCCGGCTCGCCGACCGAGCGCGGGCCGAAGCCCGACGACATGGTGGTGGTGCACTACACCGGCTGGCTCACCGACGGCAAGAAGTTCGACAGCTCGCGCGATCGCGGCACGCCGGCGCGCTTCGGCGTCACGCAGGTCATCAAGGGCTGGACCGAAGGGCTGCAGCTGATGACCCCGGGGGCGCGCTACAAGTTCGTGATCCCGTCCGAGCTCGCCTACGGCGACCGCTCGACCGGCACGATCCCGCCGAACAGCACGCTGGTGTTCGACGTCGAGCTGATCGAGATCGTGCGCATGCCGGAGCTGCCGGCGAAGCCCGACAGCGAACCCAAGACCACCGAGAGCGGCGTCACCTACCAGATCCTCGACGCCGGCAAGGGCGAGACCTGCAGCGCCGACGACGGGCTCGCGTTCAAGTACGCGATCTGGAAGCTCGAGCCGCAGAGCGACGCCGACAAGGCCGCGGAGAAGGCACCGGAGTGCACGCTCGTCGACTGCTCCGAGCGCCAGAACGACCACCGCATCAGCGGCACCTGCTCGTCGCTGCCGTTCCCCTGGCTGCAGGAGCTCGCGACGATGTTCAAGCCGGGCATGCGGATGCGAATCGAGGTGCCGCAGAAGCTGTTCCCGAACCTGCAGTCCGACACGGTCTGGACGCTCGAGCTGACCGGCGTCAGCGAGGTGCCGAAGTACCGCGACCTCGATCCCGAGAAGACCGTCAAGACCGACACCGGCCTCGAGTACGAGGTCCTCGAGTCCGGCGAGGGCGAGAGCCCGAAGGCGACCGACACCGTCAAGGTGAACTACACCGGTTGGCTCGCCGAGGACGAGCACACGATGTTCGACAGCTCGCACGCGCGCGGCACGCCGGCCGAGTTCCCGCTCAACCGCGTGATCAAGGGCTGGACCGAGGGCGTGCAGCTGATGAAGCCGGGCGCGAAATTCCTGTTCCGGATCCCGGGCGATCTGGCCTACGGCGAGCGCGGTTCGCCGCCGAAGATCCCGGCGAACGCGACCCTGGTGTTCCTGGTCGAGCTCGAAGAGGTCAAGTAGACGTCGGTCGAGCAGACGTCGGCCAGGTGGACGGCGGTGCCGGCGGACCGCCGGCGAGCTGGCCGCAGGCGCCGGCGACGCTGCGCCCCTTGGTGATCCGCCGCCGCACCGCCAGGCCTTCGGCCCGCAGGCGCGCGACGAAGCGTTCGATCTCGGCCGCGTCGGGGGCGCGGAAGCCGGGCGCGGTGGCGATGCCGCCATCGATCGGCGGGCCGGGATCGATCGGGTTGTACGGGATGACGTGCACCAGGACGCGGCCGAGTGGCGCGGCGAAGCGCGCGATCGCGCGCGCATCGGCGGCGCCGTCGTTGATGCCGGGCAGCAGGCACCAGTGCAGGCCGAGCGCGAGGTTCTTGCGCTGGCGGTAGTCCCGGAGCGCGCGCTGGATCTCGGCCAGCGGCCAGCGTGTCCGGGGCATGAGCTCGCGCCGCAGCGCGTCGTCGGCGGCGTTGAGGCTCAGCGCCAGACCGAGGCGTTTGCTGCCGAAGCGCCGCAGCGCGGCGATCCCGGGCACGTGGCCGACGGTGCAGACCGTGAGTCGGTCCTGGGCGTAGGCCAGCCCGTGGCGATCGGTCAGGACCGCGAGCGCACCGAGCAGCGCCTCGAGGTTGTCGAGCGGCTCACCCATGCCCATGAACACGAGCGTGTCCGGTCGCTGCTCGCGGCACGCGAGCGTGACCTGCGCGACGATCTCGCCGGCGGTCAGGTTGCGCAGCAGTCCGAGGCGCCCGGTGGCGCAGAAGGTGCACGCGCGCGCGCAGCCGACCTGGGTCGAGAGGCAGAGGCTGGTACGGCCGCGGCCCATCGGCAGGTGTACGCTCTCGATCGTGCGGTCGTCGCCGAGCCGCAGCGCGCGTTTGGTCAGGATGCCGGTGGCGGTCGCCTCGCGTTCGACCGCGGCGACGACCGGCAGCGTCAGCGTGGCGAGCTCGCGCCAGCTCGCGCTCGCCCGCGGACCGAGCCCGTGCCGTTCGGGGGCGAAGCGGCCG
>JAGQRB010000931.1 GCA_020425925.1 Planctomycetota bacterium
CTCCCGCCGCGTCGGTGCTGGTCGCGAGCATCGGGCTCGCGGACCAACGGATGCCGGTGACCGGGACGCCGTTGCCGACGCGGACGTTGACGCCACCGACCGGTGCACCGCGCGCGTCGGTGACGCTACCGGCCAGGCTGGCGGCGGCGGTGAGTGCGAGCGTGATCGTGGCGGTGTCGTCGGCGCAAGTCGTCGCTCGCGCGATGGCCGGACCGTAGCCGGCCCGCCGCGCCATCACGTTGCGCTCACCCGGGGGCAGCTCGTCGCAGGCGAACCGGCCGGCAGCATCGGTGTGCACCACGATCGCAGCAGGATCGTCTTCGCCACCGAACTCGTCGACGACGGCGATCGCGACGCGCGCATCGGCGACGGCGCGGCCCTCGGGATCGACGACACTGCCGACCAGCACACAACCCGGTTCGCCGACGGTGAGAGCGACGGCGGTCGGTGCCGCCGACGCAGCGCCGGTGCGCGCGGCCGGTAGCCGATGCGTCGGGCTCGGCGTGCGGCCGGCGCGCCGCGCGAAGACGTACTCGAGCGGCACGCCGCGATAGAACAGCCGACCATCGCCGGTCGTGGTGCCGAGGCGGCGGACCGGTTCGCCGCGCTGGAACGGCTCGACGCCGTAGACCTCGGCACCCGCGCACGGCACACCGGCGGGGTCGCAGACGCGGATCGCGAGCTGTATCGCGCCGTCGAGCGCGAGTTCTACCGCGGCGGTTCTGCCGGCCTCGACCGCGATGGGCTCACCCGGCGTGATCCCGATCAACAACGCCGAGACCCGGTACGACCCCGGCGACAACCCGTCGAACACGAGTTGGCCGCGCTCGTCGGTGACGGCGCTGCCGACCTGCGGCGCAAGCACCGGCGCGTGCCCTTCGCGATGCAACGAGAGCGCGACTCCGGCGGCCGGGCCGCCGTCCGAGCCCCAGGTCGCGACGATCGCGATCGCACCGGGCCGGGTTGCCGCGTCGACCGGCGCGACCGCCTCGCGGCGGGGAACGTCGCTGCCGACGCCGGCCGGCTCGACGGGCGCGGCGGGGTCCTCGCCGGTCGCGACCGCCGGCGGCGACGGCGGCGACGGCACCATCGCTTGCGCCACGGCACTCCCGTCGGGAGGGACGGCGAACCAACCGACCGCCAGCAGCGCGCAGACCGCCACACCGAACAACCACTGTTTCACGTAGATACCTCCGATCGCGATTCCCGTGGTGATGGCGCCCGCCGCCACGGCCGACGACGGCAGCGCCTCCGCCCGGTCGAGCACCGCACGCCGCACCGCAGCGAGCCCCGGGCCACTGGCGACCAACCCCGCAACCACCGCCGCGAGGCCGACCGGCAACGTGCGCCGCAACAGCTCGAGTCCGCGGTGCAGGCGCACCTTCACGGTGCCGAGCGGCAGACCGAGCGTGTTCGCGATCGCCTGCAGGTCGAGATCCCGCACCAGCCGCAGCGACAGCACCGCGCGGTAGTGCCGCGGCAGCCGTTCGACCGCCGCGTGCACCGCCGCGATCGTGTCGCGGGCCTCGGCGATCGCGTCTGACGCCGGCACGTCGCGCGCGGCGAGCCGCGCCGGGTCGGGCACGCGCGCGCGCAGCCGCCGCGCGCGCCGGATGTGGTTGCCGAGCAGGCCGACCAGCCAGGGCGCGAGCGGCCGTTCCGGATCCCAACGCTCGCGCTGCTCGATCGCGGCGAGGGAGGTCGCCTGCACGAGGTCGTCGGCGGCGTCGCTGCCCGCGAGGTGCGCGGCGACGAGCACGAGGTCGGGCGCGAGCCGATCGAAGACTGCACCGAGCGCCGCCGGATCACCGGTCTCGCGGTAGCGCAGGAACGAGTTCTCGATGGTCATCGGCCGCACGAGCCTACTCCGCACCGCCGCGCGCCGAGGTTTCACGAACTGGCGGAACCCGCCGGCGGCCATGGCATCCGCTCGACAGGATCCGGGGTGGGGTGCACCACCGCGGTGGTGGAACGCCGGTTCGCCGTTGCCGAACCCACCGCTGCGCGCGGACAATCGCCCCGTCCGACTCGATGACCGAAGAACAGCTCTCCACCGACGCGACTGCAACCTGGGACGCCCAGTTCGCCGCTCTCAAGACCCGTTTCCCGAAGGCCAAGGACTCGATCGTGTTCTGCGTGCACGCGCTGCAGTCGACGCCCGAGATCGACCTCGCCGACCTCAAAGCGCGCGCGATGATGCACGGCATTCGCGTGACGGCGGCGAGCGTGACCGCGGCCAGACGCCTGCTCGCGCCGCCGCCGGTCGAGGCACCGACCGGTGCCGCGCTCGAGCCGGGACGCGATCCGGACGAGTCGGAGGACTCGGCGCCGACCGGCGCGGCGGCGCCGACGCGCCGCGGTCGACGCCCGCGCACATCGGATCCCGAACTCGATGTCGAGTCGATGATCCGTGGCACGATCGCGCGCTTCCGCGAGGAAGGCGCCGCCGAGGCCGAGCGGCTGCGCGACGCGATCCGCAGCGCGATCGCCGTGCTGCAGTCCGCGCTCGAAGAGCGCTGACCGACGGCGGCCGGCGCGCACCTGGGCGCAGTGACGGCAAATCGTGCAATTGCGCCACCGGTGCCGCCCCGATCTACACGTCGAGCGTGCCGGAGCGCGGCGGTCGTGGTTGGCACGACGATTGCTCCGCGGCAGTCACCATGAAGCGCACACGCCGAATCCCGTCGGTCGCCCTCGCGGCCATGTTTCCGCTCTTCACCCTCTCCCTCGGCACCCTGAGCGCGTGCGACAGCGATGCCGAGGACGCGATCGAGGACATCGGCGACGGCCTCGAGGACGCCGCCGACGACATCAGCGACATCGGCAAGTAGCGCCGTCGACCCGCCCGAGTCGCGCCGATGCCTCGCACCGCGTTCGAGCCCGACCTCGCCGATCGCATGATCGCGATCGGCGCGGTCGAAACACGCTCGGCCCGACTGTGGCTGCGCACCGACGTGCCGGGCCGCCACGAGGTCCGCTACCGCGCGGTCGGCGACGCCGACTGGCAGCGCCGGGGCGTCGACGTCGATGCCGACCCGGCGCGCGACAACATCGCGATCGCGGAGCTCACCGGCCTCGATCCCGACACCCGCTACGAAGTCGCGGTCGAGCGGCCAGCCGACGAGCTGCAGCCACGATTCGAGGTCGGTCGAGGTGGCTTCGCGACCGCTCCCGAGGTCGGCACGAGCGGGCGGTTCACGATCGCGGCGATGAGCTGCAATCAGCCGTTCGACGATCGAGGTCGCATCCGGCCGGAGGCGAGCGCGATGCTGCGTGCGGCGAACACGGCGATGCACGAGCTCGACGCCCGCCTCGTGCTGATGATGGGTGATCAGATGTACGCGGATCAGCCGGTGACCCGTTCGCTCTACGACCCGGACTTCTTCGCCACCGTCGCACCGGCCGGCGAGACCGACATCCGGGAATGCGACGCCGCGCAGATCCGGAGGATCTTCCAGGAACGTCATCGGCTGTTCTGGTCGATGCCCGAGTGGCGCGAGCTGCTCGCCAACCGGCCGTGCTACCCGATGCTCGACGACCACGAGATCCTCGACAACTGGGGCTCGGACCCGGCACACGACGAGCCGAGCTGGCAGCCGCTGCGCGAAGGCGCGCTGCGCGCCTACCACGACTACCAGGGCAGCCGGGTCCGGAGCCTCGGCGCCGAGCTGCCGACCTCGTTCTGCTACGAGTTCGCGTTCGGCGACGTCGCCGGGCTGGTCACGGACATGCGGACGGCACGCTCCTTCGCCGCCGGCCGCGTCCTCGGTCGCGAGCAGCTCGACCGGGTGCGCGCGTTCCTGACGGCGAACGTCGTCGCGCCGGTCGCGCTGCTGGTCACCCCGCTGCCGCTGTTCCACGTCAGCGCGATCGCTGCCGAACTCGGAGCGGCCATCACCCCCGCCGGCGACGACCTGTCGGACCGCCTGATCCACCCCGCCTTCGCCGACGAGTATCGCGAGCTCTGCGCGACGCTGCGGGACCATCGCCGGCGAGCGCCGGCGCAGCGCTTGCTGCTGCTCGGCGGCGACATCCACGTCGGCGCGGCCTGCGCGCTGCGCTGGGACGACGGGCCGGAATTCCACCAGTTCGTCGCCAGCGGCGTCACGCACGAATCACCGCTCGCGAGCTGGGTCTCCGGCCTCGCGGTGCGGGAGTTCGCGGCCCACGACCGCGACGGCGATGGCACCGTGCCGACGATCCGGCTGCTCGCCTGCAAGGGCGACGGTGCCGGCAACCCGTTCCGCGGCCTGCATGTCGGATTCGTCGAGATCGATCTGCGTCCGACCGCCCCCGCCGGCCTGGAGCTGTCGCTGCTCGGCATGGTCGACGGCAAACCGGACTGGGTCTTCCGGTCGGGCCCGATCTGAGCCGGACGCGCAGCACGCGGGGTACCGATCGTTGTGGGGAGCGCGGCGGACGCGCGTATTGTGATCGCACCCCTGCCGCCCGACGCCCCAGATGCGAATCTCCCGGTCCACCGCTCTCCTCGCCGCCATCGTCCCGAGCCTGCTGGCGAACCCGATGACGGCGCAGTCCACCTCGTATCCGAGCCAGGTCTACGGCACCTACAGCCAGAACGGCCAGACCCGCGACCTGCTGCTCGATCTCCTCGTGCCGGTCGGCAGCGGCCCCTGGCCGCTGCTGGTCTGGGTCCACGGCGGCGGCTGGCAGGGCGGCAACCGCCTGCCGATCCCGGCGTCGGCGTCGCGACAGCTCGCCCGCGGCTACGCGGTCGCGAGCATCGACTACCGCCTCAGCGGCACCGCGACCTGGCCGGCCCAGATCCACGACTGCAAGGCCGCGATCCGGTTCCTGCGCGCCAACGCGAATTCGTACGGACTCGACCCCGATCGCATCGCGGTGATGGGCAGCTCGGCCGGTGGCCACCTCGTGGCCGCCCTCGGCACGATGGGCGGCGTCGGCGCGACTACGGTCGGCTCGTTCGCGGTCGATCTCGAGGGCACGGTCGGATCGCATCTCGGCACGTCCAGCCGCGTGCAGTGCGTCGTCGACCTCTACGGCCCGACGACGATGCTGCACGCCCACGACTTTCCGACCTTCGACCACGACGCCCCGACCGCACCCGAGGCGCTGTTGATCGGTGGAGCACTGCCGCTGAACCCCGAGAAGTGGGCCAGCGTCGATCCGATCACGTTCGTTTCGGCCGACGACCCGCCGCTGCTCGCGCTGCACGGCACCGACGACACCACGGTGCCGTTCCACCAGAGCGTACTGCTGCTCGACGCGCTGCAGGCGATCGGAGCCGACGCGGCGCTGTTCGCGGTGCAGGACACCGGCCACGGCGGCGCCGGCTTCGGCAGTCCCGCCGCCGAGGCGGCGATCGACACGTTCCTCGACGGCCACCTGCGCGACCTGCCGGCGGTGACGATCGGCATCGCGGCGGTCGACCCATCGGCGAACGAGAACGGCGACCCGGCCGCGTTCGAGCTGAGCCGCAGCGGCAGCACCCAGGCACCGCTCACGGTCCGGCTCGATCTCGGCGGTGACGTGACCGCCCACCGCGACTGCGCCCCGCTGCCGCTGCTCGCGACCATTCCCGCCGGCAGCGCGACGCTCATCGTCTCGCTGCTGCCGTTCGACGACGGCCTCGTCGAAGGCGACGAAACCGCGATCGCCCGCGTTCTCCCGAGCGGCGACTACCGCATCGATCAAACTGCCGCCGAGGCGACC
>JAGQRB010000932.1 GCA_020425925.1 Planctomycetota bacterium
ACCGGGGTGGCCGCCATCGCGCCAGGCCCCGATACCACCGCAGAATCTCTCCTGCTGTGCCACCGTGCCCTCGCGACAGCGCTTGCTCACACGCTTTCTTTCGAGGCCACCCAGAATGTCAAAGATCAGCACCGCTTGCCGTTGTTCGGCCCGGTGCGAAAGGGCGGACAAACCTACCGAGCGGCGGTGGTCTTGCAAGAGCTCGTGCGCCAATTTTTTATGCGCGCAGAAGAGGCTGTGAAATATGGCTTTACGGAGGCCCTACCGCCGGCGGGCGGCGCGAGCGGAATCAGTCGAGAGCGTCGATTCGTGCCGCGCGCGCCGGGTTGATCGCCCGGATCCGCTCGAGGGCCGGCCCGGGGCCCTGCTGGAGCTCGAGCTCGTCCAGGATCGACCCGTCCAGCGCGTGCGCCACGATCCGGAGGGTCCGGCCCGCGACCTCGACGCTGCACCAGTGGTAGGCCTTGGCGAGCTTGAGGGCACCCGGGGTCGGCAGGACGTCGTACAGGCTCTTGCCGCCGCCGCCGCTCACGATCAGCGGCATGCGATCCTTCTCGCTGCCGGGCACCGAGCCGAACCGCTGGTAGCAGTGGTCGTGCCCGCTCAAGTACACGGTGGCACCGTAGCTCTCGAGAAGCGGCCGGAGGTGCTGGAGCAGATCGGCCCGATCGCGCTGGCGGGAGGCACTCCGCATCGGGTAGTGGGACGCCACGACGATCCAGGGCTCGCTCCGGGTCGCGAGCTCGGCCGCGAGGAACTCGTAGCTCGGATGGCCGGGCTCGACATGGCCGTTGACGGCGTCGAACATCGCCGTGCAATCGAGCGCGATCACCCGCACCGAGCCGAACGCGAACGAGTAGCACCGGCTGTCCCCGGTCACCGGGTTGTCCGGCAGGTGGAAGTTCGACAGCGTCTGCAGCCCGCCGGTGTCCATGACGTCGTGGTTGCCGAGGACCGGGTAGAACGGCGCCCGCGCGATCGCCGCGCCGAACGGCCGGAAGAACCCCGACGAGTACTGCGCGTGCCGCCCCCAGGGGTAGACGATGTCGCCGAGGTGAAGCACGAAGTCGGGGCCGTAGTCCGCGATCGCGGCGCCGACCGCGGCGACCGTCCCGGCCGGGGGTAGCCAGTGCCAGCGCGCCGGCAGATGCAGGATGGGCGCGGTCTGCAGCCACACCCACCACGGCTGCCCGCCCGAGTCGCCGACGAACGCGAACCGCACCGGCGCCGCGTCGCTCGCCGGCGCGGTGTGGAACTCGCCCGCAGCCAGTTCCGTGCCGTCCTCGGTCAGCACGTAGGAATACTGCTCGCCCGGCCGCAGTCCCTCGACCCGCAGACCGTGCCGGCGAACGTCGGCGGCGTCGGATGCGGCTCCGACCAGGCCGCCGGTGCCGTCGCGGACCTCGAGGGCGAGCCGCGTCGGCGAACCGGTGATCATCGCGACGGTCGCGCCGTCGGTCGTCACGTTCTGCAGGTAGGCGCCGCTGAAGAGCGGCGGATCATCGAGCACCGGCAGCCACAGGACGCCGAAGGCGACGACCCAGAGCGCCCTGCGGAGGATGCGGTTGGCCACGCTCGGGTTGTATGCCGCGCCCGGCGCGTTCGAAAGCCTCAACCGCCGTGACGACAGGTGACCCGCGTCGTGATCCCACCGCGTACGAACCAGTCCGCCGTCACCGTCAACCGGCGCGGCGCGAGCAGCCGCACGAGGTCGTCGCAGACGTCGTTGGTGACCTTCTCGTGGAAGGCACCGACGGTGCGGAAGCTCCAGAGGTAGAGCTTCAGGCTCTTGAGCTCGACGCAGCGTTCGTCGGGCACGTAGTCGATCGTGAAGGTCGCGAAGTCGGGCTGGCCGGTCTTCGGACAGAGGCACGTGAACTCCGGGCAATCCAGGCGGATCTCGTAGTCGCGGGCCGGATTCGGATTGGGGAAGGCCTCGAGCAGCGACGTGTCGTGCGGACCGGGGGCTGGAACCATGCGCGCAGCGAACCACGGCGGCCCGACGCACTCAAGGGCGCCGCGATGCCCCGCCGCGACTCACGGCGGCGAGAACGGCACCTCGCGCCCGTCCGCCACCCGGAAGTCCATGCAGACCGGTCCGCGCTCGTGGCTGCAACGGCGAGCACGGCACGGACTGCAGCTCGGCGGCGACGGGTGGACGAGCGCAGTCGCGCCGACCGGCGCCGTGCGGCGCGGATCCTGGGCACCGAAGAGCACGCGGCAGTCGGCCCCGGCGGCGGCGAGGACGTGACTCGCGCCCTGGTCCGGCCCGATCACGACACCGCCCGCGGCTGCGACGATGGCACCGAGGGCTACGAGCCGCCGGACCTCGCCGCGGCCGTGCCGCAGCACGGCGACACCGGCGACCGCGAGCTCGCGCTCCACGCCGCCCGGCTCGGCCGGGCCGAAGAGGTGCACGACGGGACCTTCGGCGCCGGCACTCTCGGCCGCCAGCATGGCGGGCCGCAGTGCGCGCGGATCGCGCGGGTCGGTCACGACCACGATCCGGAAGGGCCGATCGGCATCGACGCCGGCGGCCGCGAGCGCGGCCCGTTCGGTGGCGATCTCGGCGCTGGTCGCGATCAGGTGGGGCGCGGCGAACGGCGCATCGGCAGCGAGTTCGCGCACCAGCGCGTGTGCGATCCGCGCCGGGTGATCGGGACCGTCGATCGCGACGGTCCGTCGCAGCAGGACCCGGCTCGTGGGCTCGCGGCGCCACGACTTCGCGGCGCCCAGACGGTCGCGGGCGCCACTCAGCCAGGTGACGAAAGCGCTCTTCCAGTTGCCCTGTAGATCGACCGCGACGTCGTAGCGCTCCCGCCGCAGCTCCGCACGCAGCGCCAGGAAGGCCCGCGGTCCGCCGCGCCGGTCGAGCCCGACGACGCGCGCGACCGCCGGCAGCCCGACGAGCAACGGCTCGTGCTCGCGTTGGGTCACGATTGCGAGCCGCCAGTCGGGCCGGACGCGGTGGAGTGCAGCGATCGCA
>JAGQRB010000933.1 GCA_020425925.1 Planctomycetota bacterium
GGTCGAGGACCAGGCCGTCGCGTTCGGCGGCCTCGGTCAGCAGCGCGTCGACGTGCGCGGTGAACCGCGCGTCGCCATCCTCGCCCGGCGGCGGCACGAACGAGTTGAGGCGCAGCCAGGCGAAGCGCCCGCGGTGCTCGAGCGATGCGATCCGGGACATCGCGTCGTCGCCGACCGACCGCCCGATCACGACGGTTCCGCGCCGCACGCCGCCGGTCGCCTCGACGCGCTGCCGCGACCGCGGCGATGGCCGCCGCAGCGTGTGGCGGGTCAGCGTGCCGTCGGCCCACGCCAGCTGCAGTTCGACGACCGAGCCCGCCGGCCCGCGGAACATCTCGTCGACCAGCGGCACCGTGACGCGCGCGCCTTGCACCTTCGTGATCTGCGGGAAACCGCCGAGCTCGGGCGGCAGGTGCTCGGGTGTGACCGGCGCCTGACCGTCGGGCCAGGCGGTCACGTGCAGCCGGCGCTCGAGCCACGCGACCTCGAAGCCCGGCAGGTCGAGCACCGTGGTCGTCGAAGCACCCACCCCGCCCCAATTGGCGGCCGGGATCGCCAACGAGACATGGGCATCGTCGAGTTCGGCGAGCAGGCCGACGAGCAGATGATAGAACTCGCCGGGCCCTTCGGCCGCGACCACGGCCGAGCGGTACGAGTGCGTCAGCGACTCCCAGTCGACGTGCTTCTGCGGGAAGAACGGATAGTCGCGGGCGAGCGCGTCGGCGTAGGTGTCGAACACTTCGAGCCGCAGCTCGGCGTCCGCCGTCAGCGACGAGCAACCCGCCGTCAGCGCCAGCAGCAGCGACAGAGCGACGGCGCAGCGGCCCGCGGATTGCGACCGATTCATGACCGCCAAGGATCGGCGGACGGCGCCCGGCGCGCAACGCCAGGGCGCCGTCGCGCGCCGAGGTCCTCGGGCGTCAGCTGCCGACGACCGCCGACGCCGCGTTCGACGTCGCGAAGCCGGCCGCATTCATCGCGCCGTTGGCGAGCGTCTGCGCGGTCAGCGGCAGGCCGGTGAACGCCGTCGACGCCGGCAGCGCGAGCGACAGCGTCGCCGTGCTGTTCGCGACCGGCAGCACGTGCACCGCGAGCACGGTCGCGATCAGCAGGTCGCAGCCCGGCATGTCGAGCCCGAACGTGCTCATCGCGAGCGGCGGATCCTGGCGCGTCAGGCCGAGGTAGGTGATCGCGAGCGTCGACGAGACGTCGAGGCCGGTCGTCGTCACCTCCCAGTTGCTGCCGAGCGTCGGCACCGTCGCCGCCAGCGTCAGGCCTTCGCAACCGACGCCGTAGGTCTCGACCGTGGCGCAGCCGGCACCGCGCGGCGTGTGGACCACGGTCCAGCCCTGCTGACCGAACGGCACCAGCGTCAGCCGGTCGTTCGCCATGTCGAAGGTGTTGGCCGTGAGCCAGGTGCCGAACACCGTCGACTCGATCGTCGTCGGACCGGCCTTGAGGTTCATCGGCGCGGGCAACGTCGCCGGTGCCCCCGGCGAGACGCCGACCACCGCATTGTCCGAGACGCCGCCGAACGTCGAGTTGTTGGTCACCGACGGGCCGTATCCGAACTCGATGTTGCCGTTGTCGAACAGCCGCATCTGGAAGGTGTAGAGCGGCGTCGGGAAGCCGAAGCTCTGCACGTCGACCCAGCTGATCGTGCACACGGTCGGCTGCGCGTCGACGTGGAACGTGCTGCCGGTGGCAGGAATCGTGTCGGACCAGAACGGGCAGATGACCGGCCCGTTGAGGACGAGACCCGACGCGTCCGGGGTGTAGACCAGCGGCGTCGGCGTCGGCGGCGCCGGCACACCGTTGTTCGACAGGAAGCAGATGCCGTGATCGGAGATGTGGATGTCGGTGTAGGTCGCGCCGAGGAACGGGAACGCGAAACCGATCGGATTCGGACCGGTGATCGAATCCTGCATGACCGTGATCATCGGACCGGTCGCGAGGGGGCACTGGGCAGCGGCGATCGAGGCGAGCGCCGCCGACGCCAGAGTGGCGAGAGCGAGGTGACGCATGCGCATGGTGACTCTTCCTTCGTCGTTCGAGATGAGTGAAGCCTTGGGGGCGAGCACGCGATCATAACGACGCCGCAAGTCCGGCGACACCGGACGAACGCACAACGCGCGGATGGACCATCGCACGGATACCGCGCAACGCGTTCCTCATACGCCGCGAAAGAAGCGGCTGACGGCGCGCCTTCGGGACGCAAGGGGCCGGCGAGCGGCCCGGGACCGGGCCGCCCGACTTCATCTCACCGCTTCCTCTATCGCTTCATCTCGCGGCGCGAGCCGCGCGCGCGAGGCGCGAGGATCCAGCTCTAGCGGAACCACTCCCAGACGTCGCCGACGACCGGCGTCGACGAAGCGAACGAAGCGCCGCCGCGCGCGATGTGGCCGAGGCGGGTCGTGTCGGTCGGGTAGTTCACGTACGGATCGTTGGCGTTGTAGTTCCAGAAGTGGCGATCGAAGAAGTCGCCGATGTTGCGCACGTCGCGGCCGAACGCGTTGCTGCGGCCGTCGGCGCTGCGGCGGAGACGCGTCCAGAACGCGTCGCTCTCGTAGTCGCTGCTGAGTGCCGAGACGCTCTTGATGCCGCGCGCCTCCTGTTCCGGAGTCAGGCCACTGCCCCACGAGGAGCAGGCGGCCATCGGCAGAAGGGCGAGAACGAGTGCTAGCTTACGCATTGGCTCTGGGACTCTGGGAGTCGACGGGGAGAGGGGTCTACAGGAGAGGGCGCCGGGGCTGACACCCGGTCCGGGTCTGGCAGGGTAGCCAGCGCCAAAACCCCGTGTCAACCGGGTTTTCGAGCAAGCCGGATTCGGCGCAGCCACCCCGCGCGCGGCGAACGGTCGGACATCTTCGCGATTCGTCGGGCTGGCGGGCGCCGCGGACCCGCCGGCGGGGTAGCCTCCGCGACCTCGGATGAGCGCCGCGGTCAGGCAAACGGACGGATTCGGCGATCGCGCCGCGGCCGCCACCGATGGCATCGCGGTCCTAGGCGGCGCTTTCGACCCGCCGCACCGGAGCCACGTCCGGATCGCGACCATGGCCCGCGACCACCTGCCGGTCGGCGAGGTACGGGTGATGCCGGCCGGCGACCATCCCCACAAGCAGGGCGGTCGGCTGACGCCGGCGCACCACCGACTGGCGATGTGCCGGCTCGCGTTCGCGGCGGTGCCAGGGGTCGTCGTCGACGATCGCGAGATCCGCCGCGACGGGCTCTCGTTCACGGTCGAGACGCTGGCGGAGCTCGCCGCCGAAGCTCCGGGCCGGCGTCTGTTCTTCCTGGTCGGCAGCGACAACCTGCCGCTGCTGCCGAGCTGGCGCGAGCACCACCGCCTGCTCGAGCTCGCCACCGTCGTGACCTGGCCGCGGCGCGGCTACCCGATCGACCCCGACCGACTGGCAGCGCTCGACCTCTCGGCGAACGAGCGCGACGAACTGCTCGCGCACGTGCTGCCGGTCGCCGCCGACGACGTCGCGGCGACGACGATCCGGTCGCAGCTCGGTCGCGGTGAGCCGGCGCCCGACCTCGATCCTGCGGTGCAGCGCTACGCCGTCGAACACGAGCTCTACCGCCCGTGATCCTCGAGGCCGCAGCAGCTCCCGCGGCCGCTGCCGCGATCGCGTTCGGCGACTGGCTGAACCGCCGCGTCGTCGGCTGGCTGCCGGACGATCCGCCGGGCGCGGGTCGCAAGCGGCACGGCCGGCCGATCCCGCTCGCCGGCATCGTGCTGCTGCCGATCGCGGTACTGTGGCTGGCGCTGACCGAGCGTTGGTGGCTCGTCTCCGGCAGCTGCGTCGCCGCGCTGATCGGCTATCTCGACGATCGCGGCAAGGAACACGAACGCGAGCTCGGCTGGCGCACCAAGGCCATCGGACTCACGGTCGCAGCCGCGCTGATCGCGGTCGCCAATGTCGATCCGCAGCGCGCCCCCCTGCTGTTCCTGGCCGTCGTCGGGTTCGCGTTCGTGCTGATCAACGCGATGAACTTCCTCGACAACATGAACGGTGTCGCCGCCGGCATCGCGGCGGTGAGCCTGCTCGCGAGCAGCCGCGGCGAAGGCCCGTTCGCCGCCGCCGGCTACGCCGCGCTCGGCTTCCTGCCGTTCAACTGGCCGCGCGCCCGGCTGTTCCTCGGCGATGCCGGCGCCTACCTGCTCGGGACGCTGGCGGCGGCGGCGGTCGCGCACGCCGCACTGCGCGGCGACGGCGTCGCCTGGTGGCCGCTCGGTGCGGTGGCGGTGCCGCTGGCCGATTTCACCCAGGTCGTGATCGCGCGCCTGGTGCTCGGGCTGCCGCCCTGGGTCGGCGATCGCCGCCACCTGACGCACATCCTGCATCACGCCGGACTGCCGCAGAGCTGGGTCATGCCGGTGCTCGCTCTGCTGGCGCTCGGCGGTGCGATCGGCTGTGCGCTCGCCGCGGCGTGAGCCGCGACCGCGCGTCAGTTCATCCGCAGCGTCGCGGCCCAGGCGATGCGCCGCTCGTCCTCGGGCGCGGCCTGGGCCAGCAGCCAGTCGAGCTGGGCGTTGCGGCGGTTGATCCACTGCGCGCGCTCGGCGGACTCCTGCGCCGACCCCTCGGCGCAGGCGTGGAACACCAGCGCCGCCGCGACCCGGACGTCGAGCACGCCGCCGAAGCGCGCGAGCGCCGACTCGATGCGCGCGACGGCGCCCTCGACGTCCTGCTCGCCGAGCAGCAGGCGCGTCGTGTGCATCACCTCGAACTCCGGCAGCGGCTCGTCGA
>JAGQRB010000934.1 GCA_020425925.1 Planctomycetota bacterium
AAGCGCATCGACATCGCACCGGGCGAGCGCGACTACCGCATCGCCGACTCGTTCGAGCTGCCGTGCGCGGTCGAGGCGATCACCGTCGGCGGCCACGCGCACCTGCTGTGCAAGTCGATGAAGCTCTGGGCAAACGCGCCCGACGGCAGCGAGATTCCGCTGCTCGAGATCCGCGAATGGGACTTCGACTGGCAGGACCGTTACGTCTACGCCGAGCCGGTCGCGCTGCCGCGCGGCGCCCGCATCCACGCCGAGATCGTCTACGACAACAGCGCGGACAACCCGAACAACCCGCACCGCCCGCCGGCGCGCGTGCGCTGGGGCCGCGAGACCACCGACGAGATGGGCAGCCTGACGCTGATGGTGGTGCCGGCCGACGAGGGCGACCTCGCTACCTTGCGCACCGCGACCGCCGAGAAGAACCGCGAAGCGCTGCACTTCGGCCGGCTGCCGCGACTGCGGCGAGCGGTCGAGGCGCTCGGAGGGCGCGGGCGATGAACACGCCGCGCCGCCAGTGTTGTCCGCGCCGGTCGATCGCGCTGCTGCTCGGCGCACTCGCGGCCTGCGGCGCACCGCCGCGCATCGAGCTGCTCGACCCCGCCGGCGGGCGCCACGACCCGCTGACGGCGGCCGCGGACCTGGTGCAGGTGTTCGTCGTGACCAGCCAGGAGTGTCCGATCGCGAACGCCTACTCGCCGGCGATCGGCGAGCTCGCGCGCGTCTGGCAGAACCTCCCGGTCGAGCTCTGGATCGTGCACGCGGACCCCGACCTCGACGCCGCGGCGGCCGCGGCGCACCAGCGCGACTACGCGCTGCCCGACACCGTCCTGCTCGACCCGACCCACGCCCTGATCGGCGCGCTCGGTGCCACCAGGACGCCGGAGGCGATCGTGCGCCGGAACGGCGTGATCCTCTACCGCGGCCGTATCGACGACCAGTGGAACGACCTCGGCGCCCGCGGGCAGAGCGCCTCGACGCACGACCTGCGCGACGCCGTCGACGCCGCGCTCGCCGGCCGACCGGTCGCTGAACCCGTGACCGAGGTGATCGGCTGCCTGCTGCCCGAACCGCGGCGGTGAGACGTCAGAGCGGCTTGACCAGCAGCCAGTAGATCCCGTCGCGCATCCGCAGCTCGAGCCCCTGTTCCGCTGCGAACCGCGTCACCGCGGTCTGCACCCCTGCCCAGTCGAGGTCGTCGCCGAACACGACGCCGCCGGGACGGCAGATCTGCCAGTAGTAGACCAGGTCGAAGTAGACGTCGTTCTCCTCGTGGCTGCCGTCGACGTAGATCAGTTCGGCCTGGATGCCCTGCTGCAGGAACCAGCGCGCCGCGATCAGCGAGGTCTGCGGGAACGGCACGATCACGTCCTCGAGACCGCGCTTCACGACGTTGGCGAGGAACTGGTAGTAGACCTGTGGATAGCCGTGCCGCAGATCGAGTGCCGCGTAGCGCTCGGCGTCGGCGAAGTCGCGGCGGAATTCGAGCGCGCCGAGCCAGGTGTCGACGCAGACCAGTGCGCGCCCCGGGCCGAGCGCCTGGATCGCGGTGCCGAGCGTGACCGCCGACTGCCCCTTCCAGGTGCCGACCTCGATCGTCAGCTCGGGGCGCACCGCCGCCACCAGCTCGCCGAAAATCGGATGGGCGCCGTGCCAGCCGCGCAGGTCCTCGGCATGGCTGCTGGCATCGAAGTCGGCGAACGGGCTCTGGTGGTGCAGCCGTCGCATGACCTCGTCGTGGGGGGACACGAGGGTGGCGTTCATGGCTTGGACTTCGGCCGACGACCGGCCGACGCTTGAGTCGGGGCGACCTGGCTGCCGATCGTCCTGTGGAAGTTGTGGCGACACTGTCTAGTCTTCCGGCGGTGAGCGACGCTCCCCCATCCGGCCTGCGCTGGCGCCTGCTGCGCGGCTACCTGCGGCGCGAGCTGCCCGGTTGGGGTTGGCTCTACACGCGCCTCGGCGGCAACGACGAGCGGCGCTGGCGGAACGCCGGCATCGTCGAGCTTCGCGGCAAGCTCGACGGCTATCGCGTGCCGCTCGACCTCTCGAACTGGTCCGAGCGGCTGAGCTGGTTCCTCGGCCGCTACCACGACCTGCCATTGCTGCTCGCGCTGCGCGCGAGCCTGCGCCCCGGTGATGCATTCGTCGACATCGGCGCCAACCTCGGGATGCTCGCCCTGCCGGCCTGCCGGCTCGTCGGTCCGGCCGGCAGCGTGCTCGCCTGCGAACCGAACCCGGCGCTGGCGCAGCGCCTCGAACGCCTCGCGCGCGACAACGGTATCGCCGAGCTGCGGGTCGCCGCCACCGCGCTCGGCAGCGCGCCGGGACAGGCCGAGCTGATGGTGTTCGACGGCCACTCGGGCTGGGGCTCGTTGGTCGCGGCGGCGCCGGACGGGCGGCCGACGACCTCACAGGTCAGCGTGCCGGTGTCGACCGGTGACGCGCTGCTCGCCGACCACCCGGCCGAACGGCCGCTGGTGCTCAAGATCGACGTCGAGGGCTTCGAGGTGCCGGCGCTGCACGGCCTGCGGCAGACCATTGCACGCCATCGACCGCTGATCTTCATCGAGGCGGTCGAGGACCACCAGCGGCGCGCCGGCCATTCGCTCGCCGAGCTGCGCGGCGAACTCGAACCGCACGGCTACCGCGGCTACTGCCTGGCGGTTCGACGCGCCGGGCTCAGCGGCCAGCGCCTCGAGTTCTCGCCGTTCCGCGGCGATCCGGAGCAGCCGCCCGACGTGCTCTACGTGCCCGCGGACGGCCCGCTGCGCGCGCGCGTCGCGGAGCTGCTGCCGCGCGGGAGCTGAGCGCGATGACCCTGCCGCGACGCCGGCTCGGCAGAACCGGCCTCGAGGTCTCGGCGCTCGGGCTCGGTGCCGCGAATCTCGGCGGCGTCTACGGCGAGGTCGACGAACGCACCGCGATCGCAACCGTGCACCGCGCGTTCGATCTCGGCGTGACGCTGTTCGACGCGTCGCCCTACTACGGCGACACCCGCGCCGAGACCGTGCTCGGCAAGGCGCTGGCGACGCTGCCGCGCGACGGCTACGTGCTGTCGACCAAAGCCGGCCGCTACGGCCGCGACGAGTTCGACTTCACGCCGGCGCGTTTGTGTCGGAGCCTCGAAGAGAGCCTGCGGCGGCTCGGGGTCGAGCGCGTCGACCTGTTCCTGCTGCACGACGTCGAGTTCGGCGATCTCGACTTCGTGCTGCGCGAGAGCCTGCCGGCGATGCGCGCGCTCGCGCTCAGCGGCAAGGTCGGCCACGTCGGCCTCACCGGGCTGCCACTCACGGTGTTCCGCCGCGCGCTCGCCGCCACCGCGAACGCGGGCGACGACACCGGGCTCGAGGTCGTGCTCAGCTACTGCCACGCGACGCTGTTCGATGCCGGCCTGCTGGCGCTGCTGCCCGAGCTCACCGCGCGCGGCATCGGCGTGCTGAACGCGTCGGCGGCGGCGATGGGGCTGCTCTGCAACGCCGGACCGCGCGACTGGCATCCGGCCGGCGCGGCGATCCGTGCCGCCTGCGCCGCCGCCGCCGCGCACTGCCGCGCCCGCGGCGTCGAGCTCGCCGAGCTCGCGCTGTCGTTCA
>JAGQRB010000935.1 GCA_020425925.1 Planctomycetota bacterium
AGGTCGAGGTCGCCGACGAAGCCGACCTCGTTGCCGGCGAGCAGCGCGCCGTGCGGGACGTTCGTCCAGTTCGCCCCGGTCCCGTCGTTGAGCTCGAAGCCGGTCGACATCACCAGGTCCGTGTCGCCGTCGCCGTCGACGTCACCGAGCGCCAGCGGGTAGCCCGGCAGCAGCGACGAGCGATCGACGTAGGCGGTGCCGTCGTACATCAGGAGCATCGGCCCGGTCGGAGCCCCGATCGACAGCAGCAGGTCCTGATGGCCGTCGCCGTCGAGATCGCCGGCCAGCGCCGCCTCGCAGGTCCCGACGCTCGGAGCACGCGCGGCGGTGGCGTCGACGAACGAGCCCGAACCGTCGTTCTCCCAGACCACGATCGTGTCCGGGACGGTCTGGAAACCCCGATTCTGGATCATCGTCAGGTCGAGGTCGCCATCGCCGTCGAGATCTTCGGCGAGAACCAGCAGCCCCTGCAGCTGCATGTTCGGTACGGTCTTGGCGAAATTGCGCGCCAGGTTGCCGGCGCCGTCGTTGAACGCGACCCCGGGAATCCCGCCACTCGAATAGCCGAGCGGGTCGCCGGCCAGCGCGAGCAGGTCGAGATCGCCGTCGCCGTCGGCGTCGAACAGCGTGCCGGTGGCGAGGCGTCCTTGCGCGACGAAGACGGTTGCCCGATGCGCCAACGTCCCGTTGCCGGCGTTGATCATCACGTCCACGTCCGAATGGCCGATCACGACGAGATCGTCGGCGCCGTCGCCATCGAGATCACCGGCGAGGAAGTCGCGCGCCCTGAGCCCCTCGGGCCCGCGGTCGGGCCACTCGACGTGGGCGCGAGCATCTTCTTCGAGGCGAATCTGGGCGTGACCCGTCCCGGCCAGCCAGAGCGTCGTAGTCGCGGCGAGCAGGGAGGTCAGACGGCGTAGTGGTCGTTGCATCGGGGTCGGTGTCCGCGGCGCCTCGAGTTCGCGCCTACACGGAGCAGATCGCAGACCGCGAGCAGAGCGTACCCCGAGAATCGCGCGACCGACCCGGCGTTCAGTTGTGCTCGAGAACCAGCACCGGCATCTGACCGATGTAGGGCTCGAACGGCGACCACGTTGCGGTGCCCGGGAAATACACGCAGGCGGCCTTGTTGCCGACCCCGGTCCGGGTCAGCACGAGCCCGACGCCGTTGCTGACCGAGATCGGCAGCCCCGCCCGGCTGGAGTCGAACCACGCGGCCTGGACGCCGACCTCCATGCCGACCATGGCACCGCCGGACGGCAGCGAGAACGTGAACGCGGCGTTGCCGCCCGCATCGGCGACGCGGACCACCGTGACGTCGATCGGCGCCCACTGATGGCAACCGACGAGCGTCGGATCGATCGCGGTCAGCGAGCCGCCGAAGCCGACGTAGGACGAGGTGGTCGCCCGCGGCACCGGGTCGAATCCGAACCACAGGAACGCGACCTCGCTCGGCTTGCTGCCCGTGAGCCGCAGAGTCGCGGTACCGCCGGCCAGCGGCCCGGTCCCGGGGTCGTTCCAGGCCAGCTCGGTCGGCGCGCTGCGGCTGGTGCAGCTGCCGTCGCCGAGCGACACGGCGTAGCCGTTCTCGATGCCGTCGTCGAACCAGACCGCGTCGACCCAATGGTCGGGCACGACCTGGAACGGCGCGTCGCCGGCCTCGAACTCGAGGAACAGCGTGCCCGGGCCGACGGTCAGCGGGGTGGTGAACTGCACCGCCAGGAACTCGTCGCCGGTCTGGCTGGTCGGACCGGTAGCGGGTGTCGCGGGAATCGACACCTGGGCGGGGCCGAACAGCGTTGCCACGTTCGGTGGCGCGTTGAAGACCCGGCTCGGGCTGATGCCGGCGGCGGTGTAGCCGGCGCGCGTGTCGAACCCGCCGCGGATCGTCAGCGTGCGCTGCAGCGCCGGGTAGGCCGGCTCGGCGAGGAACGACGGTCGCCGCAGCCGCAGACCGGTGATCGCGGTGCCGAGGTTCGGCAGCAGTACGGGGTCGACGCGCACCTGCAGCGTGCCGTGGCTCCAGCGCAGCGGCAGCGACAGCGCGGCGTTGCCGGGCAGGTCGGCGCAGACGGCGGGCACGACGGCGCGATTCTGGGCCGGCAGCAGGGCGATCGCCGCCACGCCGAACGCGGCGAGCGACGACAGGAGGGAGGGGAACGGGCGGCTCATGCCCATGTCATCGGCTGCTCGAGGTCGCGCGCCGAAGACGGGAAAATGAAAAGGGCCCGGTTCCCGCCGGGCCCTTTCCAGGGGGTTGTCCACACTCGACTCGGCCCCCTTCCCTTCGCGATGCCTTATCGGGAACGAAGCGACCGGAACCTGAGGCCTGTTCGCCGAAGCTCTGTTGCCATCGGCGGTCTCGATGGTTGCGCGCGGCCGTGCCGATGCGCGAGCATGGCGGCTGGATGGCAGACGCGCCCCCTCGCCCCGTGACGGTCGTGACCGGCAGCAGCCGCGGCATCGGCGCGGCGATCGCCGAGGCGCTCGCCCGGGCCGGCCATCGGCTCGTGCTCACGGCGCGCGACGGCGCCGGCCTCGAGGCGGTCGCAGCCCGCCTGCGCGAACTCGGCACCGAGGCGATCGCGGTCGCGGCAGACCTGCGCACACCGGGCGCCGCCGAGTCCGTGATCGCCCGCGCGACCGCCGAGTTCGGCGCCCCCGACGTCGTGATCAGCAATGCCGGCACGGCCCCGGCCGACAAGATCGAGAAGACCACCGACGCGGTACTGCGCGAGACGTTCGAGCTGCACGTCGGCGCGCCGCTCGCGTTCGCGCGCGCCGCGGCGCCGGCGATGAAGGCGCGCGGCAGCGGTTGCCTGCTGCACCTCGCGTCGACCGCCGGCCTGCGCGGCTTCCCGTTCACCGCGGCCTACACCGCGGCGAAACACGGCATGGTCGGGCTGGCGCGCGCGCTGCGCGCCGAGCTCGCGCCGGCCGGCATCGCGGTCTACGCGCTCTGCCCGGGCTTCGTCGATACCGCCATCACCCGCCAGGCCGCGGCCGCGGTCGCGGCGCGCGGTCGGTCCACCGCCGACGAAGCGTTCGCGCGCATGGCGGCGCAGAACCGCATCGGCCGCATGCACACCCCCGCCGAAGTCGCCGCCGCCGCCGCCGAACTCGTGGCGCGGCGGCCCGACGGCTGCGTCTACGATCTCGACCGCGACGTTCCGGGCTTCGTCGACTGACCACGACGCCCGCCGAAGGCACCCCCATGAGCGAATACGACTTCCGCTTCGAACGCAACAGCGACGGCATCGCGGTGCTGACGCTCGACCGCCCCGACACCCTGAACTCGCTGACGTTCCGGGTCTACGGTCAGCTCGAGCTGCTGTTCCGCGACCTCGAGGACGACGAGACCGTCAAGGCCGTCGTGATCACCGGCGAAGGCCGCGGCTTCTGCAGCGGCGGCAGCGTCGAGGAGATCATCGGGCCGCTGCTCGAGAGCGAGCTCGACGCCACGCTGACGTTCACCCGCATGACCGGCGCCGTGGTCCGGAACATGCTGCGCTGCGGCAAACCGATCGTCGCCGCGGTCAACGGCGTCGCCGCGGGTGCCGGCGCGGTGCTCGCGCTCGCGAGCGATCTGCGCGTCGTCGCCGAGTCGGCGAAGTTCGCGTTCCTGTTCACCAGGGTCGGGCTCACCGGCGCCGACATGGGCGCGGCGTGGCTGCTGCCGAAGATCGTCGGCACCGGCCGCGCGATGGAGATCCTGATGCTCGGCGACAAGATCCTCGCCGATGAGGCGCTGCGCATCGGCCTCGCCAACCGCGTCGTGCCGGCCGAAGAAGTCGTCGACGAAGCGCTCGAGCTCGCGCGCCGGCTCGCCGACGGCCCCGGGCTGGCGCTCGCGATGACCAAGAAGATGGTCTGGAACGAGTGGCCGATGGACCTCGAGTCGGCGATCGAACAGGAGGCGCAGGCACAGGCGCTGCTGCTGCGGTCGCACGACCATCGCGAGTTCTACAACGCGTGGATGGAAAACCGTCCGCCGCGCTTCCTCGGTCGCTGAGGCGAGTCGCCGATGAACCCCGATCTCTGGCTGCCCGACTCCGATCTCGACGACGACCATCGCACGTTCGCACAGCGGATCCGCGCGTTCGCGGCCGACAAGCTCGCGCCGTTCGCACGCGCGATCGACGAAGAGCGCACGTTCCGGCGCGAGATGGTCGCCGACCTCGCCGCGGCCGGCATCCTCGGTGGCCCGCTCGCCGCGGAGTTCGGCGGCGAGGGCTGGAGCCCGCTGGAGCTCGCGATCGCGCACGAGGAGCTCGGCGCGGTCTGCGGCAACGCGCGCGGCTTCTGCGCCGTGCAGACCGGGCTCGTGGCGCAGTGCATCGCGCGCTTCGGAGACGACGCGCAGCGACGCCGCTGGCTCCCCGGCCTGATCGACGGCAGCGCGATCGGCTGCTTCGCGCTGACCGAGCCCGACGCCGGCAGCGACGTCGCATCGCTCGGCACCGTCGCGGCGAAGCAGGGTGACGGTACGTTCCGGATCGCGGGCAGGAAGTGGTGGATCACCAACGGCGGCATCGCCGACGTGATGATCGTGTTCGCATCGCTCGACCGCAGCCTCGGTCGCAAGGGCATCACCGCGTTCCTGGTCGACACCGACCGCGCCGGGCTCGCGCGGTCCCCCGTGCCCGGCGTCGACCTCGGGCACCGCGGCAGCGACCACGCCGAGCTGGTCTTCGAGGGCTTCGCGGCGACGGCCGACGAAGTGCTCGGCGAGCTCGGCGCCGGCTTCAAGGTCGCGATGGGCGGCCTCGCGGCCGGACGGCTGTCGGTCGCCGCCGGCGCCGTCGGCCTGCATCGCGCCGCGCTCGCCGCCGCGGTCGAGTTCACCACCGGGCGCCAACAGTTCGGCCAGCCGCTGAGCTCGTTCCAGATGGTGCAGGAGCGCCTCGCCGACCACCTGACCTCGCTGCACGCCAGCCGTGCGCTGGTGCACCGCTGCGCCAGGCGCCGCGAGGCCGGCACCGAGACCCACGCCGACGTCGCGATGGCGAAACTGCAGGCGACCGAGGCCGGCTCGCGCGCCTGTGAGGACGCGGTGATGCTGCACGGTGCGCGCGGCTACAGCTCGGCGTGGCCGGTCGAGCGATTCTGGCGCGACATCCAGGCGCTGCGGATCTACGAGGGCACGTCGATGATCCAGAAGACGATCCTGGCGCGGCTGGTCACCGAGGGCTGAAGGCGCGGCCGCAGGCACGCCCCCCCCGTGCCAGCGGAACCTCGTCGCGAGTGCCGAAGTTCACCGCAGCTGTTCGCCGCCTGGCTACGCAAGCACAGCGGCTAGTGGGACGAACTACTTGTGCGTCGCCGCCGCGTTGGTGAACACGACGCTGATCGTCGCCTCCTCCTCCCACTTCCACTGCACGCTGCCGACCTGACGCTGCCACTGGCAGGTCACGGCCTCGCGTCGGATCTCGGGTTTCGCGAGCACGAATCGTTCGATCGTCTGCAGGCGTTCGATGCAGAGGTCGACCGAGGTCACGGCCTGCTTCCTGCTGTTGTGACCGATCAACACGTCGGGCGTCGAGATCACGACGCGGATGTTCGAGGCGAACGCGAGCGACGCCGCGATCGTCCGGTCGAGCCAGCCCGCGATGTCGCTCTTGATCGGGTACGGCTGGTTCGGTGCGAAGAAGTCCGACAGCGCGGTCTTGAACGAGATGCTGTCGTCGGTCTGCACGATCTCGAGCGACTTGCCCGCGACCTCCTCGTAGCGCTCGAGCTGATCCTTGAGGAACTCCTTCATCTCGCCGTCCTGCGCCGTGATCAGCGGCGCGGCGTCGATGACCTCGCCGCCGCCGGCCTGGCGCTCGAACAGCCCCTCGTCCTTGGTCTTGCCCTCGCCCTCGATGTGAAATGCCCAGCGCACCGAGTCCTTGAGGTCCTTGAGCTTCGCGAGGTCGGCCTGGCCGAGCGCGTAGAGCACCACGAACAGCGCGAACAGCAGCGTCATCATGTCGGCGAACGACACGAGCCAGCGCTCGTGGTTGACGTGCTCCTCGTGCTTGTGCTTCTTCGCCATCGCGCGGGCGCCGCGGACGCGGCTACTTCTTCTCCTCGTGGCCGCCGCCGTGGCCGCCGAGGTAGACCTTCAGGCGGCTGCGCAGCGCACCCGGCGCCATGCCCGACTGGATGCCGACGACACCCTCGAGGATCATCGCCCGCAGCAGCTGGTCGTGCTCGATGTGGCGCTTCAGCTTGAACGACATCGGCAGACAGACGACGTTGGCGAAGCCGACGCCGTAGACCGTCGCGACGAACGCGACCGCGATGCCCGGGCCGATGAGCTTCGGCTGATCCAGAACGGACATCACGTGCATCAGACCGAGCACCGCGCCGAGCACGCCGACCGTCGGGGCGAGCGCGCCCCAGGTCTCCCAGAACTTCATGCCGGCCTTCTGATCCTCCTCGGTGATGTGCATGTCGATCTCGATCGTCTCGCGAATCGCTTCGGCCGAGCTGCCGTCGATCGCGAGCGTGAGGCACTTGACGAGGAACGGGTCGCCTTCGCCGCTGTTGGCGTAGGTCTCGAGCGCCAGCAGACCCTCGCGGCGAGCGAGGTTCGCGAGCTCGATGACCTTCTCCATGATGCCGTGGAAGTCGTGCTTCTCGGGCAGGAAGATCCGCTTCAACGAGGCGATCGCGTTGCCGACGTCGGACGGCAGCGTCGCGACCATGGTCGCGCCGAGCGAGCCGATGATCACGATCATGAACGCCGTGAGCTGGATCAGCGCCTGGGGGTGACCGCCCTCGAGCACCATGCCGCCGATGACGCCGACGAAGGCGAGCACCAGCCCGATCGGTGAGAAGATGTCCATTGCCCGAGGATGCGGATCCGGCGACCGGCGCTGCGCCGACGCTCTCGGATGCTCGGCAACGGGCGCCGTAACTTGAGTGCCGTGGCGGAGTCGGACACTTCGTGTCGAAGACTTCGACGGCTACGCTGGACCCGCCCACTCTTTCGCCAATCGCATGGGAGCTACCGTGACCGGCGCGACGACGACCGCCTTCTGGAATCCGAAGACCGAGACGCTGCCGAAGGAGCGCCTGCGGGCGCTACAGCTGCGCCGCCTGCAGCACCTCGTGCGCCATGCCTACGAGCATTCGGCGTTCCACCGTCGACTCTATGACCAGGCCGGCGTCACCCCGGATCGGATCGAGACGCTCGACGACATCCGGCGGCTGCCGTTCATGACCCGCGAGGACTGGATGGCGTGCCAGGCCGACAACCCGCCGTTCGGCGACCTCTGCACCCGGCCGCCGCACGAGGCGATCCGCTACCACCTGACGTCGGGCACGTCGGGCCGCCAGCCGCTGCGCGTGCTCGACTCGCGCAAGGACTGGTCGTGGATCGCGGACATGTGGTGCTACGGCTTCTGGGGCTTCGGCGTGCGGCCGGCGGACCTGGTGTTCTTCGCGTTCTCCTACGGATCGTTCATCGGCTTCTGGGGCGCGCACTACTGCTGCGAGAAGCTCGGCTGCCTGACGCTCGCATCCGGGAACATGACGACCGAGCAGCGCGTCAAGCAGATCGTCGAGATGGGCGTGACGGTCGTCTGCGCGACGCCGACCTACGCACTGCGCATGGGGCAGACCGCCGAGAAGATGGGCATCGACCTCAAGAAGGACGGCAAGGTGCGTCGCGTCATCGTCAGCGGCGAGCCCGCGGGCTCGATCCCGGCGGTCAAACAGATGATCGAGGAGATGTGGGGCGCGAAGTGCGGCGACACCGCCGGCATGACCGAGATCGGCACGATCATGATCTTCGAGTGCGACCACCAGCCCGGCGGGCCGCACATCATCGAGGACCACTTCATCGAGGAAGTGCTCGATCCCGACAGCGGCGAACCCGTCGGCTACGGCGAGCGCGGCGAACGCGTGGTGACCTCGTTCGGCCGCGGCTTCATCCCGCTGATCCGCTATCGCACCAAGGACCTCGTCTGCAAGGTGCCGCACGACCGCTGCAGTTGCGGCCGCACCGGCGACGTCTACGAAGGCGGCATCCTCGGCCGCGTCGACGACATGAAGCTGATCCGCGGTACCAACGTCTACCCGCGCGCGGTCGAAGCCGTGGTGCGCGAGCACGGCGAGGTCGAGGAGTTCCAGATCATCATCTCGCGCAAGGACAACGTGCAGGACGAGATCACCGTCAAGGTCGAGCTCAAACCCGACCGCGACGACGTCTGGCCGCGGCTCTCCGCCCAGCTCGGTCAGGACCTCGCCGACGCGCACGAGGGCCTGCGCTTCAACGTCGAGCTCGCCAACCTCGGCGAGCTGCCGCGCTTCGAGCTCAAGGCCAAGCGACTCCAGGACCTGAGGCCACAGCACTAGATCCCGCCGGTACGCGGTACAAACCACAACCCAAACCGCGTGCCACACGAGCGGCTGGCACACGATTTGGGTTGTGGTTTGTACCGCGTACGCTTTACCAGCGGCGACTCAGGGGGACCTCGACCGGCTCTTCGGCCGGAACGGTGAACGCGGCGATGCCGTGGTAACCGCCGCCGGTGTCGATCTCGATCGTGTAGCTGCCGGGCGCGAGATCGAGGCGGGTGTGGAGCGATCCGACGATCTCGCGGAACGCGAAGATCGCACGATCGTCGGCGCGGCGGACGACCTCGCGACGCCAACCGACGGTCAGCGCGTCGGTGTCGCCGGCGTGCAATCGCAGGTCGACGGCCACCGCCGGCTCGAGCTGGATCTCGAGCCGCTGCGAGCCGCCGGCCGCCACGAACACCTCGCGGACGGCGGGCGCGATGCCGTCGCCGCCGGCGACGACCCACCACGAGCCGGATGGCACACCCTCGCCGTGCCAGGCGCCATCGGCGCCGAGTTCGAGCATGGGACCGAAGCGACCACCGCCGCCCGTCACGGTCGAGCGCAGCATGGCGAACGCGCCCTGCGGATCGACTCCCGCGGCGGGGCGCAGCGCCACGGCGATGCTGCCCGGACGGGGCGGCACGACGACGCCGAGGTCCTTCCGCTCGCCGCTAGCGAGCGTGACCTCGGTCAGCCAGAGCAGCGCCGTCCGACCGCGCGAGTCGTCGCGCTCGAGCCAGATGCGATACGACCCGGGCGCGAGCGCATCGAACGCGATCACGCCGTCACCGCCGAGTCCGCGCCCCGAGCCGCCGCCGCCATCGCGATCCGACTTCCACAGGGTCGCGCCTGCGGGCACGTCCGCGAACCGTCCGACGATCGAAGCCGGCTGCCACAGTGCCTCGGTGGGCAGGCGGTAGTCGGCCTCGCTGCCATCGGTGCGCACGCCGAAGAACGTGTGGCCGCCGCCGTCGGGCCCGGTCACGTCGAGGCGGAAGCTCTCGTCGGGCAGGTCCGGGATCTCGAATCGGCCGGCGTCGTCCGTCTTCGCCTCGGCGTCCGCGGCCATCTCGTCGGTGCGCCGCGCCGCGACTCGCCAGCGCCGCGCCGGACTGCCATCGGGCAACCGCAGGCGACCGGCGATCTCCGCTCCGCCCGGCAGCTCGAACTCGACGGTCTGCTCGCCTGCATGCAGGTCGACGTAGCGCGCGACCGCGGTCGCCGCGGCGTGGAACAAGACCAGATGGCGCCCGACCGCGAGCCGTTCGATACCGAAGCGCCCGTCCGTGTCGGTACGAAAACCGTCGCGGTGGAACAGCGAGTCGGCGCCGTTGACCGAGACCCGCACACCGCCCGCAGGCTGACCGCTGCGCCGCACGATACCGACGAGGGTGGCCGCTTCGCCGAGCACCACGGTCGTGTCCCATGGTCCCCCGGCGGCGACGGACAGGGCCTGCTGCATCGGCAGATTCGCGCGGTGCACGACCCGAACGACGTACGCGCCCCCCGGCACACATGCGAACGTCGCCGAACCCGCTGCGTCGGTGACGCCGAGCAAGCGCCGACGCGGCGGCTGCCGCTGCTCGCCGCTGTCGAGTTCCACGGTCGCGTCGGCGACCGGCTTCCCCGTCGACCCCGACGCGTCGACGACGTGAATCCGGACCAGCCCACCAGCCTGGTCGAGTCGCAGCACGAGCGCGCCGTCGGCGAGGTCGGCGATCGTCGCGGGTGCGGACTCGGCGGCACCGGCGCTCGCGCGCAGCTCGAAGCCGACCGGCAGGCCCGCGATCTCGAACGCGCCACCGCCATCCGACGAAGCGACGACGGTCTCCGGGTAGAACCGGTGGACCATGCGAATGTCCGCGCCGGCCACCCGATTGCCGGCCGGGTCGACGACGACGCCGACGACGTGCTGCCCGTCGTCGAGTTCGACCTCGAGCGTGGCGGCATCCGCACCGAGCTCGAGGTTGAAGTAGCGACCCGGCATCAGCGGCGTCGTCACCGCAACGGTGCGGACCCGGAGATCGATCGGCCAATGGAACGACGGCACCTCGCACGCGAAACGCGCTTCGCCCGCGGCGTCGCTCCAGGCGTTCGCCAGACGATCGCCCGGCGGCGTGACCAGGGTCAACGGCACGCGGACCGCCGGGCGGCGCGACTCGCGCCAAACGGCTCGCACGAGCAGGTCGACGACCACAGTCTCCGCCGCGACGACAGCATCGGCCGGCGCCTTCGTCGCCGCGGCCGCGGTGCGTTCGGGTGGCGCCGCGGGCGCCTCGGCGTCGATGTCGCCCTGTCCGATCGCGATCGACGACGAGTCGGCGCGATCGTTCGCCGCACCCGGACCGGCGAGGGCCTCGTCGCGGGACCACCAGAACGGCAGGCTCGCGAGCAACGCGAGCGCCACGCCGAGCACGACCACCACCTTCTTCATCGTCAAGACTCCGGCAAGCGACCACACCGACGTCGAGACGACCGCCACCCCGGCCCGCGCGAGCACCGCGCGCCGCGTCGCCGCGAACCCGCGCCCGGCGAACATCGCGATCGCCGCCGCGAACGCGAGCCCCGGTGGCAGACTCGCGGCG
>JAGQRB010000936.1 GCA_020425925.1 Planctomycetota bacterium
CGGGTTCGCAGCGCAAGCGCGGCTGCTACCCACCCAGGCAGCGGCCCAGCTGGAGGGGCGCCACGCGATCGGCGGCAACTTCCGCATGGGCGCGTAGAAGGCCGCCGCACTGCGGGTCAAGCTGCGCGACATCGAGGACATCACGGCGGCGCGACGCGGCAACGCCGATCGCTACCGGCGCCTGTTCGACGATGCCGGCCTCGGCGACTGGGCCGAGCTGCCGATCGACACCGATCGCCATGCCTACCACCAGTTCGTCGTGCGCCTGCCGGCGACGCAGCGCGACGCGGTGATCCAGCATCTGCGGCAGCAGGGCATCGGGTGCGGCGTCTACTACCCGATCCCGTTCCACCGCCAGCCATGCTTCGCCTACCTCGGAGCCGACCCGGCTGACTTCCCGGTCGCGGAGCAGGCATCGCGTACGGCGCTGGCGCTGCCGATCTTCCAGGGCCTCACCGAGGCCGAGCAGATCGACGTCGTCGGCGCGCTCAAACGCTTCCCGCGGCCGGTCACAACGTGCTGAGCCGCACCGCGTAACCGAACGCCTGGACGTCGGTGGCGATCGTCGCGTTCGCGTCCTGGCCGTTGGCGACCGCGTAGACCCCGATGCCGGGCTGCGTCAGCGTGCCGAGCGTCACGGTCTGGGCGTCGCTGAGTGCGATGCCGTACGGATTGACGCCGAACGACACCGGCGCGAGCTGCTCGTGCAGCACGAGCCCGGCATAGACCGGATCGGCCGGCACCGCGAACACGTTGCCGCCCGAGCTCGCCGTCAGCGAGCCGGTTGCATCGGCGAACGTCAGCGTCGGAGCGTCGAGGCTGACGAGCAGGTCGCAGACCGTGCCCGGCAGCCGAAACGGCAGCGGGCCGAGCGAGCTCTGCGTGTTGCTGAGGCCGTAGATCACGAACACCGGTGCGTTGGCACCGAGGTGCTGGCCGGTGACGAAATGCGCCGTGCCGGGCGCCCTGACGCCCTCGGTGCCGATCGTCGGCGCGGTCGTGCTGCCGCTGATCGCGCAGCCCTGGCCGAAGCTCGCGGCCTGGCCGTCACTCGGCCCGCCGGTCGTCGCGATGCCGTCGAGCAGCGTGTGGGCGAAGCCGAACATCGAGAAGTTGTTGTTCTCCATCGCGATGTCGAGCACGAGCCAGCCGCCGGCCGGGATGCTGATCGGCACCGGCGCGGCGAACGCGAAGGAGAGACTGCCGTTGGGATCGCCCCAGCCGTGCGGCGAGGCCGAACCCGGATCTGGAAAGTAGGTGACGGGACTGTCGAACGCCGGCGTCAGCGCCGAGGTCAGGTTCGCGGCGAAGCGCGCCTCGGGCAGTGCTACGGCCGTCGTGCCGATACCGATCCGCAGCCGTTGGATCGTGAACGGACCCGGCGCGCCGACCTGCGGCAGCGGACCATCCCAACGGAACGAGACGCCGGTAGCGGTGAAGTTCGTCGCGCCGACCTCGTTGGCGTCGAAGAACATCTGCACGCGCGCGTTGCTGTAGGCGAACGGCGGCAGCCCGTAGTTCGGCAGCTCCTGCGCGGGGTTCGCGCTGGCGGGGAGTTCGAGGAAGCTCTGCGCCGGGATCGCGGCCGCACAGAGCAAGAGGACCGAAGGCAGCTGTGTCATGGTTCGACCGGCGAAGCTAGGGCGCGCGCATTCGCAGGTGTCACAGTGCGGTCATTCGCGCGAGATCGTCTGCCGCCTCGGCCGACCGCGTCACGCGCGCGTCATCACAGCCGAACTCCCTCGTGCTCGAGCAGCCGCCGCTTGCGGTCGAGGCCGCCGGCGTAACCGGTGAGCGCACCACTCCGACCGATCACGCGATGGCACGGCACGACGATCGCGATCGGGTTCCTGCCGTTGGCCGCACCGACCGCGCGCACGGCGGTCGGTCGACCGATGCGGCGCGCGATGTCGGAGTAGCTGCACGTCGCGCCGAACGGGATCGTCCGCAGCGCGCGCCAGACGGCCTGCTGGAACGGCGTGCCGCCGGGCGCGAGCTCGAGATCGAACTCATGACGGTCACCGGCGAAGTACTCGGTGAGCTGACGCCTGGCCGGCGAATCGACGCCGTCGCTCCAGACGACCGCCTCGCCGCCGCGCGCGAAGCCGGCGGCGAACGCGTCACGATCCGCACCGAAGTGGACGGCGACCAGAGCGCCGTCGCGTTCGGCGAGGAGCAGGGCCTGGGGTTCGGCGAGCGCACAGCAGTGCAACGTCATGGAGTCTCCTCGGTCTCGGTCGGTTCGGGTCGGTCGAGCGAACGCCACAGATGCCAGCAGGCGAGCGAGCGATACGGCGAGAACGGTGCCAGCAGACGTTCGGTCGCGGCCGCGTCGGGCCGCTCCACCAGCTCGAGCCAGGCCTGCAGCGCCGCGGTGATGCCGGTGTCGCCGATCGGCGCGCAGTCGCCGAAACCGAACCCGCGCATCATCACGTAGTTGCTCGACCACGGTCCGACGCCGCGCAGCGCCAGCAGCGTGCGCTCGGCATGCACCGCCGAACCGTCGGCGAGTTCGTCGAGCGCGAGCTCGCCGCCTTCGATCGCACGCGCGGTGTCCTGCAGGTATTCGATCTTGCGACCCGAGAACTGCCGCTGACGCAGCGTCGCCGGCGCGATGTCGGCGACCGCCGCCGGCGTCGGATGCGGCGACATCCCGTCGAGTCGCGGCGAGTCCGCGAGCTCGAACATCGCGGTGCGACAGCGGAACGCGAGCGCCAGGTTGATCTGCTGTCCGATCACCGACCAGCAGAACGCCTCGAACGGTGAACCGTTGCGCAGCACGCGCAGGCCGGGCCGCGGTCGGGTCAGCCGGCGCTGGTCGGGGTCGCGGCGCGCGCGCCGTTCGAACGGGCCCGGGTCGGCGTCGAGCCCGAGCAACCGCAACGCCGCGAGGTGAGCAGCCGCCATCACGCCCCGCGACGCCCGCCGGCGCAGCCGCACGGCGCAGCGGGCGACCCGCGCGCGGACGTCGAGCTCGAGCACGCCCGGGACGCCGTCCAACCAGAGCGCCTTGGCGCAACGCCGGCCATCGACCCGCTGGTCGGGTGCCGCCGGATCGCGACCGAGCTGTCGCAGCGTGTCGCGGTGGCGGAAGTCCGCCGGCAGCTCGAGTGCGAACTCGACGCCGTCGCGCAGTGCGCGATAGGCCCGCGGGGTCGTGCCGGTGACGGCGCGGAAGTTGTCGTGGAACACCGACTGGCTCGCGAAACCGACGTCGAGTGCGACGTCGAGCATGCGGTCGTCGGTCGTCAGCAGGCGCTCGGCGGCGGCGGCGACCTTGGCGCGCTGCAGCGCGAGCAACGGCGTGGTGTGGCCGTGGCGACGGAACAGCTCGTTGAGCCGCGTGGCGCCGACGCCGGCTCGCGCCGCGACGTCGGCGACGCGCGCGAACGCACCCGGCTCGGCCGCGATCGCGCGATGGACCGCGTCGTAGAGCGCGATGTCGGGATCGCCGGCGGCGAGGAAGCGGTCGGGTCGACAGCGCTTGCACGGCCGGAGACCGGCACCTCGGGCCTCGGGTTCGCTGCGGAAGATGCGCACGTTCTCGGGTTTCGGCCGACGCGCCGGACACGAGGCGAGGCAGTAGATCCCGGTGGTGATCACGCCGGTCAGGAACCGACCGTCCCAGGCGCGGTCACGGCGCAGGAAGCGCGCCATGCATTCGGCATCCGTCGTCACCCCGGCATCGAACCGCGCTACTGCCGCGGTGTCGTCCGGAATCCGCCGCCCGAACTCCGAACCGACCTACATCGCGGCCCAGACCGCCGGTGCGGTCGCGAGCGAGCCGCCACCCGACGGCAGCACCAGCCCCTGGCAACCGAAGACCTCGCCGAGCAGCCACGGCACGTTCGGCCAGGTCACCTGCCGCGTCAGGCCGTTGGCGTCGACCGCGCCGACCGCGATCACGAACGCCGGCCCGAACTCGTCGAGCCAGACGGCGTCGACTCCGAACGCGATGTGGCGCGCCGCGAGATGGCCGAGCACGATCGCTCCCGGCGCCGGCGCCGGCCGCGATGCGGTCACGCTGAGCTGACCGCCGGGCGCGGCGCCGGTCGCGGCGAGTGCCGGCACGTCTTCGGTGGTCACCGTGCCGCCGACCGCCGCGAAGCCCGGCGCGCCGTTCTGCGGCTGCAATCCGAAGCGGCTGCTCGGCCAACGCGCGTCCGACAGGACCGCCGCGAATGCCGCGACCTGACCGGCAGCGGTGCCGCCGACGCGCAGCCCGGTCGCGCCGTTGCCAGCCATGCGGATCGCGCTGTCGCCGATCCGGATGGCGGGCCCACGCGTGCCCTCGCAGCTGCCGAGCGACAGATCGATCGTTCCCCGCGTCGCGACGATGCCGTAGCCGACCTGGCCACCGGTGCCGCCGCGCCCGAGCCAGTCGACGGCGCTCGTTGCGAGCAGGGCGTCCTGCAACTGCAGGCCGTGACGACCGCGACAGACGCTGTTCTGCACCAGCACAGCGGCCGCGTTCTGCACGTCGAGCGCGACGCCGGCACCGGCGACATCGACGTCGACGCCGTC
>JAGQRB010000937.1 GCA_020425925.1 Planctomycetota bacterium
CGCGCTCGAGCTCGTCGCGCACCCGCGTGAGCTCGGCCTCGCGCAACCGCAGCAAGGCCTCGGTCTCGGCGCGTTGGCCGTCGGCCTCGCCGTCGCGCGGACGCGCGCGCGGGGACGCGGGCGGCGCCGGCTTCAGCAGCCCCAGGACCTCGTCGAGCAGCTGGCCGTCCTGCAGATCCGCGAGTTCCTTGGCCAGCACGCGCGCCGGCGCGCGGTCGACGCGAAACCCCTTCGGCGACAACCCGAACTTGCGCGCGAGACGCCGCAGCTCTCCGACCGGAGCGAGCTGCTCGAGCAGCATCGCGAGCGGCAGTTCGCGCCCGCCCTGCGCCTGGCCGAGCACGTGCTCGACGAGCCGGCGCAGCAGCAGCGTGGACTCGCTCACGGCTGCGGCCTCGCCCGGGGTCGGTCGTCGTAACCCGCCATGCCCGCCACCATAACCCAAGCCCTCCGAGACCGAGGCGCGGTCTTCGACCCGGCAGCGCGCGGGCCGAGGTTCAGCCCGAGGTCGCGGTCGGCGGATACACCGGCTCGACCGGGTACTCGCTGTACTCCTGCTCGTCCCACGCCCGCTCGATCGCCTCGCGCTCCTCGGGGGTGATCGCGCGCTCGTTCCACGACCGCCAGACCGCCCATTCGACGAGATCGAACGGCGAACCGACCAGCGTGCCGACCTGCCACAGCAGGAACGACGGGAACAGGAACACCGACATCACGTCGCGGGTCTCCTTCGGCTGGCTGCGGTAGACCGCCCAGCTGACCGGCGAAGCGACGATGTCGATCGGGACGCCGACGACGAAACCGAACGTGCCGCCGATGCCGGCCGGCACCCGGGTGAACCAGGTCCGCCCCGAAGTCGAGTCGACGAGGTCGTTGGTGTAGCGCACGAGCGGCGCACAGCCGCCGGCCAGGAGCCCGCCGAGCAGCACCGCGAACCGCAGTGGCCGCCGGGCCATCACTACTTCTTCCGCGGCTCGCGCCGCGCGAACTCCATGCGCTTGATCTTCCAGCGATCCTCGAGCTCGGGCGGCGGCGTGTCGAAGCGCGTCAACAGCTTCTCGTCGGTGGTGTTGACGATCTCGAGCTCGCGCAGGCGCCAGATCGACTGCAGGCCGCCGGCGGCGGCGCCCGCACCCGACTCGAGATTCCACAGCAGGGCCTCGACGAGCTCGAGCCGCATCGGCGTCTCGCACTTGCTCCAGTCGACCTCCATGACGAAGTCCGAGGCCGGCTGCTTGCTGCCCGGAATCGTCACCGACTCCTCGCGCGGGCCCTTGAGCTGGAAGTCGTTCGAGCTCAGCCCGCCGTTCGCGGCCGCGACCAGGATCTGGCGGTCGAAGAACGTCGCCGGCTCCTTGGTGCCGCCGCTGCGGTTGTTCTGCACGATCTCGATCTTCTTCTGCAGCGCGCCGATCTGCTCGAGCGTGCCGTTCTTGCGATCGGCCCTGGCGACCGCGGCCTTGCACGCCTCGATGTCCTGCTGCGTCTTGTAGACCCACCAGCCGCAGACCGGCAGCAGCACGACGCAGAGCAGGATCAGCGCGGTGTAGAGATCGATCTTCTGCAGGAACTTCATCGCTGCACCCCCGCGGCCACGCCGGCGCCGGAGCCGAACGGCTCGAACTGGTCCTTGATGTCGACCTTGACCTTGTAGTAGGTGCCCTCGACGCCGCTCTTGTCGCCGTCGCGGAACGGCGTCTCGTCGAACATCTCCACCCGCTTGTTCTCGGACTCCTTGAACGGCGAGTCGGGGCGCTCGAACTCGGCATTGAAGGCGGCGCGCAGCGCGTCGATGCGCCGGCGGAAGCCTTCGCCGCGCAGCGCGATCGTGAACTCGAGCGACCGGGCGCGGCCCTTCATGTTGAGGTGGATCCGCGGCACCAGGTAGCGACCGAGCTGCGGTCCGACCTGCTGCATGAGCTCGGAGAAGCGCACCAGCACCGCGTAGCCCGACTCGATCGAGACGTCCTCGTAGATACCCGACTCCTTCTGGCGCTGGTCGGCGACCCGCGCGAGCTGGGCGCGCAGGTACTCGACCCGCTTGGCGACGTCCATCTCGGTCAGGTCCTTCTCGAGATCGGAATACTTGTAGTCCTTGCCGCGCGACTCCTCGAACAGGAAGTTGCGGGGGTCCTTCCACCACGGCTTCGACAGGATCGAGTTCAGCATGCCGAAGAACGAGATCTTGCCGGTGTTCGGATCGACGTAGGTCTTGCCGATCTCGAGCTCGAGCAGGTTGAGCTCGGCGGCGCGGCGGTTGCCGTAGACGAACAGCGCCAGCAGCGCGACCATCAGCGCGATCGTCAGCGGGAACTTGATGCGTTCGAAGCCGCGGGTGTAGGCCAGGTCCTCGCGGCGCAGATCGAGCCCGGTCGGGCCGCCGAACGGCGCCAGCGCGAGGCCGATCGCGGTCGCGAGGCGCGGCCCGAGCTCGGCGGCCTCGTCGTCGTCGAGATCGTGCTGCACGTGCGCCAGCACGTCGAGCTCGCGCGGCTCGCACCCGAACACCTCGGTCAGCACCTCGCGGATGCCCGGCGCGCGACTGGCGCCACCGGTGAACCACACGGCGCGCACGTTGCTGCGGCCGGTCGCGGCGAGGTAGCGGAACAGCTCGCGTGCGAGTCGCTGCAGGAACGCGGTGCGCGCGCCATCGACCTCGGCGAACTTCACCCGCACCGAGCGCATCTCGAGCGCGACCGGCGCGGACGACTCGGCGTCGGCGTTCGAATCGACCGTCGCGGGCAGCTCCTGACCGACCTCCATCTCGCAGTCGCGCTGGGTATCGAGGCAGGTGGCGACGGCCTCCTGCGCCAGCGTGAACGGCAGCCCGTGACGCTGCGCGACCTGGTCGGCGACGCTCGCCCCACCGAGCCGCAGCGTGCGCATGTCGACCAGCCGCCCGGACTCCACCAGCAGCACCTTGACGCTGCGCGAATCGAGCTCGACGACCGCGGTCAGTGCCGACGGCTCCGGGTTGGCGTCGTCGTCCTCGTCGGGGTCGAACGCGCCGACGCAGTCGGCCGCGCGCCACAGCGCCATGGTGTCGAGATCGACGCTCTCGGGCTCGACCGAGACCGCCTCGAGCGCGGACAGCTGCGCGCGCAGGCCGTCCTTCGGCACCGCGGCGACCAGCACGCGGGTCGCGCCGTCGATGCCGCCGCCGACCTCGTGGAAGTCGACGACCATGTCGTCGACCGTGTAGCCGTGGATCTCGCCCTCGACCTCGGCCTTGACGACCTTGCGGATCGCTTCCTTGCCCTTGAACGGCAGGTCGAGCATGCGCAGCACGGCCTCGCGGCACGGATGGCCGAGGCGCACCTCGCCGCGCATGCCGCCGTCGATCGCGTTGCGGGTCGCGGCCGCGACCGACACCGCGCGCGGCTCGGCCTCGCTGAGCGGCTCGGTGTGCACGCGCAACAACCGCGGGCGGCGGTAGGTGCCGTCGAGTTCGACGACCTTGACGAGCGTGTCGCCCGGGTCAACTCCGATTGTCCTGGCCATTGGTCGTTACTTGGTTCTGGTCGCGAGGTCGTAGCGGGCGCGCTGGTCGTCGTCCAGGATCGCGCGGATCCGGCGCTTCTCCTTCTCGCGGACGTCGAGCAGCTGGTTCTGGATCGGGGGTGGCAGCATCGAGAAGTCGGCGCCGCTGAACACGCTGAGCTCGTCCTCGCGACGCTTCTGCATCACCAGCCGCAGGCTCTTCTCCTGCCGAGCCGACAGGCCGTAGTCCGCGACCATCGCCTGCACGAAGAACTCGTCGTTGCCGGTCGGGCCGCCGTCGCTGGCGGCGAGCAGTCCGGGGGCCGCGAGGCCGAGGTTGACGCCCGCGAGGAAGCTGCCGGCGGCGGCACCGAGGATCCAGATGCCCAGCCGCTTCACGCTCATTTGTCCAGCGTGCGAGCGATCGCGTCGAGGCGATCGATCTCTTGTTGCAGCTCGTCCGCGGGCGCGGCTTCGAGCTTGTCGCTGCGGTCGTTGGGGAACAGGCCGGCGTGCCAGCACAGCCCGATGCCGAACAGGATCGCGGCGGCGAGCAGCAGCCGCCGACAGAGCGTCAGCGCCACGCCGGAGACCTCGATCTGCCGCAGCTCGAGGCGGTTCGGGAGCTGGCGCACCTCGGCGAGCACGCTGGCGGTGAAACCGGCGGGCGGCGTGAAGGTCCGGGCGCGATCGGCCGCGAAGCCGCGCGTGAGCTCCTCGAGCTCCTGCAGGCCCGCGCGCAGCGTCGGCTCGGCCGCGAGCCGAGCCGCGAACGCGGTCGACTCGCTCGGGCCGAGCTCGCCGTCGCGGAACTTCTGCAGCAGCCGCTGGTCGTCGGTGGTTGGTTCGATGTCAGCCATTCGGATGATCCTCAGCGTTCAACGCCCTGGGTTATCGCTGCGGCACGAGTTCGGGATGATCGCGCTCGATCGCTTCCTTGAAGCGTTGGCGGGCGCGGAAGAGACGGGACTCGACGGTGCCGAGATTGCACTGCAGCACCTCGCTGATCTGCACGTAGGACAGCTCCTCGTATTCGCGCAGGATCAGGATGGTGCGGTACTTCTCGGGCAGTTTGTCGAGGATGGTGCGGGTGACGCTGGCGAGCTCCGCCGCCATCGCCGGCGCCGCCGGGTTCTCCGGATCGTGGTCGCGCTCGTTGACCTCGAGCACGACGTCCTCGACCAGACGAAGCCGCCGCGAGCTGGCGCGCGCGAGGTGGTCGGTCGCGGTGTTGACCGCGATGCGGTAGAGCCAGGTGAAGAACGCCGAGCCGCCCTGGAAGGTGTCGAGCTTGCGGAAGACCTTGAGGAAGACGTCCTGGGCGAGGTCCTCGCACTCGACCTGATCGCGGCAGTAGCGCCCGAGCAGCCGGAAGAGCCGGTCCTTGTAGCGATCGACGAGCGTGCCGAAGGCGACCTCGCTGCCCTCGAGGACTGCGGAGATCAGCTCGGCATCGGGGGTCTCGGGTTGGAGCTTCAAGGCGTACACGGGCTCTTCGAAGGGGACCGGGCCGGCTTTCTTCCCGCCGGCCCGGCTTTCGCGCGGCGGCCGCCCGGACGCTCCGGTCCGATCGACGGATCCATCTTCAGGAGCCGGGGTTGGAGCCGGGGTTGGAGCCGTCCACCGGCGGCAGCTCGAGGAGATGCCCGAGCTTGCGGCGCTTGGTATCGAGGTAGCGCTGGTTGTGCGGGTTCGGCGCGATCGCCAGCGCCACCTGCTCGGCGATCTCGAGTCCGTAACCCTGCAGCCCGGACAGCTTGCGCGGGTTGTTGGTCAGCACGCGCAGGCGGCGGCAGCCGAGATCGTGCAGGATCTGGCTGCCGGTGCCGAACTCACGTTCGTCCGGCCGAAAACCGAGGTGCACGTTGGCCTCGACCGTGTCCATGCCGGCGTCCTGCAGCGCGTAGGCCCGGAGCTTGTTCACGAGACCGATGCCGCGCCCTTCCTGACTGATGTAGAGCACGATGCCGCGGCCCTCCTGCTGCACCCGGCGCATCGCCTCGTGCAGCTGCGGCCCGCAGTCGCAGCGCAGCGATCCGAAGACGTCGCCGGTCAGGCACTGCGAGTGCACGCGCACCAGCACCGGCTCGTCGATCGGCGGGAAGCGCCCGTCCGGTCCGGGGTCCTGGATGCCGACGGTCAGCGCGACGTGGGTGCTCTGGTTGATCTTCGAGACGTAGGTGTGGCAGTCGAACGGGCCGAACTCGGTCGGCATCTTGACCGCGGTGACGCGCTCGATGATGCGCTCGCGCCGGCGCCGGTACTCGACCAGATCGGCGATACACCCCATCAGGATGCCGTGCCGCGCGCAGAACTTCTCGAGGTCGGGGACGCGCGCCATCTCGCCGTCCTCCTTGGTGATCTCACAGATCACGCCGGCAGGCTGCAGCCCGGCCAGGCGGCAGAGATCGACCATGCCCTCGGTCTGGCCGGCGCGCACCAGCACGCCGCCGTCACGCGCCCGCAGCGGGAAGATGTGACCCGGGCTGACGAGATCGGTCGGTTGGGCGTCCGGACGCGCGAGCTCGAGGATCGTGCGGGTGCGGTCCTTGGCCGAGATGCCGGTAGTGACGCCCTCGGCGGCCTCGACGCTGACGGTGAACGCGGTACCGAGCCGGGTGCGGTTCTCGGCGACCATCATCGGCAGCTTGAGCCGGTCGCAGATCGCGCCGTCGAGCGCGACGCAGATCAGGCCGCAGGCCTCGCGCGCCATCAGCGCGACGAGCTCCGGAGTGGCCTTCTCGGCCGCGAAGCAGAGGTCGCCCTCGTTCTCGCGGTCGGGGTCGTCGACCAGCACGATCGGTCGGCCGGCCTTGAGCTCTTCGAGCAGTTCGGAAATCGGCGAGAACGTCATCGGGCCGCCCAGTGTAGGGCGCGATCGCCCGCCCGACCATGCGCAGGAACTCGACAGCGCCGGGTCAAGTGCCCAATCCGACAGCAGTTCGGCAGGAACCGCGCACCGGAACCGCGGCGAAACACGCCACCGCAGGGCCGGTTGCAGCACTCCACTACGGCGCCCCCGGATTTCCTTCAGAGGGTTCGGCCGGCGCGCCGAAGCCCTTTTCAGCAACGGGGAAGCGGCAGCGTTTGAGGGGAGAAGGGAGACGGATGAAGCGCACCTTGGTCGAAGTGTTCTGCGGCCTCGCAGCACTGGTCCTGATGGTCTCGTTCCATCATCAGATCGCACGTCTGGAGCGTCAGCAGCACGACGTCACGGAGATCGAGCAGAAGCTCGCCGACGTGACGAAGGTGATGACGGACACCAGCCAGATCGAGGCCGTGCGCCACGAGATCCTCAGCGAGACCGAAGCGCGCATGCAGCGGCTCGAGGTCCAGCTGCAGAACGCCGCCGCCGGCTCGACCCACGCGCAACGGCTCGAGTCCGAGCTGAAGGCGGCGAAGTGCGAGGTCGAGACCTTCCGCAGCCAGCTGTCGTCCGATTTCGCGCGCACCAAGGAGCTCGTCGACGCCTACATCCGCGAGGTCCGCAGCAAGGAGCACGACGCGGCACTGCGGCTCGACGAGACCCAGGGCGCGATCGCGACGATCGCGAGCAGCATCCATCGCGACCCGTCGCTGCTGACCGAGACGATGCTGCTGCCGACGGTGCAGCTCAACGGCGACGACACGGTCGGCTCCGGCACGCTGGTGTTCTCCGACAAGAACCCGAAGACCGGCGAGTGCGAGAGCTACGTGCTCACCAGCTACCACGTCGTCCGCAACATCCTCGCCGACACGCCGCGCGCTGCGAAGGAAGGCTTCGACGCGACGATCTACCTGCCGGGTGAGCGCCTGACCGTGAAGGGTCGGATGGTCGCGAGCCGGGCGAAGATCGACGCCGCGCTCGTCAAGCTCGAGACCGATCGCAAGCTGCCCTTCGTCGCCAACGTCATCGCTCGCGACGAGACCATGGAGCGGGTCAAGGTCTGGGAACCGGTGACCGCGGTCGGCTGCCCGCTCGGCAACGACCCGGTGCCGAGCAGCGGCCAGGTGAGCTCGCTGAAGAACGAGCTCAACGGCAGCAACTACTGGATGATCAACGCGCCGACCTACTTCGGCAACAGCGGCGGCGGCATCTACCTGGCCGACACCCACCAGCTGATCGGCGTGTTCAGCAAGATCTACACCCACGGCAAGGGCAACCCGGTCGTGGTGCCGCACATGGGACTCTGCACCCCGATCGATCTGGTCTACGACTGGCTCGCCGAGGAGAAGCTCACGCACCTGCTGCGGAGCCAGTCGGTCGCGCCGATCGATCTCGGCGCGCTCGCGGCACCGATGAAGTAGCGCGGCTTCTTGCCGTTTCGCGCGTGGGCCGTACTCTCCGGGCCGGGAGAACGCCCATGAGCTTCATTCAGTGGGACCGGCACGCCGCGGTCGAACACCTTCGCCGCAAGGCCCATTCGCACTCGGACGTGATCAGCAAGCGATACGTGCCGAGGCATTGTGCGCGCTACGTGAGGGAGGCGATCGCCGCGGGCGGTGTCACGCTCGCACAAACGCTGCACGCGAAGGACTACGGTGGGCCTCTGACCTCGGCGGGCTTCACGACCGCGGCGGCGAACGGTCCTGATTGCGTCGGCGACGTGGTCGTCCTGCCCGCGATCGATGGCCACGTCCACGGGCACATGACGATGTTCGACGGCGCTCACTGGATCTCCGACTTCGTCCAGTCGGACATGTGGAGTGGCAACGGCTACCGCCAGGCTCGGCCGAACTTCGTCCGCTACCGCCTGCGCGCAGAGCTGCCGAGGCAGCATCGACGCAAGTTCACCAACATGAACGTGAAACGCACCGTGCTGTCGCCCGGCACTCGGCTGTTCAAGTTCACCGAGTGGGAACTGCGGGCGGACCGGCCATCGGAGTGGTGGGCGCTCACCGACGGCCACCCGCACCTCGGCGCAGCCGGCTACACGGCCCTGATGACCGCGGCCCGGGCCGATCCCGCGGGCATCGGTGCTTTCGTCCGGCGGCACTTCGCGGTGATGCTGGACTGGAACGGGCTCGCGCACCGCCAGAGCGGCCTGCTGCGCGTGCAGTTCGCGCGCTTGATCTGCGCCGTCGAGGCGCTGCACGGCACCTGCGCCCGCGTGCGGCAACCGCGCGCCGTCGGCGACGACCCGCGGCCGGACATCGAGTACCCCGGCACCTGCCACCAGGTGTTCCTGCCCCAGGTCGGGAACCGCGAGCTCGCAGGCCATGGCATCGGGTTCGTGACCTGAGCGTCGGCTGCGGCGCCGACGGACCGCTCAACGCCGGCGCCGGAACGCCTTGCCGAGCTTGCGCAGGTCGGGACTGTCGACGCCGAGCTCGGACACCCGTCGGTGCCACTCGCGCGCCTCGGCATCGCGGCCGAGGTTCTGCAGGTAACGCACCCGCGCGGCGTGCAGCTTGGCGAGCCGCGGGCGCTCGAGCAGCGCCTCGTCGACCAGTTCGAGCGCGCGCTTGCTGTTGGTGCGCTTGGCGAACAGCTCGGCCATCTCGAACAGCACGTCGGCCTGGCCCGGCGCGAGTTCGAGCGCTTCGGCGAACAGGTCGAGCGCGCCGTCGGCGTCACTGAGTCGACGCCGCGCGACGCCGCCGAAGAACAGCGCCGGCCAGAACTCCTCCTGCATCTCGTACCAGCGCGCGAAGTGCTCGAGCGCGGGCCGCGGATCACGCGCCCGCAGCGCGGTGTCGACCGCCTTGGCAAAGCGCCGTTCGAAGTTCGGAACGTCGATCTTGAGCAGCGCGCGCACCGCGCGGTCGCGGGCCTC
>JAGQRB010000938.1 GCA_020425925.1 Planctomycetota bacterium
CGCGGACTGCCAGTCTTGCTCCGCGACGGCGCGTCCGATGACCGCCTCCGTGGGCGCCACTGCGGCGGCGAGCTTTCCGAGTGCCCGCAGGCAATAGCCTGCGGAGGCGAGGACCGATCGTTGGGCCTGGCTGCCCAGCTCGGAGTGCGGTTGCTGCCAGGGCTCGTGGAAGTAGTGAGCAAGCGTCGTGAGGGCTGGAGCGAAGGCGCCGAGTCGGTGCCAAAGAAACTGGTCGTCCTGCAGAAGGCGTGGAATGAAGACTTCGACGAAAGTCTGCTGGTGTTTCCCTGCCGCGCATCCGTGGCCGATACCTGCAATGAGGGGAACGACTTCGGAAAGTCTCTCGGGACGCGCGCGAGAGCTGCTGCAGTAGTAGGCATACAAGCGCAGGTTCGCTTCTCTCACGCTCTTCGGGTGTCTCGTTCGAGCCCATTCCCCGTGGTGGCTGCGCACGATCGGGTGAGCGTCGAGGACGCTGTCGTGCTTGCTCTCACGGAGCAGGAGACCGGTGCTCCGGAGGCGTGCGAATACCTCGTCCAGGTCGGCGCGGTGCAGGCGCTTCGTCAGACCGGGGAGAGGATTGCCATCGATCACCGCGCGGACCGCAGCGATTGGAGCGGGTCGGTCGAACAGTCCGAGCAACTGCAGCAGTTCCTGTTCGGCGCTTTCGCCGAGCCGCCTGGCCCAGGCCTCGAGCACTCGGCGCGGATGCCCGCCTTGATCGACGGGATGCCTCAGATCGGGCAGGACCAAGTTGCCCGAGATGTGTGGCGACTCGACCCCGTCCGTCACCAGGTTGCCGAGCAGGGCAACCGCGAGGGCATGGCCGCCGAGGTCGTGTACGGCCGCCTCGAGCTGTGAGTCCTCGCCGCCGATGCGCTTCACGCGCAGCAACGCCCGCCCCGCGAGCGTGGAAACCTGGTCGAGGTCGCGGTGCAGCACTCCCGGTGCGGCGGTCTCCTCGAGATCCGCGAGTCGCTCGCGCGTCGTCACGATGCACAGGCCGGGGTGCCCGTTCGCGAGCTCTTCGAGCAGCGTCTTCAGACCCGGATCCCGGATGCTCCCGCGGTCGATCTTCTCACTCGACTGCAGCGGTTCGACGCCGTCGAGGACGAGCAGCGTTCGGTTTCGTCGCAAGTGGTCGGCCAGCAGATCAGCCCGGTCCCACATTGAGCGGCCTTCCCAGTCCTCGCCTTCCTCTCCGAACCAGTGCAGCGCTTCGTTGAGAAACGTTTCCGCATCCGTCATGCGTCCGGTGCCCTGGCTGTAGAACGACCACGCGAAGGCGCGCTCGGCGCCGCGCCAGCCGTCCTCGGCGAGCATCTCGGCCCAGACCCGCGCGAGTGTCGACTTGCCGACGCCGCCGCCGGCTGTGAACGCGACGATGTTTGTCGTCCCTTCGTCCCACGCCCGATCGAGAACGTCGAGTTCCCGTCGCCGACCGAACAGTAGCGACCCGGTCTCTGGTAGGCGATGGAGGTCGTGAGTCGCCGTTGGCTGATCGAAATGCACCTCGTTGACCGACGGGGGAGCTGCACCCTCCACCGCTGCCAGCACCTCCTTCGCGAACGCGGTCAGCAGCTTCTTGCGTTTCGTTGCCGTGTGCTCCTTGAGAGACTTCTCGCCGCCCGGGCGCATCTGCCGCCGCTTCAACCAGCGCTCGATCGACCAGACGGAAGGTTCGACGAGCAGCGGCATGACATGCAGCTGACCGCGCCGCGCCCGCTGGAGCAGCACCGGCACCTCCTCGTGCTGGCAGAACTTCGATGCCAGGAAGTTCTCGGTCACGAGCAGGATCGCGACCTTGGCGTGGTCGAGCCGGTCCGCGATCTCGGCGTACCAGTCCTGGCCGGCGCCGATGCTGCTGTCCTCCCAGAGCTCGATGTGCTCGCCGAGCGCGAGGTGCCGCAGGAACGGCAGCAGGTCCTTCTCGAGGAAGGGGCGGTCCTCGTGCGCGTACGAGACGAAGACCAGCTTGTTCGAGTCGCCACTCACCGGGTCACACCTTCTCCATCCGGCGTCGGTGCCGGGCCGTCCGCCACAGAATCCGCGGTCGCCGGGCACCGGTCAAGGAACCACTTGGACTCGCCGCCGCCCGCTCGCTACCCTCCCCGCCCCGCAATGAACATCCACGAGTACCAGGGGAAGCAACTCCTCCAGCAGTTCGGTGTGCCGGTGTCGCGCGGTATCGCGTGCAAGACCGCGGACGAGGTCGGCAAGGCCTTCGTCGCGCTCAACGAGCCGCTCGCCGTCGTGAAGGCACAGATCCAC
>JAGQRB010000939.1 GCA_020425925.1 Planctomycetota bacterium
CCGGCGTGCAGCGGCGCGCGATCCCCACGGGCTGGAGCGAAGACGGCCAGGTCATGATCATTCAGGACCGACCGCTGTCGCTCACGGTCGTGTCCATGGTGTGCGACGTGGGCCTCGGAGGCTGACCAGATGACCGCATTCGACATCGGCTACAGGAAGGGCGCTGATCTCAGCGCGCTCGGGCTGGATTCCGACTACACTCTGCCGACCGAGGTGCCCGACCTGTCGTGGCTGCCGAGCTCAGGGTGGGCTCTGAAGGGGAACAGGATCCCCGATCGCCCCGTGATCGATGCCCAGGTCGAGGCCGCGGCCAACCTGCGAACCGAAGCGTCGGCCGCGGACGCCGGCGCCGGGGGGATGTCGGTGGCCGGCGCGGTCGGCATGGTCATCGGGGTGATCACCCAGGCGGTCGGCGCCTACTACTCGGTCCAGGCCGGCAAGCGGCAGCTGAGGGCCCAGGAGAGCGCGCTCAAGCACCAGGCCCGGATGGCCGACCTGAACGCCCGACGCGCTGAGGCGGCTGCTGCGGGCGCCATGCGAGCCGGTAGGGCCCAGGCGCAGACCTACACCATGCAGGCCGGCGCCGCGGCCGCCGAGCGCGCCGCCTCGAGGGCGGCCAGCGGGATCCGGGCGAGCTCTGGCAGCGCCGCCGAGAGCGAGGCCGGCGCGCGCCTGGTGCACGAGATCGACCGGATGACCATCGACATGAACGCCACCCTGGCGGCCAACGAGGGCCGGGCCATGGCGGTGTCCCTGAGGAACGAGGGGATCTCCCTGCGAGCTAACGCCGCCTCGAGGGCGGCTACCGCTGACGGGCTCAGCCCCGGTCTGGCGGCCGTCTCGGGCGCCCTGAGCGGCGCTGCGAAGCTCGCCTCGGAGTGGACCCGCAGCACGGAGCGATACTGAGATGAAGGCACCACAGGCCCCCAGCGTGGCCCTGGCGACCCCGAGCGGCACGGCCGTGTCTGGTGGCCAGGCGATCCAGCCGATGCAGGAGACGGCCGGCGAGCAGGCCCAGGCCCTCGGCCAGGCGGTCGGCTCCCTCGGGCAGGCAGCCGTCCGGCTCGGCCAGGCCTGGCAGCGCGACGTCGACGAGGCCGCGGTGAACGGCGCCGACTCGGCCATGGCCGAGCACCTGCACCAGATCCTCGACGACGCCAACGGCGGCTACATGCACGCCATCGGCAAGGACGCGATCGACCGGCTGGACGGCACGCAGCAGGAGCTCAAGAAGGTTCGTGAGGGCCTGATGAAGGGCCTCACCCCGAACCAAGCGAAGGTCTTCAAGCGGGTGGCCGACGCGCGCCTCGAGCGCGCCATGGCCCGCGTGCACGGCCGCGCCGCCGACCAGAGCCGCGTCTACGCTGCCGGCGAGGCCACGGGGCGGCTCCAGGTGCTAGCGGCCGACGCCTACAAGATGGCCGTCAGCGGCGACGAGGAGGCCGCCAGCGTCGCCCTGGGGACCGCGAAGGCTCAGGCCCGCCGAGTGGCCGAGCTTAACGGATACGGCCCTGAGCAGGCCGCTGCGCTCGTCAGGAAGACCACGAGCTCGGTGCACGCGATGACCATCACCGCGCTGATCGATCGGGGCCAGACCGATCGGGCCGGCGAGCTCCTGGGCCGGGCTGAGAAGGCCGACGAGATCGACCCGGCGGCGGCCAACGAGCTCGGCGTGGCCATCGAACGCGCGTCGGTCGGGAAGTGGGGTCGGCAGATCGCCGACCTCTACCTCGACGAGATCGCGCAGAACATGTCGACCGAGGCCAGCCAGGCCACCGGGCTCGGCGAGCGCCGGCCGTGGATGCGCCTGGCGCAGCCTGGCGAGGAGCTCACCGCGGCCGACGAGGCGATGCTCGAGCACGAGTGGAAGGCCGAGGCCTGGTCGCGCTACCAGGCCAAGCTCGACAAGCAGCTGGGCCGCGGCGAGCTCACTGAGGCCATCTACCGGTCGGCGCTCGCGCAGGGTCGCGACAAGTTCGACCAGCACGAGAAGCAGCAGGCTGCGCGCTACGACGCCGCGACGACGTCGGCCGAGCGGTTCCTGCTCGAGAACAAGTGGGCCAGCGTCGACGACATCAAGGAGCAGCTGCCCGCCGTCTACGCGCAGATCGAGCGCGAGCCTGGTGGCCTGGCTCGCATCGCCCAGTTCGCGCAGAGCCGGCGCTACGTCACCGACCCGAAGCGGCTGCTCGCGTTCGACGCGGTGCCCGACACCGAGCTCGCGAAGATGGACGCCGCCGAGCTCCGCATGTGGATGCGCGGTGTGACCGACGACGGCGACTGGGGCTACGTGCAGGCGCGCTGGAAGAAGGCGGTCGGCGACGCGACGTCCGACGACGACTGGTTGCTGAAGAGCAAGGACTACGTCGAGGAGGCGGCCAAGCGGAGCAATGTCATCCCGCGCGGCGGCCGCTGGAGCCGCGACCAGGAGGAACGCTACTTCGTGTTCAAGCAGAAGGCGCAGGCCCGATTCAACGAGGAGCGCGATCGCCTGAAGGCCGCGGGCAAGGAGTTCAGCCCCGAGGACGCGCAGCGCCTCATGGACGAGATGGCGCTCGACGTCGTCGAGATCAACAGTCAGTCGTTCTGGTCGAGCAACAAGAAGGTGTCCGCCTACGCGCTGCTGCCCGAGCAGCCGCCGTCGCTGCTCAACACCGATGGCCGGAAGGCCGAGCGCGACGCGGCCTTCGTCACGGTCGGCGACGAGGACGTCTACCTCAACGACCTGTTCCACGCCGGCACGCCGAAGAACAACCCGGCCACGAAGATCGCCGGCTACCTGAAGCGCACCGGCCAGCGAGCTCGCATGCAGGACGTGGCCGAGCTCTGGGTCGCGATGGGCAAGCCTGGTAGCGTGTCGCCCGAGCTCCAGAAGTTCTTCGACTCCCCGACCATCCCCGAAGACGAGCGCGCCGCTGTGCTCGAGGTGATGGGCGAGGAGGGCAAGCGCGCCGATGCCTACACCGTCTGGAAGCTCTGGAACGAGGCCAAGGAGCAGAAGTGACCGACCCGACGCTGCCGCCGATTCAGGATCCCCAAGGCCAGGGCGGGAGCTCGAGGCTCCAGACGCTGAAGGACCGCGTCCGCTCGAACATCCGCTCGCAGGCGCTCGAGCGCCCCGAGCCCGCGACCGGCAACCGCACCGACGTGGAGGTGATGCTCGACCGCACCACCAACGAGAACATGATGCTGATGGAGACGCTCAAGCGGGCGTCCCTCCGCAACCCTGAGCTCGCCGCCGAGGCGCAGCGCGCGCAGATCGAGCTCGGCGGGCAGATCACCCCCGACGTCGCCGAGCGCAACATCGACCGCGTGCGCGCCATGCTGCGCGAGCGCAGGTGGCAGCAGCAGCTGGCCGGCGAGGATCTCCCCCCGGTGATGCGCGAGTATCTCGCGCGGCAGGACTTCGCCGACGTCGCGTCCGACGAGATCGCGAAGCTCAGCGCCTGGGAGCGCGTGGTCAAGAAGTGGCAGGCCGGCCGGC
>JAGQRB010000940.1 GCA_020425925.1 Planctomycetota bacterium
CCTCCACGCGATGGCGCCGAGCCGCTGGTCCGCGGGACCACCGACATCGACGGTCGCTGCCGCCTGCGGGCACCGGCGAGCGGTGCGTTCCTCGTGGTGCGCGACCGCGGCTACGGCATCGGTCGGCTGCTGCTCGACGAGGCGCCCGGCGCCGAGCTGCAGGTGACGCTCTGGCCGCTGCGTCGACTTGCCGGCGTGGTCCGCACGACCGACGGCGAGGTGCCACCCGTACCGCTCCGCTTGCGGCTCTGCGACCGCCTCTCGGTCTGGTTCGCCGACACCGACGCCCGCGGTCGCTTCGAAGTCGAGGTCGCGGCCGACACCGTCGAGGTGCAGTGCGCGACGCCGGGTTGGACCACCGCGCGCAGCTACCGCGATCCGACGACCGGGCGCGACATGATCGGGCGGCGTGAGTTCCCGGCCGGCGACGACACGAACGTCTACGTCGCGCCCTACGGCGCGACCCGACTGCACGTCACCGACGCCGTGACCGGGAAGCCGATCGAGGTGATCGGGCTGATCGCCACCGACGACAACGGCTACCCGCGTCGCTGCGGGCAGTTCGTCGCACCGGGCGGGTGGCTCGCGCTCGACGTTCCGCGCGACCTGCAGCAGTTGGTCGACCAGCCCGAGATGGCGAGCTACCGCGCGATGCGCGCCGCAACGCTGACGGTGTTCGCCGCCGGCTACGCATCGGCGCTGCTGCGTGACGTGCCGTTCGCCGGCGAGCAGCCGGCGGCGATCGAGGTCCCGCTCGCGCCCGGCGATTGCGGCGAACTCGCGGGCTTCGTCACTCGCGCCGGCGGCGCCGTGGCGGATGCACGCGTGCAGCTGCGACCCTTGCCGCCGTTGCAGTGGGACGGCGGCGACCGCATGGTGTTCGCAACCCGGCGCTCCGCCGCGGACGGCGGCTTCGAGTTCGCGGCGCCCGCGGGCGACTACATCGTCGAGGTGTTCGTCGAGGACCAGTGCGCGCTGCAGCAGCAGGTCGCGGTGCCCGCCTCGGGTCCGGTCACGCTCGATCTCGCCGCCTGCGTCTGGGTCGACGTGTTCGTCGTCGACGCGCGCGGTGCGCCGGTCGCGGGCCACAACGCGATGGTCGGCGCCGGCATCGGTCAGCGCGGCATCGGTCGTACCGGGGACGACGGCCACGTCGGGTTCGGACCGTTCCCGGCCGGCCGGCTGCACGCGCGCGCGCCGCGGATCGCGAGCGAGACTTCCTGGGCCGCCGCCGTCGAAGTCGAGTTCACCGCGGCTGCCGGTGAGCGGCCGGAGATCACGCTGCGGCTGCCGTCCGACGAACTCGTGCGACCCGTGCTGACGTTCGACGGACCCGCGCCGGCCGACGGTTTCGCCGGCTTCACAGTGCGCCAGCGCGGCGGTTCGGACACCGAAGCCGTGCCGGTCGGCGACGACGGCGCGGTGCCGATCGCGCTGCTGCCCGGCGAAGGCCGGCTCGCCGTCGACGCGCCCGGTGGTCGCACCTGGGACTTCACGTTGCCGGCCGACGCGCGCGACGGCCACGTGCTGGCGCTGCGCTGGCGCGGCCTCGGCTACGCCGGTATCGCGGTCGACGAGACCGGCACACCGATCGCCGGTTGTCAGCTGCAGGCGACGCCGATCGGTCGGGGGCCGCGCGTCACCGTCCGCACCGGCAGCGACGGCGCGTTCCGTCTCGACGGGCTCGAGCCGTGCGAGTACCGGCTGTCGATCCCCGACCGGCCGCGTTACTCGCAGGACAAGCTGTTCCCGCGCCAGCTCTGGACGCCGCTCGCGCCGCCCGCGAC
>JAGQRB010000094.1 GCA_020425925.1 Planctomycetota bacterium
CCGCCCGAGCGCCCCGTGGTTCGCTGCGCTCGCAGCCATCGGCGCATTCGCGGCCTGCTCCGCCGCCCCCACCGAGCCCGCCGAGGCCGCGGCCGCGCGGCTCGCGGCGGCGCGCTCGGAGGCGGTTTCCGGCAGCTTCGTCGAGCAGGCCGTCGCCGAATCGTTCTCGATCGAGAAGAGCCGGCGCACGGCGGTCGACGCGAACTCCGATCTCGTGCTGACGTTCGCCGAGCAGGACGGGCTCTCCCCCACCGCCAGTGCCTACCTCGACCAGGTTCGGCAACAGCTCGAGCGCGTCGTCGCGGCCGGCACCGAGCGCGCCGAGATCCTGACCGAGCTCGCGACGCTGAAGGCCGCCCCACAGGCCGAGCGCGACCCGGAGCAGATCGATGCGCTCGCGCAGCGCTCCGCCGATGTCGGCAAGGCCGCGCGCGAGCTGATCGCCGCGATGCAGGCGCTCGGCTTCGGCGAGGACGACGTGTTCGACGCGCTCGACGCCGCCGCCGACAGCGCCGACGCCGAGGGCGGCTTCCGCACGCTCGGCGCACTGCTCGCCGAGCGCCAGCGCGAGATCCTCGCACACGCTTCTGCCCGTGCCGCCAAGGCGACGCAGCTCGAGGTCGCGGTGCAGGCGTTCCTCGATTCGGTCGGCAAGGAGCGCCGGCAGCTGCACGTCGAGAACTACGACACGCTGCCGGCCGGCGAGTACAACCCGATCCCGCGCTTCAGCACCGACATGACACCGGCCGAGCGCGCGCGCTTCCGGCTCGAGCTGCAGGAGAGCCAGGCCTGGGCCAACGCGATCCGCAAGCTGCAGAACGGCACGTTGCAGCCGTCGCTGCGCGCGCTGCGCGATCAGCTGCAGGCGATGGTCCGCGATCTCGGCGACGACTTCGAGACCACGCTGCGCGGCGCGCTCGCCGGCGCGACGCTCGAGGACGCCGTGCGCACGCGCCTCGAGGGCCTGCTCACGCCGGTCACCGAACGCATCGCGACGATCCGCGCCGCGGTCCGGGGCTGGCAGACGTTCCTCGATCAGATCGGATCGGAGCTCCAACTCGCGACCGGCTTCGAGCTGCTCGAGGCGCGGATCGCCGCGACCGAGCAGGCGATCACCGCCGCCGGCGAGCTGCCGGGCGTCGTCGCGACGCTGGCACAGGACAGCGCGATCCCGAACGAGCTCGCGACGCTGCTCGCGACCACCGGCGAGGGTGCGCTCGGCAAGCTGCTGGCCGCAGCACAGGCGCGCATCCCGCAGATCCGCGAGCTCGTCGGCGCGACCCGCAACGCGCTCGGCGGACTGCTCGCGAACCGTCGGCCGGCCGAACCGAAGGAGGCGCCGCCCGAGCTCTGGCGCGTGCTCAGCGAGGCGCCCGAGGCGCGCGTCGAACTCGCGCGTGCCGGCGTGACCGTCGGCGACGCGGTGGTCGTGAAAGCGATGTACCGCACCCAGGGCACCGACGAGCCGCGTCAGACCGACACCTACAAGACCGACATCCAGCGCATGGGCTGGCACCGCCAGATCAGCGCCGAGCTGACCTTCGCCCGCGCCGACACCGGTTCGGGCTCGGCCAAGGAATGGCGCCCCGGCGTCGCCGCCGTCGCCGACCTGCACTATCGCTACCGCGACGACACCGACCTGCGCGCGGTCTGGAACTTCTGCGACCCGGCCTTCGGCGTGCACCTCGCGAGCCTGAACCAGACCGACGAGTCGGCCGAGTTCGGCATGGGCGGCACGTTCTCGATGTTCGGCGGCTTCATCACCAGCGGCATCGGCTGGAACTTCAGCGCCGAGCGCTCGGACGGGCTCTACTACTTCCTCGGCATCGATCTGTTCACGGTGCTCGAGTCGGCGCGGGGGCTCGGGCAGTAGCGGAGCGGGTTTCGCGCCAACCATCCGCCCGGGTGTAGACTCCCGGCGCCCGCCCGCATGCGCCTCCTCTCCCTCGCCCTCACCATCGTCATCGTCGTCCAGGCCGCGATCGGTGCCTACGCCGCGATGGCGCGCACCTGGCGTGGCCTCGACGCGAACCGACCGAACCGCCTGACCGCGGACGTCGCCACGCGCATCGAGCACACGTTCGGCGAAGAAGCCGCAGCCGTCGAGCTGCTGGCGCGCGCGGTGCCCGCTGGCGCCGTGGTCTTCGTCGACTGGCCGCCGACGTTCCGCACCGATCCGAACGACACCAGCGTCGGTGCCGACGCCGAACCGATCCTGCACTGGCTCGCGACGATCGAACGCTCCCGGCTGCTGCTGTATCCATCGCCGCCCATCCTGCGCATGCTGCCCGGTGCGTTCGCAGCCGCCGAGGCGATGGCGGCG
>JAGQRB010000941.1 GCA_020425925.1 Planctomycetota bacterium
CATCACGTCGCCGCTGGCGGCGTCGATCCGACCGACGTAGTGCGGCGCGCCGAGCGCCGGCAAGCCGCGGCGCTGCCCGACCGTGAAGCCGTCGACACCGTCGTGGCGACCGATCTCCGCGCCGCCCGCATCGACGAACCGGCCGGGTCGCCCGCCGCCGCCGCGGGCGCGCACGACGTCGCGGTAGTCGCCGCTGGTGACGAAGCAGATCTCCATCGACTCGGGCTTGTGCGCGGTCTTGAACCCGGCGTCGGCCGCGAGTTCGCGGACCGCCGGCTTGTCGAGTTCACCGAGCGGGAACAGCGCCCGCTGCAGCGCCGCGCGACCGACGCCGAACAGGTAGTAGGTCTGGTCCTTGGCCGCGTCGCGCGCCGTCAGCAGCCGACCGTCGTGGCTGCGCGCGTAGTGACCGGTCGCGACGGCCGCGGCACCGAGATCGTCGGCAAGCCGCAGCAGGTGCCCGAATTTGAGCTGCGTGTTGCACAGCACACAGGGGTTCGGTGTGCGGCCGCGGCGGTACTCCGCGGCGAAGTGGTCGATCAGGGCGCCGAACTCCGCTGCGTAGTCCACCGAGTAGAACGGGATGCCGAGCCGATCCGCCACCACCGCCGCGTCGCGCGCGTCCGACGCCGAGCAGCACGACTTCTCGGCCGCACCGGCCGTGACGCCGTTGCGCATGAATACGCCGACCACGTCGTGGCCCTGCTGCTGCAGCAGCAGCGCCGCGACGCTGCTGTCGACCCCACCGGACATCGCTGCGAGCACGCGCACGCGGCCAGGATGCCGAACGCCATCGCCAGCGCAACCGGCGGCGCCCGGTCGGGCTACTTTCGCGACCGCGCGACTTGGCCGTGTTGCCCGACGCCCGCCCGGCCTATACTGCTCGGCCTTTTGCAGCGACCGCCAGCGCGGGACCCGGAATGCCGTCGACGTCGATCTTCATCCCCTGCCCACTGTCCCCGGCCAGCGGCCTGACGGCCGCCGGCACCGCCCGGATGCCGCAGCGCCCGGAGCGCGTCGAGGCCCCGTCGGGGGACGCGGGCGGCACCGCCGGCGGCAACGCCGGCGGCACCATGGTCGCCCCGGACCCGGCGAACCCGGCCAATCCCAACCAGCCGAACGGCGGCGCGCCGGGATTCGCCAACGACATCTTCATCTACATGGCCCTGTTCGTGGGCCTGATGCTGTTCCTGTCGTTCCGCAAGGAGTCGAAGGCCAGGAAGCAGCAGCAGCAGATGCTGGCGTCGATCAAGCAGGGCGACCGCGTCGTGACCTCGTCGGGCATCCACGGCGTGGTGCACCGCCTCGACGACGGCACGGTCACCCTGCTGCTCGATACCGCGCAGGTGCGATTCGAGCGCTCCTCGATCGTGCGGGTCGTCCGTGACCCGGCTGCCCAGCCGGCGACCAAGTCGGCCTGATCCCGACCCACCGCCCGAGCGATCCCGCGATCGCCGGATCGACGCGGGGGCGGTCGGCGAAGCGCTCGCAGCGGCCGCGCTGAAGGCGGCGGGCTACCGGATCGCGGCGCGCAACCTGCGCACCCGTCACGGTGAGATCGACCTGCTGGTCCGACGCGGCCGGATCTGGATCGCGGTCGAGGTCAAGACCCGCTCGACCCACCCCGCCCCCGAGCGCACCGTGACCGCGGCGCAGCTCGATCGACTCGCCGCCGCATTGGCCGCGCTGGCCCCGTCGCTGCGGCCGCGACCGCGCGCGCTGCGGGTCGATCTGATCGCCGTCCGACCGTGGCCCGACCGCCCCGAATTGTTGCATTTTGCGGGGCTTCGGGCCGTTGCTCAGGGCGACGATGGCGGTGGCGGTTGGGCGCGCGCTCTAGGGCCCGACCGCGATCGGCCGAAGTTCCCCAAGCGGTCCGCTCCCCGGCGGCTCTCCCCGCAGCTCCCGACCCGTATGTCATCCCTCGTGGAACAGTTCATGCCGCGGCGCAAGGCGCTCTTGCTGCTGTCGGAGAACCTCGTGTTCACGTTGGTCCTGCTGGTCGGCACCAGCGCGCCGCCCCTCAGCAGCCAGTCGTTCCTGCTGGTGGAGCCCAGCAAGGACCTGCTGCTGGGCTTCCTGACCTGCTTTACGATCGCGATCCTCTGCCAGGCCTCGCTGAGCTACAACGACCTCTACGACTGGCGCACCGCCCAGAACCGCGCCGAACTCGGCCACCGCCTGCTGCGCTCGGCCGGCTACGCGCTGGTGATGTTCGCCGCGCTCGTGGTCGTCGCGCCGAAGCAGCTGTTCCACTTTCCGGGCCTGCGCGACCCGAGCGGCGAGACCTGGAAGCTCATCCTGCTGCTGGCCATCGCCTTCGGGCTGATCTACGCGCTGCGGCACGCCTTCCACTGGTTCTTCTACCGCTGGCGGTTCGGCGAGCGGATCGTCATCATCGGCGGCGGTGCCGAAGCGCGCTCGCTCGGCCGGCTGATCCAACAGAACCCGCTCGCCGGCTACGAGCTGCTCGGATTCGTGCCGGCGCCCGACGAGCCGGTGCTGCCGTGCGAGAACGGCGACGCGCCCTCGATCGGCAGCCTCGACCAGCTGCGCGCGCTCTGCCAGCACGAGGGCATCAGCCGGGTCGTGGTGGCGCTGCACGAACGCCGTGGCCGGCTGCCGGTCGGCACGCTGCTCGAATGCCGCACCGACGGCGTCACGGTCGAGGAGCGCGAGGCGATGTTCGAGCGCCTCACCGGCAAGCTCGCGGTCGAGAGCATGCGGCCGAGCTACCTGATCTACGGTCGCGGCTTCATCAAGGACCCGCTGACGATGGCGCTGAAGCGCGTCACCGACATCGTGTTCGCCGGCCTCGGCCTCGTGCTGGCGCTGCCGCTCGGGCTGCTGGCCGCGCTCGCGATCAAGCTCACCAGCCGCGGGCCGGTGTTCTTCACCCAGGAGCGCACCGGCCAGGACGGCGCGCCGTTCCGGCTGATCAAGTTCCGCACCATGCAGGTCGACGCCGAGAAGCACTCGGGGCCGGTCTGGGCCGAGAAGAACGACAAGCGCATCACGCCGATCGGGCGCTTCCTGCGGCTGTCGCGCATCGACGAGATCCCGCAGCTCGTCAACATCCTGAGCGGTCACATGTCGTTCGTCGGCCCGCGCCCCGAACGCCCCCACTTCGTCGAGCAGCTCACCCGCGAGATCCCGTTCTATCCGTTGCGACACACCGTCAAGCCGGGGCTGACCGGCTGGGCGCAGGTGCAACACACCTACGGTGCCTCGGTCGACGACGCGCGCGAGAAGCTGCGCTACGACCTCTACTACATCAAGAACATGGCGCTGCTGCTCGATCTGACGATCATCTGGAAGACCGTCGCCGTGATCCTGCACGGCAAGGGTGCGCGCTGAGGCGCGGTGGGCAGCGACGACCGGAAACGAGTGAACATGACGAAGATCCTGGTGGCGGACGAACTCTCGGCGGAGGGCATCGAGCTCCTGCGCGAAGCCGGCGAGGTGACGGTGAAGAAGGGCATGGACGAGGACACGCTGCGCGCGACCCTGCCCGACTACGACGCACTGATCGTGCGCTCGGCGACGACCGTGACCGCGCGCAGCCTCGAGCTCGCCGACCGGCTGACGCTGATCGGGCGCGCCGGCATCGGCGTCGACAACATCGACGTCGACGCCGCGACCGCGCGCGGCATCGTCGTGATGAACACGCCGGAGGCCGGCGCCACCACCACCGGCGAACACGCCATCGCGCTGCTCGTCAGCCTCGCGCGCCACATCGCCGCCGCCGACGCCTCGATCCGGGCCGGCAAGTGGGAGAAGTCGAAGTTCACCGGCGTCGAGCTCACCGGCAAGCAGGTCGGCGTCGTCGGCCTCGGTCGCATCGGCCGCGTGGTCGCCGAGCGCTGCCGCGGGCTGGCGATGACGGTCGCCGCCTACGACCCGTTCGTGGCGCAGAAGAACGCGCCGGACGGCGTGCGCATGCTCGACCTCGACGAGCTGCTCGCGACCAGCGACTTCGTGACCGTGCACGTGCCGCTGTCGGACGAGACCCGCGGCCTGCTGTCGCGCGAGCGGCTGTTCGGCATGAAACGCGGCGCCCGGCTGATCGACGCCGCGCGCGGCGGCATCGTCGACGAGCAGGCGCTGTGCGACGCGCTCGCCGAGGGCCACCTCGCCGGCGCCGCACTCGACGTCTTCGACAGCGAGCCACTGCCGGCCGACAGCCCGCTGCGCAGCGCGCCGAACCTCGTGCTGACGCCACACCTCGGCGCCTCGACCGCCGAGGCCAAGCGCAACGTCTCGCTCGACATGGCGCGCCAGACCGTGCTCGCGGTCAAGAAGGGCGTCGTGCTCAACGGCGTCAACGTGCCGCGCGTCGCGCCCGCCGACGCGGCGCAGATCGGCCCCTGGCTCGATCTGGCGCGCAATCTCGCGTCGATCCTGGTGCAGTGCAACCCCGGCCGCGTGCAGTCGCTGCGGCTGTCGGTGCAGGGCGGCATACCCGAGTCGGCGCACCGCCCGCTCGTCGTCGCGATGCTGTGCGGCGCGCTCAAGGCCGGGATCGAGCGCACGGTGACGCCGGTCAACGCCGAACGCATCGCCAGCGAACACAACGTGCGAGTGCACTGCGAGAGCTCGTCGATGAAGCGCGACTTCATGTTCCTGCTGCGGGTCGAGGCGGTGATCGACGAGGTCCGCCACGTCGCGTCCGGCACCGTGCTCGGCCAGCGCCACGGCCGCCTCGTCGAGCTCGACGGCTACGTCATCGACGCGATCCCCGAGGGCCCGCTGCTGGTGACGTTCCACGGCGACCAGCCCGGCGTCGTCGGCCAGCTCGGCACCGAGCTCGGTGCTGCCGGCATCAACATCACACGCATGCAGATCGGCACCTCCGCCCAACCGGCGGCGACCGCGCTCGGGATCCTCAATCTCGACCGCGAGCCGAGCGAGTCCCAGCTCGACGCGATCCGCGCGATCGCCGCGATCGAGCGCGCGTTCCTGGTGCGCTGAGCGCGAGAGCTCCCGCCTACTCGGGAATCCGACCCGAACGCCCCGGCAGGGGCTTGCGCCATTCACTTAGTTTTCTAAGCTTGGAGTCTTCTGTGACCGATGACGTCCGAGGCGAACCCCGCGATGAGCGAACTCCCAGAACCGACCGAGCGTGAACTCCGGATCCTGAAGGTGCTGTGGGCCCGCGGCGAAGGCACGGTGCGCGAGGTCTACGAGGCCCTGCGCGACGAGGTGCCGATCGTCCAGAACACGGTGCAGGCGTTCCTGCGCACGATGGAGGACAAGGGCCTCGTCACCCACCGCAGCGAAGGTCGCACGTTCGTCTACCGCGCGGTGATGTCGGGCGAACGCACCAAGAAGAACCTGCTCGGCGGCCTGCTCGACAGCGTCTTCGACGGCGCGCTCGACCAGCTGGTCGCGAGCGCGCTGCAGGCCAAGAAGCCGAGCCGTGACGAGCTGGCGCGGCTGCGCCAGCTGCTCGCCGAGGCCGAGAGTCGGAGGAAGTCGTGATCGCCGCCGCGCTCGATGTCACCGCGCTCGATCGGGCGATCGCCAACCTGTGCGAGCACGGGCCGACGCTGTTCCTCGGCTGCACCATCGTGCTCGCCGCGGGCCTGCTCGCGGCGCGCGCGCAGCGCACGGCGGCGGCGCGCCGACGGCTCGGGATCTGGACCGCGCTGGCGAGCGCGCTCTACCTCGCGGTCGCCATCGTGCCGCTGCCGCGTTTCGGAATCGCCGCGCGAACCACCGGCACCGGCTCGGCGCCGGC
>JAGQRB010000942.1 GCA_020425925.1 Planctomycetota bacterium
GGCGGCGAGATTCCTCGCCGCGCGCTGCCGTCGGCCGGTGCCAGCCGGTCCGGCGCGGACGCGAACGCCTAGTCGCCGATCGCCGCGACGACGCCGTTGCTGGCGCGCAGCGCGTTCGTCCCGTCCAGCGTGAAGGCCTGCAGACACATCGTCGTGCCGGCGAGCGCCGGCAGGTTCGGCACGGGCAGTCCGAGCGTGGCCTCGCCACCGGCGATCGGACCGAAGCTGGCGGCGAGCGGGGCGACGAGCAGGTCGATCCCGGCGGCGGCCGGGTGCCACGCACCGAGGTCGAGCGGCAGCGCGTTGCCGGCGTAGCTCGAGTAGCTGAAGCCCGCGGCGAGCGTGAACAGCGTCGCCTGCGGCTCGCTCACGCGCAGCGCGAAGTTGCTGCTGCCGATGGTGGGGGTGCCGATCGGGTCGAGCACGGTCGAGCTCGTCGGGTTCGTCGCGAAGGCGAGGGCGGTCGCCGTCGTCGAGTTCGCCCAGGTCGCGATCTCGGCGGCCGTCGCGGCGCGGTCGAGCAGCCGGAACTCGTCGATCGCGTAGAGGCCGCCGCAGTGGGTCACGTAGTCGGTCCCTACCCGCAGTTCGCTCTGCTGCGGCACATCCGCCGGTGTCGCGATCGGCACGGTCGAGACCGGCGCGCCGTCGTGGTACCAGGTCGCGGTCGCCGCCGTGGCGTCGACGACGATCGCGAAGTGATGCCAGCCGTTCATCGAGCAGAGCGGCACGCCGAAGTCGGCGACGAGATCGCCGGTGCCGGCGCCCGTGAGCGCGAGGCCGGTGCCGGCGCTGCCACCGGTCGCGATCGACCAGCTCGGCTGGCCGGCGATCGGCGAGTAGAGCGTCGGGGTGTTGGCCGCGCGGTTCGAGAGCGCGAACGCGATCGTCATGCTGCCCTGCAGACCGCCGGTCCACCCGGTGTGCAGCCAGGTGCCGACGACGCCGACGTGACCGCTCTCGCGCAACGCGCCGCCGGTTCGGCCGGCGGTGTAGGTCGCGGTCGCGGGGAACGTCGAGGCCGCGAAGCGCGGGGCCGCGGCGGGCCCGCTGGCATGGTTGACGACCTCGGCTGCGTCGCCGGAGTCGAACTTGTAGTAGACGACGCCGTCCTGGGCGGCGAGCGCGGCGGCGATGAGGCAGGTGGGGAGGAAGCTCTGGATTCGCATCGAAAGACGGTGGTTGCTGGGAACGGGGCGGCACCGGGGGTTTGCCGGCACCCGCCCCGGCGTTACGTCTTTTCTGCGGGTTACTATGCCCGCTCGACCCGATGAGCCGCCGCGACCTCGACGCCTGCTTCGCCCGCTTCTGCCGCGATCGCGATCCGCGCGCGCTCGCCGCCGTGTTCGAGCGGGCCGCGCCGGCGCTGCTGCGACGCGCCCGCCGGATGCTGCGCGACCGGGGCGCCGCCGAGGACGTCGTGCAGGAGCTGTTCGTCTCGCTGCTCCGGAACGGCACGAGCTACGACGAACGGCGTCCGTGCCTGCCGTTCCTCGTCGGCTCGCTGCGGCGGCATGCCGTGCGCTGGCAGCGCCGCCGTGCGCTCGCGCCGCTCGGCGATGCCGAGTTCTCGAGCGCCGACCACAGCGATCCGGCGGGCGGCGCGGCGCGCCGCGAGGCGTTCGCCGCGATCCACGCCGCGATCGCGGGCCTGCCGGCGAGCTGCCGCCAGGCCGTCGCCGACTACCTCGAGAC
>JAGQRB010000943.1 GCA_020425925.1 Planctomycetota bacterium
CGCCCCGCGTTGCGGCGTTGCAGCGTGGCAAGCGTCGGTGACCACACGCAGACGGCCGCCAGGTGGCCGTCTGCGTGTGGTCACCGACGCTTCTTGGCCTTGACCGCCGGCCCGAGGCGCAGCAGCAGGCAGGCCGGCGACAGCTCGTGCGCGAGGTTCGGCTTGCCGCCCGCGAGGTCCTTGCCGACCGCGAGCGGCAGGTAGCCGAACGGCTTCAGCAGCGCGCGGACGTTGGCGAAGAAGTCGTTCGCAGCGTTGTTCTTCGGGTCGATACCGATGCGCTGCTGCGCGCGCAGCGTCGACTTCTCCGAGAAGCAGATCTCCTCGAAGGTCAGCAGGTTGCCGAGGAAGCCGACGACGTGCGGCGGCATCGCCGGCACGCGCTGGAAGAACATGTTGCGGTCGCCGACGCCGGCCTCGCGCAGGAACTCGAGCGTGATGCCGTTCTGGTCGGCGTAGATCTGCCCGATCATGTCGCGGACCGCGAGGCAGCGATCGAACAGATCGGGGATGCCGAGGTCCGAGAGCAGCTCCTCGACCTCGTAGGCCTCGGTGACGCGGAACTCGTTGCGGTCGACGAACGACTCGGCGATGCGGCGGCGCACCTCCTGGCCGTAGCCGCAGGGCAGCCCGTCGGCGAACGCGATGTGCAACACCGCCTCGACGAGGTCGAGCTCGGGCGCTCCGGGCTGCACCGGCTCCGGCGGCGGCTGCAACTCGGCCAGCACCTTCTCGAACGCGGCCAGCGTCGCCTTCAGGTTCGCGGGCGTCGGCTCGAGCGCCTCACGCGGATCCGGCGGCGCCGCGGCGGTCTCGGTCGCCTCGGACTTGGCGTTGCTGGCGGTCTTCTTCTTCGACTTGGCGGGCACGGCGATGTTCAAACCAACCAGCGCCTCAGGGCGCGAAACTTCCCGGGGAAAGACCTGCCGGTTCCTGGGTGAAGCCCGTCAGGTGGTGCTGCAGGGAGACGTTCGCTCCGCAGTGGTGAAGTGGTGATGGGGACCGGCCCACGCGGCGTCCCGGCGCGCTCAGCTCTCGGCGCTCTCGGCCGCAGGCTTCGGCTTGGCCTTGCGCACCTTCTTCTTCGGCGGCGTCCAGGCCTTGGGCTTGGCCTTGCTCTTGCTGCGGACGCGCTTCTTCGGGGTCGGCAGCGCGATGCCGTTCTTCTGGATCATCCGCGCGACCGTCTCCGACGGCTTCGCGCCGACCGACAGCCAGTAGCTGATCCGCTCCGCGTTGAGCTTCACCTGCTCCGCGGCGCGCGGCATCAGGGGGAGGTAGTAGCCCACCGACTCGATGATGCGGCCGTCGCGCGGGAAGCGCGGATCGGTAGCCACGACGCGGTAGGTCGGGTGGTTCAAGCGTCCAAACCGTTTGAGGCGAAGCGTGACTGCCAAGGGAACGAGTCTCCGGAGGATCCAGGCCGCGAAAAGGGGCCGAGTAGGAAACCAGAAGTCGGCTGCCGTTGCCAGCCCTTTTTCCGCCGCCGGAAAGCCCGGCGGTCCGGCGGCGGCGCTGCGGCGCGAGGTCAGCGGCGCTTGCCGCCCGGGAAGAAGCCGCCGCGCCCCTTGCCCTTGCCCTTGCCGCGGCCGCCGAACCCACCGAAGCCGCCGCCCAGCCCCCCGAGGCCGCCGAGACCTCCGCCGAGGCCGCCACCTCCCATGCCGCCGCCGAGTCCGCCGCCCATGCCGCCGCCGAGGCCACCCCCCATGCCGCCGAGATCGGGAGGCCCGCCGCCGCCGAGCAGCTGATCCATGCCGGGCGGCATGCCGCCCTTGCCGAGCTTCTTCATCAGGTCCTGCATGACCTTGAACTGCTTGACGAGGCCGTGCACCGCTTCGAGCGGGTTGCCCGAACCCTGGGCGATGCGCCGGCGGCGCTGCACGTCGAGGATCTCGGGCCGACGGCGCTCCGCCACCGTCATCGAGGTGATCATCGCCTCGATGCGCTTGAAGTGCGCGTCGTCGAAGTCGACCTGCTTCAGCATCGAGCCGACGCCCGGCAGCATGCCGAGCACCTTCTTCAGCGGGCCGAGCTTGCGGATCATGTTGAGCTGCGACAGGAAGTCCTCGAAGTTGAAGCGACCCTTCTGCAGCTTCTTGGCCTGACGCTCGGCCTCCTTCTCGTCGATGACCTCCTGCGCGCGCTCGACGAGTCCGACGACGTCGCCCATGCCGAGGATGCGACCGGCCATGCGCGCCGGATCGAACGGCTCGAGGTCGTCGACCTTCTCGCCGACGCCGGCGAACAGGATCGGTCGGCCGGTGATCTTGACGATCGACAGCGCCGCGCCGCCGCGGGCATCGCCGTCGACCTTGGTGAGGATCAGGCCGTGCAGCGGCAGCCGGGCGTGGAACTCCTTCGCCGAGTTCACCGCGTCCTGGCCGAGCATCGAGTCGCAGACCAACAGCGCGCCGTGCGGCTTGCAGCGGGTGTGGATCTCCTGCAGCTCGGTCATCAGCGCGTCGTCGACGTGCAGGCGACCGGCGGTGTCGAGGATGACGACGTCGTGGCCGTGGGCCACGGCGTGTTCGAGACCGCGCTTGCAGACCTCGGGCGGACGCTGATCGGTCGGCTCGGCGTAGACCTTCACGCCGAGCTGTTTACCGAGCGTCTGCAGCTGCTCGACCGCAGCGGGGCGCTGGAGGTCGGCCGCGACCAGCAGCGGGTTCTTCTTCTTGTTCTTCCGCAGCCACAGCGCCAGCTTGCCGCAGGTCGTCGTCTTGCCGCTGCCCTGCAGGCCGCACATCATCAGGACCAGTGGTCCCGAGTCGGCGACCGGCAGTCCGACCTGCTGACCGCCGAGCAGCTCGGTCAGCGCGTCGTGCACGCACTTGATGAACTGCTGACCGGGGTCGACCGATCCGATGACCTGCTGGCCGAGCACGCGCTGGCGCACGTCGGCGACGAAGTCCTTGCTGACCTGGAAGTTGACGTCGGCCTCGAGCAGGGCCTGGCGCACCGCGCGGATGCCGTCGTCGATGTTGGACTCGGTGAGAGTCTTCTGACCGACGATCGAGCGGTAGGCGGCGCCGAGTGCGTTCGCGAGCGAATCGAACATAGGGCGGGTGCGGAGGATGTTGGCGCGAGGTGTTCCGGTCAAGCGATCGCCCGCGCCGCGACGGATTCGCACACCGACGCCCTGCGCTGAATGGCCCGCTTCTTGCTCCCTTTTCGGCCATGGACGCCCGTAAAACCACCTCGATCGCGCTCCTCGCACTGAGCGCAGCGTGCGCAACCTCTGTCCAGCAAACGACTCAGGACACCCCGATGCACGTGGCGCTGCGCCAGCTGCAGAGCACGCAGCAGGTGTTTCGGGAACAGAACACCGTGCCCCAGGTCTTCGACTTCGAAGGCCACGGCCGGGTCACGGTGCGCGAGATCACGCTCGACGGTTTCCCCGGCAACACCTACCTGCGCTGCCGGTTCCACTACGAGAACCGCACCGAGAAGCCGGTGGTGCAGTCGTGGGTCATGCTCGACGTGCTCGACGGCGACGGCGAGCTGGTCGCGAGCCAGGCGACGGTCTGCATCATCCCCCACCCGATGCCGATCGCGCGCGGCAGCTACGTCTCCGACGAGCTGCGGACGCGGACCTACGGCGCCCACCTGCAGCCCGGCTGGAGCTGGCGCGTCCGCTGCGTCGCCCAGCTCGAGCAGCCGGTCGAGCCGCTCGAGCCGCCGGTCGACGAGGGTCGCTGGCCGGTGTTCCGCCCGATCATCATCAAGAACCGCGGCCAGAACGACGTCTACTTCGGTGGCGGCGTCTATGACCGCGGCAGCGACGGCAACCGCCTGCCCGGCGGCGCCGGCGTGCGCGACTCGCGCTGAGCGCTGAGGGTCGGCGGCCGGCGCGACCGGCCGCAGCGGTTCACTTGCGGATCTTCTCGAGCCGCGCGCGGCCGGCCTCGTTCCACTCCGGCGCGGCGTCGCGGTCGGCGAGTTCGTGCACCAGCTCGGCGAGGCCGCGAATCACCTGCGTCATGTGCGGCAGGTCGAGCTTCTCGACCTCGTCGCTCGGTCGGTGGTAGTCCTGATGCAGCGAGCCGGCGCTGATCGAGTGCGCGACGATGCCCTGGCGCACGAACGAGAAGTTGTCGCTCTGCGCGAACAGCATGCGCGCCATCGGGAAGTCGACGATGCCGATGCCGGCCCGCCCCATCGCGGTCTCCGCGATCGCGGCGAAGTCGCTGAGCTCGCGACCGGTGATCCAGGCCTTCTCGCGGTTGCCTTCGGCCGGGCGGCCGATCATCTCGATGTTGACGTCGGCGACGATCTGCTCGCGCGGCACCGGCGGTTGCAGCACGAACGCCTGCGAACCGCGCAGCCCCTTCTCCTCGGCCGAGAAACACACGAACAGGATGCTGCGCTGCGGCGCCGGCAACTTCGCCAGCGCCTCGGCGATCAGCACCACCGCGGTCGTCCCGCTGGCGTCGTCGTCGGCGCCGTTGAAGATCGGGTCGCCGTCGACCGGATCGCCGACGCCGATGTGGTCGTAGTGTGCGCTGACGACGACGTACTCGTCGCGCTTGCCGGTGCCGGGCAGCAAGCCGACGACGTTGGTCAGCGGAATCTCCACCGACTCGGGCTCCGGGGTCGACCACGTCGTCGCCCAGCCGATCTCGGCTCCCGGCCGCTCGGGCGGCGGCAGCAAGCCGTCCTTGACCAGGAAGATCGGTCGCGCCGCGCGGCGGCGGCGCGCCAGCACCAGGCGTTCGCCGGCGGCGTTCTGCCAGTACGGGTGGTCCTCGGCGACCTCGATCACGATCGGCCGGCGGCCGGAGTCGGCGCGCAGCAGCTGCCGCAGCACCGGATCCTCCATCTGCGCCAGCGTGGTCGGCTCGAGCTCGCCCGAGGTCGCGTCGCCGGCGCGCCACAACCGCACGTCGCGGTCGGGCTCGAGATCGATGCGGCGCTCGTCGCCCTCGAACTTGCGGTGCAGCACGACCTCGATCTGGCGCGAATCGAGCCGCTGCCCGGTCAGCGTGTAGTCGTGGAACCACGAACCCTTGCGGACCTGCTCGAGCCCGGCGGCGGCGAAGCGCTGTGCCAGCCACTCGGCCGCGGCCGCGAGGCCGGGGCTCGGGGTGTCGCGGCCGTGGCGCTCGTCGGCGGCGAGCCACGACACCACCTCCCGCACCCGCGCCTCGGTGATCGACTCCGCGAGTGACGGAGTCTGGGCCGCGAGCCGACCCGCGGTCGGCAGCGCCAGAACGGTGGCGAGAAACAGCAGGGAACCGGAGCGCTTCATGGGGTGTTCTCGAGCAGGGTGTTCCCGAGCAGCGCGTTCATCGCGCCGCTGCGGTAGCCGAAGACGTCGAGCGCGACGAACACGTAGCCGACCGCCTGCAGCGCGCGGCCGATCGCCTCGCGCTCGGCGAACGCGAACCCGAGCTCGTCGCCGGCGACCTCGACGCGCGCGAGCTGGTCGTGATGGCGGACGCGGAACTGCCGCAGCCCGAGCGAGCGCAGTGCCGCCTCGGCGCGCTCGATCTGCAGCAGCACGGCGCGATCGATCGGCTTGCCGTAGGGCACCCGCGACGACAGGCACGCGAAGCTCGGCTTGTCGGCGGTGCGCAGGCCGCGCTCGCGGCTGTAGCGCCGGACGTCGTCCTTGCCCATGCCGGCCTCGAGCAACGGCGCGCGCACGCCGTGCTCTTTGGCGGCGCGCTGGCCCGGACGATGGTCGCCGAGATCGTCGGTGATCGCACCGTAGACCACGGTCCACGACGGCGGCGCGATCTCGGCGCGGCGTTCGGCGACCTTGACGAACAGCTCCTTCTTGCAGTGGTAGCAGCGATCGCCGGCATTGTCGCGGTAGCCCGGACGCGCGAGTTCGTCGGTCGGCAGCACGACGTGGCGGACACCGAGCTCGGCAGCGAGCGCCTCGGCCTCGGCGAGCTCGGCGCGCGGCAGCGACGGCGAGTCGGCGGTAACGGCGACGACGGCGTCACCGAGCGCACTGCGCGCGGCGGCGAGCAACGCGGTCGAATCGACACCGGCGGAGAACGCGACCACGGCACCGCCGAGGTCGGCGAGCCGCGCGTGCAGGTCCGCGACCTTGCTGGCGTGGTCGCGCTCGGCGCTGGCAGCGACATCGACGGAGGACGGCGGACCCGACGGCATGCCGCGCGTTCTAACCGGCGGACGCCGGGTCGGCCAGCCGCTGCCGGCGAACGGCCGCGATCAGGCCCGGAACTCGCCGAGCAGCAGCCGCAGCTCGCCGGCGAGGCGTTCGACCGACTCCCCCGCCGTGCGCGTCGTCGAGGCCCCCTTGCCGGAGCGCTGCGCGACGGTGTCGACCTCGGCGATGCTGCGCGAGATCTCGGCCGAGACATTGGCCGATTCGCGCACGCCGGTGCTCAGCATGCCCATCATGCGGGCGACCTCGGCGGCGTTCTCGGTGATCGACTGCATCGAGCTGCGCTGCTCGCCGACCTGCCGCGCGATGTCCTGCGAGCTCGAGCTGACCCGCGCGATGACCTCGCCGATCTGGCCCATGCGCTCGACGGTCTGTTGGGTGCCCTGCTGGATGCGCTCGATCCGGCGGCGGATGTCGGTCGTGGCCTCCGAGGTCTGGCCGGCGAGCGCCTTGACCTCGTTCGCGACCACCGCGAAACCGCGCCCGGCCTCGCCGGCGCGCGCCGCCTCGATCGTCGCGTTGAGCGCGAGCAGGTTGGTCTGATCGGCGATGTCCTGGATCGTCGCGATCACGCGCCCGATCTCGTCGGCGGCGACACCCAGCTCGTGGATCAGCGCGTTGCTGGTGGTCGCGAGCTGGGCGGCCTCGCCGGTCACGTTGTTGGCCTGATCGGCCGAGCGCGCGACCTCGGCGACGTTGCTGCCGATCAGCTGGACCGCCTCGGCGACCGAACCGATGCGGCTGGTGGTCTCCTGGCCCTGCTTGCTGACCTGCGACAGCGTCGCCGACATCTGCTCGGCGGCGGCGGCGACCTGCGCCGACTGGCCGCGGGTCTGCTCGGCGCCACTGGCGAGCTCGCCGGACGTCGAGGTCAGCGACCGCGATGCCTCGAGCAACGCGTTGCCGTTGTTGGTCAGCCGCTGCACGAGCTGCTGCAGGCGCTCGAGCAGACGGTTGAAGCCGGCGCCGAGCGCGCCGAGTTCGTCGTCCGCGGCGTGCTCGATGCGCTGCCGCAGATCGCAGTCGCCGGCGCCGAGCGCGTCGACGCGCGCCCGGAGTCGGGCGAGCGGGCCGAGGATGCTGCGACCGATCAGCCAGCTGGCGCCGAGCATGGCGGCGAGCGCGACCGCGAACGCGACGTAGCCGAAGCTCACCGAGGCGCGGACCGAATCGGTCGCGCCGGCCGCAATCGCGCCGGCGGCGGCCTGCATCCGGTTGCTGGCGCCGGCCATCGCGGTCTCCATGCGCTCGAACTCCTGCTGCAGCTCCGGCAGCGCGGCGATCGCGGCCTGGCGATCCACCTTGGCGCGGTCGGCGACGACGCGCGCGGCCGCGACGTAGCGATCGATCCGGGGCAGCAGCGCCGCCGCGTCCTCGCGCACCACCGACGGCAGCTCCGGCGCCGTGTTCGCGCCGATGTGATCGCGGAAACCGCGGGCGTGCTCCGCGAGCGACTCCAGCGCCGTCTGCAGCTCGCCGTCGTCGTGAGCGAGACAGACCCAGAACGCGTCGCCGCGCAGCGCGTCGTGGCACATGTCGCCCTCCATCTGGTGCCGCAGCGACGTGTTGGCGAGGCCGAGCGCCGCGAGCGCGGCCTCGGCATTCGAGGCGGTGCGGACCAGCGTGATCCCGACCAGGACGACGACTGCGGCACCGAGCAGGCCGAGCGTCAGGAGCTTCTTGCGGATCGTGAGCGACACGGTGGCGGATATCGAACCGCGGGCCGTCGTCGTTGTAGCGATTCGCGTGCCAACCCGGCCTGGGGTGATCCCTTATCGCAAACTCCTGTCAAGGCGACGACAGGGTGCGACCCGATGTCGCGGTCCCGGTCACCCAGGACGATCGGGAACCAGGAGAGGTGGATGAGCAGACGTCATGCCGCGGCCGCGCTGGCCGCCACATTCACGATCGCGCCCGATGCGGCGGCGCAGGAAGCCGGAGAGCGCGAGTGGATCGGGGGGCGGCCGTTCTCCGAATGGCGCCGCGTCGCCGGCGACCTCGGCGGACTGCGGACCGCGCTCGAGGACGTCGGCATCGAGGTCGCGGGGACCTACGTCGCCGACTTCGCGGCGCCGTGGTCGGGCTCCGGGCGCCGCCGCAGCGCGCTGCCGTCGCTGCTCGACGTCAACGTCGCGTTCGACCTGGAGTACCTGCTCGGGCTGCCGCGCACGACCGCCTACATCGACGCCTACGATCTGCTCGGCCGCGACATCAGCCGTGACATCGGCGACTTCCAGGGCGTGTCGAACATCCAGGGCCAGAACGGCGCCCAGATCGCCGAAGTCTGGTGCGAGACCTGGCTGTTCGACAGCTTCCGCGTCAAGGCCGGCAAGATCGACTTCAACAGCGAATTCGCGGTCGCCGAGCTCTCCGGCGACTTCGTCAACAGCACCGCGGCGCTGCCGTCGACGATCGTCGCCTACCCGACCTTCCCGAACCCGGCGACCGCGGTGAACCTGTTCTACGCCCCCGACGAGTACTTCTACGTCGGCGTCGGCCTGTTCGACGGCGCCAACGCCGAGGGCGTGAACACCGGCCGGCTCGGCCCGGCCGGCTTCTTCGGCGGTGACGACTCGGACGCGTGGTTCGTCTGCGAAGAGGTCGGCGTCGCCTGGCAGGGCGGCGGCACCTGGGGCTCCGGCCGGCTCGCGGTCGGCGCGTTCCAGCACACCGCGAAGTTCACGCGCTTCTCGGACGGCGGCACGACGTCGGGCACCGCCGGCGGCTGGGCGACGTTCGAGCAGACCTTCTGGCGCGAAAACCCGGCCGAGCCCGACGACCAGGGCATCGGCGCGTTCGCGACCATCGGCTTCGCCGACGACGACGTCTCGGCGGTCGGCAACAGCGTCGCACTCGGCGTCAACTGGGTCGGCGCGTTCCCGGGCCGCGACTTCGATGCCATCGGCCTCGGCGTGTTCCGCGTCGATCTCAGCGATGAGCCGGCGGCGGGCACGCCGGAGGACGAGACCGCGTTCGAGCTGTTCTACAAGCTGCAGCTGACGCCGGCGATCACCGTCAAACCGGAGCTGCAGTACGTGCTGAATCCCGGCGGTGCGACCGGCGTCGACGACGTCCTGATCGGCCTGCTGCGCGTCGAGATCCTGTTCTGATCCAGCGCCGCCGCACGCCACGCCGATCGCGAGCTACACTTTCCTGCAACCGAATCCCGACCGCCCAGAACTTCGACATGCGAACCCTCTCACTGCTGCTCACGCTGCTCGTCTCGGCCACGCTGTCGGCCCAACAGAGCGGCCGCACCTTCCGCCGCGCGCCGCACCTGCCGTCGACGCCGGCCGCGACTCCTGCAGCCGATGTCACCGAGGCTTCGACGCCCGCACCGGCGGCGCGCAAGCCGTTCGCGAAGCTGCGCTCCGGCCGGGCCTGGCCGCGCCATCATTTCCGCCGCCTGCCGGTTACGCCGGCGGCGACGACGCCGGCGACCCGGACGGTCGAGGCGAGCTCGAAGCCGGCCGAGCGCCGGCCGCGCGGCTTCTGGGAAGCGCGCAGCTGAACGCGGAGCGGGCCGAGCCGAGCGCTCAGCCCCCGCTGGCGCAGCGGATCTCGTCCTCGGGCGTGAAGATCGAGCGCGCCACCGCGCGGCCGTCCGGAACGACCGCGTTCGGGAACAGCAGGCAGTCGGTCAGGTGCACGTTCGCACCGATCCGCGCGCCGTCCATCGCGACGCAGCCGCGCAGCGTCGAGTCGCCGGCGCTCTGCACGTCCGCGCCGATGTAGTTGGTCTGGCCGGTGGCACCGAGCAGACCGAGGTTGAGCTCGAGCAGGTCGGCCGGGTAGCTGACGTTCATGTCGTCGCGCACGACCTCGGCAGCTTCGACCGCGTAGCCGTCGTCGAGGAAGATCTGGATCGAATCGGTGATCTCGTACTCGTTGCGCATCGCGGTGCGCGGCGTGCGGCGCACGGCGTCGAAGAACGTGACGTCGAACAGGTAGATGCCGCAGCCCTTGAGATCGGTGCGCGGGTGCCGCGGCTTCTCGATCACGCGGTGTACGACGCCGCGCTCGTCGGTCAGCACGACGAAGTTGCGCTTGATCGCGTCGCGGTCGGGCTCGCGCTTGCAGGCCAGCACACCGCCGAGGCTGCGTTCGCGGAAGCGCTCGACCATCGAGCCGAGGTTCTCGGTGGCGAAGAAGATGTCGCCGAGGAACAGGAAGAACGGCCGGTCGACGTGCTGCTCGAGCCGCGACACCGCGTGCGCGATGCCGAGCGTCTCCTCCTGCTCGACGTAGGTGATGCGCACACCGAAACGGCTGCCGTCGCCGAGCGTGCGGACCACCTCGTGACCGAGGTGGCCGATCACGACCACGACCGAGCGGATGCCGAGGCCCGCCATCATCTCGAGCTGGTAGGCCATCAGCGGCTTGCCGAGCACCGGCAGGATCGGCTTCGGCCAGTGTTCGCTGAACGGGCGCATGCGCGTGCCCTTGCCGGCGGCGAGCACGACGCCCATGAGCTCGCCGGCGGCGGCGTCGCCGCCGGCCGCACCACCTGCGCTCATCGGCTGAGCACGGCGAGCGCGATCGGGCCCGGCTGGATGTTGCGAACGATCGAGACCCGGCTCGTGATCAGGCTGCTGATCAGCAGATCGCGCAGGCCGTCGCCGTCCATGTCCATGAGCTCCGCGTCCGACGCGCCGAGCGTGCCGGGGAACGTCGTGATCGTCGGGAAGCTGCCGCGGCCGTTGCCGGTGAGCACGCGGAAGTCGCCGCTCTGCAACGAGGTCACCAGCACGTCGTCGATGCCATCGCCGGTCAGGTCGCCGGCGAGCAGCGCGGTCGGCGTCTGGCCGGCCGGGTAGGTCGCGCCGGTGAAGCCGGTCGTGCCACCGAACAGGATCGAGATCGTGCCGTCGGCGCCGTTGCTGACTACCAGGTCGGCCGCGGCGTCGCGGTTGAAGTCGCCGGTGATCAGGTAGTTCGGCGCCTGGCCGACGGGCAGCACGAGGGTCTCCTCGAAGCTGCCGGCGCCGTCGTTGCGCAGGATCGAGATCGCCGCGATGTCGTTCTGCGAGACCGCGAGATCGAGCTCGCCGTCGCCGGTGAAGTCGGCGGCGACCAGGTCGGTCGGCCGACCGGCGAGCGGCAGCACCTGCTCGCTGCCGAACACGAACGGGCTCGAGGTGCCGCGCACGATGTGCACCGCGCCACCGGCGTAGTCGCAGACCGCGATGTCGAACAGGCCGTCGCGGTCGAAGTCGGCGGCGGCGAGGCCGAACGGCCCCGACGCGGTCGAGATCGCGACCGCCAGACCCGGCACCACCTCGAAGGCGTAGACACCCGGCGCCGTCGTGACGTTGCGCAGCACCTTCACGCCGCCGGCGACCGACACCAGGAGGTCGGTGCGGCCGTCGAGGTCGAGATCGACGGTCTCGACCTGCAGCACGTTGGCGCCGATGTCCTGGACCAGCGCGGGCTCGTACATCGGGCGCGCGTCGACGGTATGGCGCTCCATGATGCTGATCTGCGAGCTGGTGTAGCCGCCGACCGCGATCTCGGCGTCGCCGTCGTTGTCGAAGTCGGCACTGCCGAGGAACGCGGCCGTCGCGAGCCCGCCGTCGTAGCTGCGGGCGCCGAGCAGGCGGCCGTCGCCGGGGTTGCCGAACCAGATGTTGATGCGATCGCCGAGACCGGAGAGCGCCGCGAGGTCGTTGCGGCCGTCCTGGTTGAAGTCGGCGATGAACGGCCGCAGCGGCAGGCCGGTCGCGTCGAACTGGTCGTAGGCGCCGAGCCCGCCGCCGGGCAGCTGCGGCACGACCGTGATGCTGGCGTTCGCCTCCTGGCAGACGACCAGGTCGGCGAGGCCGTCGCCGGTGACGTCGCCGATCGTCGACAGCGTCGGTGCCGCGGTGAGCTGCACGGTCTCGGCGAGGTAGGGCGCGGTGCTGCCGCTGCCGCCCGAGAAGTCGATGCTGGTGATCACCACCACCTCACCGGTGCCGAACGCGGAGACCGCGACGTCGGCGAGGCCGTCGCCGGTGACGTCGCCGATCGAAGCCGCGCGCGGGTTGCCCGGCACCTCGAGCACGTAGTACGACATCGCCTGGCCCGGCTCCGGCGTGAACACCACGACGCGCGAGTTCTCGGGGTCGGTGACGACGTAGTCGGGCGAGCCGTCGCGCGAGACGTCGCCGATCGCGAGATTGAACGCGAGGCCGCCGCCCGGCAGCATCGGCGAGTTCGACAGCGCGAAGTTGGCGGTGCCGTCGTTGGTGAAGACCTTGAGCTCGGGCGCGACCTGGCGCGTCAGCACGATGTCCTGATCGCCGTCGAGGTCGACGTCGGCGACGACCACGGCCAGCGCCGAGGTGCCGATCGGCAGCGTCGCATGATGGCTGTAGGTCGCGAGGCCGTCGTTGAGATAGACGTCGGCCGTGAGGTTGCTCGCGCGCACGACGACGAGATCCTCGTCGAGGTCGCCGTCGAGGTCGCCGCCGGCGATCCAGATCGGGCTGCCGTCGATCTGCACCAGCTGGCCCTCGACGAACGAGGTGCCGTTGCCGAGCAGGATCTTGAGCTCGCCCGACAGGCTGATGACCGCCATGTCGAGGAACGTGTCGCCGTTGAGATCGGCGACGTGGTAGTCCGCATGCGTGCCGGTACCGGTGTTGATCTCGAGGCGCGTCTCGAACAGCGGGAAGCCGTTCTCGGGCCCGACGTCGGCGACACCCGTATGTTTGGCGCAGCCGACGGCCAGGAGCAGGAGGGCGGAGGCCAGGAACGACCTGGAAGGAATGTGGATAATCATCGGGGAGCGCGGGAGTTCGGCGGGGAAACATCCCCACACGGGGTAGCCTAGCATCAGGCAACCTTCTCCGCGGCGTAATGTTGTGGGGAAAGCGGTTTCCCCGCTGCCATGGCCGATACGACCGGATCGGTGCCGTCCCGGTTCGAGACCGAACGGAGCCGTCAGCGAGCGGCGCGATCCTCGGCCCGCAGGTAGGTCCGGGCGCGTTCGACGTAGTGCCGCGCACGCCAGCGCTGGCCCTCCATCTCGGCCTCGGTGACCTCGCGCACGATCTTGCCCGGCATGCCGAGAACCACCGATCGCGGCGGGATCACCGCGTTCTCCTTGACCAGGGCACCGGCGCCGATGATCGAGTACTCGCCGATGCGGGCGCCGCCGAGCACGATGCTGCCCATGCCGATCAGCGCGTAGTCGCCGATCTCGATGCCGTGCACCGTCGCCATGTGGCCGATCGTCACGCCGCGGCCGATGACCGAGGGCGCGCCGACGTCGACGTGGATGCAGGTGTTGTCCTGCACGTTGGTGTCGTCGCCGATCTCGATCCAGCTGTCGTCGCCGCGGATCGTGACGCCGAACCAGATGCCGACGTCGCGCCCGAGCCGCACGTCGCCGACGACGGTCGCGTTGTCGGCCACCATCGCGGTGCCGCGCCGCCGGAAGCGCCCGACCATGTCGGGGTGGACGAGGAACTCGCGGGGTTCGGGCGTGCCGGTGTAGTCGGGGCTCATCGCAGGTACATCCAGTCGAGGGCTTCGGGGAACGCCATCGCCAGCGCGACGGTGGCGCCGTTGTGCAGCGCGTGGGCCAGGATCGAGGGCAGCAGCGCGTTGTGGCGCGCCCGCAGCCAGCCGAACAGCAGCGCCAACACACCGATCGGCAGCGCGTAGTGCAGGCCGTGGACCAGGCCGAAGATCGCGGCGGTCAGCAGGTGTGTCAGAAGTCGCGGCAGCGCCGCGGCGAGCGCGGTGAACAGATAGCCGCGGAACAGGATCTCCTCCCACACCGGCGCCAAGACGACGATGCCGAACAGCGCGAACCCGGCGTTCGGCAGCGCCAGCCCGCCGTGCGCCAGCTGATCGAGCAGCGGCTGCGGCGGCACCGGCAGGTCGATGGCGGCCATAGCGCGCAGGTAGGCGATCGCGAAGCCGAGCCACAGCAGCAGGAACGGCGGGTAGACCGCCAGCACGGTGCGCCACGCCAGCGGCCGCCAGGACACCTTCGGTGGCCAGATCGTGACCAGCACCAGCAGCAGCGCGATGCCGGCGTAGAAGTTCACGTTGTAGGCGATCACCGCCGTGCCGGCAGCGGCGACCGCCTGACCGATCGGCTCGCGCGCCGGAACGCGTTCGCTCGGCGCGGTCATTCGCCCGCGATCACGCCGGACGTCGGCGACGACGCGCTGGCGTAGAGTTTCCTGCCGATGCGGCCGGCGAGGAACGCGTCGCGCCCGGCATCCGCCGCGGCCTTCATCGCGCGCGCCATGCGCACCGGGTCGCGCGCGAGCGCGATGCCGGTGTTGAGCAGCACGCCGTGGGCGCCGAGCTCGAACGCGATCGCGACGTCGCTGGCGGTGCCGACGCCGGCGTCGACGATCACCGGCACCTGCGCGCGCTCGAGGATGATGCGCAGGTTGTTGGGGTTGAGGATGCCCTGGCCGCTGCCGATCGGCGCGCCGGCCGGCATCACCGCCGTGACGCCGGCGTCCTCGAGGCGACGGGCCAGCACCGGGTCGTCGCTGGTGTAGCACAGCACCGTGAAGCCCTCGCCGACCAGCGTCCTCGCCGCCTCGAGCGTGCCGATCGGATCGGGCAGCAGGGTCTCGGGATCGCCGAGCACCTCGAGCTTGACGAGATCCCCCATCCCGAGCTCGCGACCGAGCCGCGCGGTGCGCACCGCGTGATCGGCGTCGAAGCAGCCGGCGGTGTTCGGCAGCAGCACGTAGCGCTCGCGCGGCAGGTAGTCGAGCAGCGTCTTGCCGTCCGGCACGCCGAGCTGCATGCGCCGCACCGCGACCGTGACACACTGGGTGCCCGAGACAGCGAGCGCCTCGACCATCGACTCCATCGACGGGTACTTGCCGGTGCCGACGAACAATCGCGAGGTGAAGGTGTGCCCGCCCAACACCAATGGGTCGTCGGGGGGTATACGATGGGCCGTGGTCACGCCGGTCGATCGTGCAAGAAGCCCGGTCGACGGGCAAGGCCGCCGGCTTTTCCCCGGCCGGTGCGCCCGCGACCCCAACGGCAGGCCTCCCACCCCTACTCCCGGTACCAATGACTCCTCTTCGCTCGCTCGCCGTCCTCCTCGGCCTGATCCTGCCGGCAGCGGCTTCGGCCCAGTCCGAGCTGCGCGGCTACGGCTCCGTCTTCTTCGACACCGAATGGCTGCGGTTCACCGACTACGTCGAGGTCGCCACCGGCCTCGACCACACGGTCGCGCGCCGGGCGAACGGCACGGTCCTGGCGTGGGGTGCCAATGACTACGGACAGTCGCTGGTGCCGTCGCTCCCGGCCGGCACGACCTGCACGCAGATCGCAGCCGGCAATGCCCACACGGTACTGCTGCTCTCGAACGGCGACGTCCTGGTCTTCGGCTCCAACGATTGGGGGCAGCACAACGTGCCGCCGCTGCCCGCCGGGGTCTCCTATGTCGCGATCTCGGCCGGTAACGAACACTCGCTGGCGCTGCGTTCGGACGGCCAGGTCGCGGGCTGGGGCCTGAACATCACCGGCCAGTTGAACGTCCCGTCGCTGCCTCCCGGGCTCGTCTACGTTGCGATCTCGGCTGATGCGCTTCACTCGCTCGCGCTGCGTTCGGACGGCACCGTCGTCGGCTGGGGCTATTCCGCCAACGGTCAGCTCAACGTGCCGGCGGCGCCGGCCGGCCTGTCCTACACCGCGATCGATGCCGGCGGCGAGCACTCGCTGGCGCTGCGCTCGGACGGTCAGATCGTCGCCGTCGGTTCGAACAGCTACGGCCAGACCAATGTCCCAGCGCTGCCGCCCGGTCTGACCTACGTCGAGGTTGCCGGTGGCTACGAGCATTCGGTCGCGCGCCGCTCCGATGGCTCGGTCGTCGCTTGGGGTTCGGGCTTGGGCGGCACGAGCAACGTTCCGGCGCTACCGCCCGGTGTGACCTACGTCGGTATCGACGTGCGCGGCAACTCGTGTTCGGCCCTGCGGTCCGACGGCACCATCGCCTACTGGGGATCGGTCGCGAACCGGGCCGGGCCGCCAACGCTGGCCGCGGGGCTCTACTACACCGAGGTCGCCGTCGGCGACCACCACACCCTGGCGCGGCTCTCGGACGGCTCGGTGGTCGCCTGGGGCGACACGACCTACGGCACGATCACGGCGCCGGCACTGCCACCCGGCACGACCTACGAGTCGATCGACGCCGGTTGGACCCACAGCGTCGCGCTGCGCTCCGACGCCATGATCGTGGCGTGGGGCAACAACTTCTTGGGGCAGTGCAACGTGCCGGCGCTGCCGCCGGGCGTGACCTACGTCGAGGTCGTCGCCGGCGGGAGCCACACGGTCGCCCGCCGTTCGGACGGCATGGTGCTGGCCTGGGGCAACAACGCCTACGGCCAGACCAGCGTGCCGGCGCTACCGGCCGGCCTGACCTACGTCGGCATCGCCGCAGGGTATCAGCATTCCCTGGCGCGGCGCTCGGACGGGCTCGTCATCGCCTTCGGCACCCTCAGCGGCGGCTCGCCGCCGCCGCCGCCAGCTGGACTCGAGTACGTCGAACTCTCGTCCGGGCGATCGCGCAACGCCGCGCGGCGCTCGGACGGGGTGGTCGTCAGCTGGGGCGGGAACTATCCGCATGGCATGCCGCCGCCGCCGCCAGGGGCGCTCCCGGTGCAGGTCGCGGTCGGCTTCCAGCACTCGCTGGCGCGGCACTCCGACGGCAGCGTCGTCGGCTGGGGCAACGACACGCTCGGCCAGCTCGCCGTACCGCCGGCACCGCCGGGCCTCGGCTACGTCGACGTCGACGCGATCGTGGAACGCACCGCGGTCGTCGTCGGCCCGGACAACCGCTTCGTCGGGTTCGCCACCGGCTGCGCCGGCTCGCTCCCGACCGCGCAGATCGTGCCCGACGACACGCCGCGGATCGGCGACACGGTCGAGTTCCGCCTCGAGCACCTGCCGATGGACGCGGCGTTCGTCGCGACCGGGTTCAGCAGCACGACGTCGGTGTTCGGACCGCTGCCGCTCGATCTCGGCTTCCTCGGCATGCCAGCCTGTCCGCTGCGGGTGAGCTTGGA
>JAGQRB010000944.1 GCA_020425925.1 Planctomycetota bacterium
ACACCACGGCGTTCCCGGGTGGCGAGATCCGCGGCCAGCTGCGCAGCGCGAGCTCGGACTTCACCGCGTTCCTCGACGCCGCGCAGGAAGTGCCGCCGACCTCGTCGACCGGCATCGGCACCGCGTCGGCGCAGCTCGACAAGAGCGGCGTGCTGAACGTGAAGGTCAACTACAGCGGCCTGTCGTCGACCCCGGTCTCGGGTCACATCCACTTCGCCCCGATCGGCTCGAACGGCCCGATCACCCAGCTGCTGACGCTCGGCACCGGTACGGCGACGGCGAGCTTCACGCCGACCGCGACGCAGCTCGCGCAGATTCGCGCCGGCGACTGGTACGTGAACATGCACACCGCGTCGTTCCCGGGCGGTGAGATCCGCGGCCAGCTCGGCCCGGTCGAGCTGCCGACGACGTTCGGCGCGCCGTGCCCGGGTGGCAGCGGCAGCCGTCCCGAGATCGGCGCGACCGGCTTCGCCGCTCCGGGTGCCTCGTTCGACGCCGATCTCTACGGCGCCGCGCCGACGACCGGTGCGTTCCTCGCGCTCGGCTTCAGCCGCGATGCGGGTATCGCCGGCCCGCTGCCGCTGCCGTTCGCGACGGTCGGCATCGCCGCGCCCTGCTTCGTGTTCGCCGATCCGCTCGCGGCGCTGCTGTCGTTCACCGACGGCAACGGCTGCGCGACGCGTCAGCTGTCGTTCGGCTACGTCCCGAGCGTGCTCGGCCTCGGCGTCTACGCCCAGTGGCTGGTGCTCGACGGCGGTGCGGCCGGTGGCGTCAACGCCACCAACGGCCTGTCGATGACGCTGCAGTAGCGGCGCCGCAGGCCAGCGGGCCGCCGGTCGTCACCGGCGGCCCAGCTGCGCGCGCACCGCGGCGGCCTGCTCGGCGATCGGGTCGTTCGGATCGCGCGCCAGCAGCGGTTGCCAGGCCGCGAGCGCCTGTTCCAATCGTCCGACCGCGCAGAACGCGATGCCGAGGTTCCGGCGCGCATCGGCGAGCTCGGGATCGAGTTCGAGTGCGCGTTCGAGCTGCGCCTGGGCTTCCGGGACGCGGCCGAGCGCGAACAGCACCACGCCATAGCTGTTGTGCACGCCGGCGGAGAGCGGCGCGAGCGCGAGCGCGTCGCGCAGCAGGACCTCGGCCTCGGCCAGCTGGTTCCCTGCAGCAGTCTCGTCGGCGGTCGCGACGGCGCGATCGTAGAGCAGGATCGCGAGGTTCATCCGGGCGTCGGCGTAGTCCGGGTAGTCGCGCATGATCTTGCGGAACTCGGCCTCGGCCTCGCCGTCGCGGCCGAGCTCGCGCTGGACGTTGGCCCAGGCCAGCCGCTCGGCGCGGCCGGGCGCCTCGCACTTCATTGCGCGCGCGACCAGCTCGTGGGCGCGCGCGACGTTGCCGCGCTCGCGTTCGAGCCGGGCGTTGGCGTGCAGGATCTTGCCGCTCATGAAGCTGTCGTTGGTGAGCTCGTTGCCGGCGTAGGCGTGGCGATAGAACGTCTGCTCGTCGCGGTAGATCGCGGTGGCGCCGTGGGTTTGCCAGACCAGCAGCGCGAGGATCACGATCGCGCTGCCGGCCAGCACGGGTGTCGGCGCCGGCCGGCGTTCCAGGCGGCGCTCGGCGAGCAGCGCCAGCGGCACGACGAACGCGAGCAGCGGCAGGTACATGCGCCGGTCGGCGCAGGGCTCGGTGATGATCGGGAAGAAACTCGACGTCGGTGCGAGCAGCACGAAGAACACGGCGCCGGCGAAACCGACCCGCGGCCTGCGGATCAGCGCGATGACCGTCGCGACGAACGCCGCCGCCAGCAGGAGCCCCGGCAGCAGCGCCGGGCCGATCGAGCGCACGACCGCGAAGTCGTAGACGCCGCGGAGGTCATTGGGCACCAGCACCGAGCGCAGGTAGTGCGCGAGCGACTGGGTCTCGGTCAGCAGCCACTCCCAGGCGGTCGCGGGCGGGATCGTCGCGAAACCGACGGTGGGGTTCACCGGCCCGAGCGCGACGCAGCCGAGCAGCACGAGCCAGGTGCACGCGAGCGCGAACCAGAACGGCCAGCGCCGCGCCGCGTCGCGCCAGCTCGTCGCCCCGAACGCGCGGTCGGCGAGCATCAGCAGCAGCGGCAGCCCGGCGCTCTCCTCCTTGCTGGCGAGTGCGAGCGCCGTCGCGGTGACGCAGAGCACGCGCCAGCGAAGCGGCCGCGGCGAGCGGTGCGAGCGCAGCAGCGCCAGGAATGCGAGCAGCGCGAACCCCGCCATCAGCAGCATCGAGCGCTGCGTCAGGTAGGCGACTGCGTCGGCGCCGAGCGGATGCACCGCCCAGATCGCCGCCGCCAGCGCCGCGATCGCCGGGCGCGCGCCGAGCGCACCGACGACGAGCGCGACCAGCACGCTGTTGGCGGCGTGCAGCAGCAGGCTCACGACGTGCATCGCACAGGCGCCGAGCGGAAGATCGAGGCTCAGCGCGAGACAGGCGAGCGGGCGGTTGCTCAGCGAGTTGTAGGTCCCGAACGCCGCGTGCCACCAGTCACCGCCGCGCAGGGCGACGTTGTGCTCGATCGCGCCGTCGTCGTCGAACACGAAGCCGAACTCGTGCACGCCGTGGTAGGCCGCGAGTGCCGCCAGCGGCGGCAGCGCGAGCCAGCCGAGCCGGCTCAGCGTTCGAGGCGCGCCCACGCGTCGGCGATCGGCTGGCCGATCGCAACGGGCCACTCGCGTTCGCCGTCGGCCGCGATCCGTTCGAGCAGCCGGAGCTGGCGCGGCGAGAGCCAGCGCTTCGCGTCGACCTTGGCGCCCGGCGCGAGCGCGGCGTTGCAGCGCGCGGCCTGCGCTGCGGTCATCGGCACGTGGCGGTAGGGCGTCTGCAGCAGGTAGTACTTCGGTTCACGATCCGCGCGCGGCTCGGTGGTCAGGCGTTTGGCGCCGTCACCGAGCTTCGTACGCGCCAGCTCGAACTGCGCGTTCGTGGTCGTCCACGCCAGCCGCGCGCAGTCGTGCTCGCGCCCGGCCGCGAGCAGCTCGGCGAACGACAGCGCCGCCGGGTCGAACCAGACCTCGGTGACCTCGTGACCGTCGAGCCAACCCGCGCGCGTCGCCATGACCCCGTCGAGGAGACCGAACTCGGCCTCGCCGGTCCAGAATCAAGCCTGCGCAAACACCGCGCGCTCGAGCCCGCGCCGCCGCGCCTGCTCCTCGTGGGCCAGCAGCCACAGCCAGTCGGGCACCGGGCGTTTGCTCGTGCCGAGTGCCTCGACCATGCCGGTCGCGAGTGCTGTGACGGTCCAGTCGGCGTGCAGCTTCGGCGCGAGATCGCGCGCGCCGGGGCCGACGAAGCGCACCACCGGGTTGTTCCAGGCGGCTTCGCCGAAGCGTTCGCGGACCTTGGCGTCGGCGTCGCCTTCGGTGTTGTTCTTGATGGCGACCGGCACGAACAGCGTCTCGGCGGCCTCGACGATCAGTGGGTGGCTCAGCACGTGAGCTCCGAAGTCACGGCAGGTGCTTCAACCGGGCACCTCCTGGAACAACAGCAGCAGCGGCGCGTGCTCGCGTTCGGCCTGGGCACTCGCGGCCGCGAAGTCGCGTTGCCAGGCGATGCGGCCGAACTCGGCGGGTGGGCCGTCCTGAGCGGTGCAGCCGGCGGTCAGCGCGAGGCAGAGCAGCGGGCGAGCGGTCGTCATGGTCCGCCAGATTGCCACGCGCGACGGTCGCCGCCAAGGTCGTCGCGGCGGCTTCGTTCGGAGCTACTGCACCAGTGCGGCTGGCGCGTTCGTCAGGTGCATCGTGCCGGCGGTCAGGTCGACGTCGACGCCCTGGACGCAGAGCTCCTGGCCGACGAGCCAGGGCAGGTTCGGGATCGCGACCGAGACGGTCTGGCGGCTGCGCGTCGGGAAGCTCAGCAGCGCGATGGTCGCGGTCTGTGCCGGGTCGAGGTAGAGCAGGCCGAGCGAGCCGAACGGTTGGCGCAGGTAGTGCGTCGAGATCCCGACCGCGACGAGGTGGTTGGCGCGGGCGTAGACGTCGTGGGTGAACATCGCGCCGCGGACCGGGTCGGTGACGCGGACGAGTTCGCGGGATGTGTTGCTGAAGCACCTGGTCACGTTCCAAGTCCCCGGCATATCGCCGAACGCGTCTTCATCGCCGTCGTGGTCGTAGTCGATCGCGTAGTAGAAGCGCGCGGCAGGAGGGAGCGCGGCGGGGACCGGCAAGAAGCCCGTGCCGGTGTTCTCCCAGTATTCCCAGGTCGACCCCGCGCCATAGCGGACCGCGAGGAGATCCTTGTCGCCGTCTCCGTCGCCGTCCAGGGGCAGACAGCCGTAGACCTGGGTGCCGGAGGGCATGGGCGGCAGCAGTTGCGGCGCCAACGTCATCTGCGTCTGACTCGGGCGCGACACGAAGACCGTCGTCTGTGTGGAGTAGACCGCGACCACGTCGTCATGGCCGTCGTTGTCGGCGTCCACGAGGTGGAGATCCGCCTTGCCCGTGACGGCCTGAGTCTGCGGGTGCGCGCGGAACCAGGCGTTGCCGCCGTTCTCGTAGAGGATCGTCGGCTGGAAGGGGCCGTAGCCGTTCGACACGAGCACGTCGAGGTCGCCATCGTGATCCGCATCGAACACCGCGCAGCGCCAGGGCAGGTAGGTGGTGTTGTTCGGAATCCGGAAGCTCTCGTCGGAGAACGCACCGCTGCCGCCGTTGATCCAGAGCAGGAGTCCCGCGACGTCGCAGATCACGAGGTCGAGATCGCCGTCGCCGTCGAAGTCCGCGAACTCGGCGTCCAGCACATTCGTCATCGTCGGAGGCAGCAGATGCGACCCGTCGGTGAGGTTGCCGGCACCGTCACCGAGCCAGAGCAGATCCCGGAACGGGTTCGCGCCGGGCCCTGGGGCGCCTTGGCCGCCGATCGTGCGGCTGACGTAGACGTCCTGGTTGCCATCGCCATCGACGTCGCCGGCCGCGCGCGCCACGTGCGCCGTGATCTGGGCGAACGCGGGAGATGTGAACGATGGGCCCATCACCCATTCGCCGTTCCCGAGCAGGCGTCGATACGTGAGCGTGATTCCGGCCTGGTTCGTGGCCAGCGTCACTGGCTGCAGTTCTTCCGGGACTCCGTCGTTGTCGAGATCGGCAAGGAAGGGGATCGCGCTGGCGTAGGGCCAAGCGGGCGAAACGACAAAGGCCGGGCCCTGAGCCGCAACGCACCCGGCCAGCGTGATGGCCATCGACCGGAGTACGCGTTGCGTCATTGCCGTCCCCCGGCGAAGTCGGGAAGCTGCGTCTCTCCGTTGCTCATGCGCTACTGCACCGTTGCGGCGGGCGCGTTCGTGAGGTGCATCGTGCCGGTGGCGAGGTCGACATCGACGCCCTGGACGCAGAGCTCCTGGCCGACGAGCCAGGGCAGGTTGGGGATCGCGACCGAGACGGTCTGGCGGCCGCGCGTCGGGAAGGTCAGCAGCGCGATCGTCGCGGACTGTGCCGGGTCGAGGTAAAGCAGGCCGAGCGAACCGAACGGTTGGCGCAGGTAGTGCGTTGAGATCCCGACCGCGACGAGGTCGTTGGCGCGGGCGTAGACGTCGTGGGTAAACATCGCGCCGCGGACCGGGTCGGTGACGCGGACGAATTCGCGGGATGTGTTGCTTAGCCAGACGAGAGAGTTCACGCCGACGACCGAGCCATATATGTCCTCATCGCCGTCGTGGTCGAAGTCGATCACGTATCTCACCGCGGTCGTCGGCGGCAGCACGTTCGGTGTCACCACGAAGCCGCTGCCCGTGTTATGCCAGTATTCGAAGGTATTCCCCCCGTAGCGCTCGACGACGAGATCACGATCGCCGTCGCCATCCACGTCAATCACGAAACAGTAGTAGGGCTCCGTGCCGGTGGGAATCGGAGGCAGCAGTTGCGGCGCCAGGGTCATCTGCGTCTGGTTCGGACGCGATACGAAGACGGTCGTCTGTGTGGGGTAGACCGCGACTACATCGTCATGGCCGTCGCTGTCGGCATCCACGAGGTGGAGATCTGCGATTCGCGAGACGGCCTGAGTCTGCAAGTGCGCGCGGAACCAGGCGTTGCCGCCGTTCTCGTAGAGCACTGTCGGCTGGAAGGTGCCGTAGCCGTTCGATACGAGAACGTCGAGATCTCCATCGTGATCCGCATCGAACACCGCGCAGCGCCAGGGTACGTAGGTGGTGTTGTTCGGAATCCGGAAGCTCTGGTCGGAGAAGGCACCGCTGCCGTCGTTGATCCAGAGCAGGAGTCCCGCGACGTCGCAGATCACGAGGTCGAGATCGCCGTCGCCGTCGAAGTCCGCGAACTCGGCGTCCTGTGCATTCGTCATCGTCGGAGGCAGCAGATGCGACCCGTCGGTTAGGTTGCCGGCGCCGTCACCGAGCCAGAGCAGATCCCGGAAGGGGTTCGCGCCGGGCCCTGGGGCGCCTTGGCCTCCGATCGTCCGGTTGACGTAGACGTCGGGGTTGCCGTCGCCGTTGGCATCGCCTGCGGCGCGCACCACGTGACCGGTGAACTGCGCGAACGCAAGGGACGTGAACGATGAACCGGGGGCCCACTCGCCGTTCCCGAGCAGTCGCCTGTACGAGAGAGTGACGCCCGGCTGGGCAAACAGCAAGACCCAGGGGTCCAACACCTCAGGTTGCCCGTCGTTGTCGAGATCGACGAGGAATGGAAAGTGGGTGACCAGCGGCCAGGCTGTCGTCGTCACGAAGCCCGGAACCTGTGCGGCGGCGCAGCCCGTCAGTAAGGTCGTGATCAGTCGGGTAGTGAGGTCCTGCATGGTCCACCCCGGTCGTGGCTCACCCTCCGGCGAGTCGACGAGCTAGTCCCGTTCCGTCGCTGAGGTAACCCGGAATCACCGCGCCCGAGGAACCTGCGACCGCAGCTCGCGCGCGCGAGCGTTGCCCGGGTCGGCGCGCAGTGCCCGGTCGAGGCAGTCGGCGGCGGCGGCGAAGCGGCGATGCTGCAGGTGCAGGTAGCCACGGTTGCACCAGGCCTCGGAGTTGTCCGGGTCGAGCGCGAGCGCGCGTTCGAACGCTTCGTCGGCCGGGCCGTCCTGACCGGCCATGCCGCGCGCGACGCCGAGGCCGACCCAGGCCGCCGGGTTCTCGGGGCCGGCCGCGATCGCGTCTTCGAACGCCGCGAGAACCTGCGCCGGCGCCGGCCGCGCGCGCGTCGGATCGAACGCCAGGCACCACGCCAGCCCGAGCTTGCCGGCCGACAGCGTGCGGCGCACCACGCCGTTGCTGGCCGCCGGCGTGTTCTCGACCGCGCGCCGGTAGTGTTCGCGCGCGGCGGTCCACTGCGCGGTGTCACCGGCGAGCGCCTGCTGCAGTTCCTGATCGGCGAGCAGCACGAGCACCGTCGGGTCGTCGGGCGTGTGCGTCAGCGCGTGGCGCGCGAGCTGCTC
>JAGQRB010000945.1 GCA_020425925.1 Planctomycetota bacterium
GCGCGAACGCGAGCGCCGTCGCGATGCCGCGCGGCAGCCAGGCGCGCAGCAGCTCGAGGCCGCGCCGCAGCCGCGTCTTCACGGTCTCGGGCGGACAGCCGAGCGCGTGCGCGATCGCGGTCGGCGGCAGGTCGTGCACCAGGCGCAACGTCAGCACCTGGCGGTAGTGCAGCGGCAGGTTCGCGAGCGTGTGCTCGACCGCGGCGACGAGCTCGCGGTCGATCGCGGCGGTCGCGGCGCTCGGTTCGTCCGCGCGCGCCGGCGGCCGCGGATCGCCGCGGCGATGCTCGCGCCGGCGCAGCTTGTGGGCGTGGTGCGTCAGGATGCGCACCAGCCACGGCAGCAGCGGCCGGCGCGGGTCGTAGCGGTCCGCCGAGCGCATCGCCTCGACGAACGTCGTCTGCACCAGGTCCTCGGCGAGCGCACCGTCGCGCACGAGGTGGCCGGCGACCAGCAGCAGGTGGCCGGCGAACGCGTCGAATACCCGGGCGAGCGCGTCGAGATCGTCGCGCTCGCGGTAGCGCACGAAACACTGCTCGGGGGAAGCGGGCTGCACGCGTGCTACTTACCCGGCGCGGTCCGCGAGGGTTCACAATCGCGACGGGTTCGGCGGATCGCCGCGGTCAGAACCGCACACCGCCGTAGAGCATCACCGCCTCGGCCTCGCCCTCGGTCTCGCCCGGGTAACCGAACAGCTGCGCCCACGCCATCGCGCCGACCAGCACGTGGCCGCCGATCTCGGCCTCGAGCCCGCCGATCACCGCGGCCGCGAGACCGCGCTGATCCGACGGTGCGAACGCGCCGCGGAAGTCGAGCTCGGTCCAACCGGTCCCGAGACCGAACAGCGGCGACAGCCGCAACCAGTCGAGATCGACGACCGCACGCGAGATCGCGCCGGTGACGAGCAGCTGGCGGAGCTGCGCCTCGCCGCCGATCTCCTCGACCGCGTGCAGCGACTCGGCGCGGATCGTGCGCAGGTGCAGATCGAACGACTCGTCGGGCACGACGAGCTCGAGGAACCCCGAGGTCGACCACGCCTCCGACAGCTCGGCGGCGACGTTCGCCAGCGCCGGGCCCTCCGCATCGACGTCGTTGCGGCCCGCGCCGAACGTGCGCCCGACGGCGGCACCGAAGCGCACCGCCGAGCCGGCGTCGGGGCTGCCGAGGCATCCGGCGGCAGCCAGCGGTGCGAGCAGGGACAGCGCGCGGAACAGGGTCATGCGGCGGCGAGTCTAGCGCAGCGGCGAAAAGCCCGGCCCGGACGGCCCGAGGCCGCCGTACCGCCATGCCATCGGCACCGCGCCACGGGTCCGAGCACCGAAAAATCCGCGTGCACCGGACCCCGTCCGGCGCTTCCTCCCATGTCGAGCACGACTCCGATGCCGAGCCTCACCAAGCCCTCGCCGCGACTACAGCGCGCCATGACCGACGACCCGACTTGTCGGCGGGCCGGCAGGAGGCAGAATCAACGTCTCCCGGCCCACGCTCCGTTCTTGGACGACAACACCCGCAACCTCGTCGGCCGCGCGCTCGAACAGGACCGCGCGGCGATCGACCTGCTGTTCCAGCGCTATCGCGACCGCCTGCGCGCCGCGCTGCGGAAGCTGATCGGGCCGAAGTACCGCCTGCTGATGGCGGACAGCGAGGACGCCACCCACGACGCGATCCTGTCGGCGTTGCGACGGCTGCACCAGTTCGAGTACCGCGGCGAGGGCTCGTTCCTGGCCTGGCTGCTGAAGGGCGCCGAGTACGAGATCGTGCGGCGCATCCGCGCGCTCGAGACCCGCAAGCGCTCGGCCGAGGGCGGCGTGATCGGGATCGACGAGCGCATCGCCGAGGCGATCCCGGCGAAGGACGCGACGCCGTCGCAGATCCACGACGAGACCGAGCTCGCCGATCGGATCCGGCGCGCGCTGCAGGAGCTGCCCGACCGCGAGCGCGAGATCATCGTGCTGAAGCGCTACCTCGAGCTCGACACCGACGAGATCTGTGCCGAGATGGGGCTGCCGACCGAGGGCGCGGTGCGCGCGCTGCTGTCGCGGGCCCAGGCGCGACTGTCGGGGCTGCTGTCGCGCACGCAGGAGGGCTGACGTGTCGCAGGCTGCAGACGACGGCGGTGGCGGCGCGCGGCAGGCCCGCGTCGCGAGCGCCGAGAGCGAGGACGCGCTGGTGCACGCCGCGGTCGAACGCTTCGTCGAGCTCCACAGCTGCGGCGACGCACCCGAGCTCGACGAGTTCGTGCAGATCTATCCCGAGGCGCTGCGGGCGCGGATCGTCGCCCAGTGCACCGAGTTCCTCGCGTTCGACGGCCTGCTCGGACACCAGCCGTGGGAGTCGCCGGCCGAAGAGCCCGGCGACGCCAACCGCGTGTTCGGCGACTTCGAGATCACCGAGGAGCTCGGGCGCGGCGGCATGGGCGTGGTCTATCTGGCGAGGCAGCGCTCGCTGAACCGCCGGGTCGCGCTCAAGGTGATGGCGAGCGGGCTCACGCTCAGCAGCCGTCACGTCGAGCGCTTCCGGCGCGAGGCCGCCGCGACCGCGCAGCTGCGGCATCCCGCGATCGTGCCGGTGCACAGCCTCGAGGAGGTCGACGGGACCTTCGCAATCGCGATGGACTTCATCGCCGGCCGCAACCTCGCCGACATCCTCGACGATCTGCGGCTGCGAAACGGCGACCAGCCGAGCTCGATCGAGGGCACGCTCGGGCTGGCGCCCGAGAAGGGCTACGTCGCCGAGTGCGCGATGTTCTGCGCCCAGGTGGCGTCGGCACTGTCGGCGGCGCACGCGCAGGGCGTCATGCACCGCGACCTCAAGCCGCGCAACCTGATGATCGACGACCGGCGCCAGGCGCGCCTGCTCGACTTCGGTCTGAGCAAGTCGCTCGGCGATGGCAGCCTGTCGATGTCGGGCGAGATCACCGGCACGGTGCACTACATGAGCCCGGAGCAGACGCTCGCCAAGCGGGTCGCCGTCGACCACCGCACCGACGTCTTCGCGCTCGGCGTGATTCTCTACGAGCTGCTGACGCTGCAGCGGCCGTTCGTCGGCCGCAACATGCAGCAGATCGTCTACGAGATCTGCTTCAAGGAGCCGGTGTCGCCGCACCGGCTCAACCCGAAGGTGCCGCGCGACCTGGTGACGATCTGCCAGAAGGCGCTCGAGAAGGATCCGAACAACCGCTACGCCAGCGCCGCCGAACTCGAGGCCGACCTGCAGCGGTTCCTGAGCTGGGAGCCGATCCACGCCAAGCCGACCGGCGCGCTGTCGCGGCTCGTCAAGTGGACCAAGCGCCACCGCACCGAGACGCTCGCCGCCGCGGCCGTGCTCGCGGTCGCCGCCACGGGCATCGGCTACGCCTGGTACGGCGCCGCCGCCGACGAGGCCGAAGCCGGCCGCTTGCTGCAGGAGGCCGAACGTCACCACGACGCCGGCGACTTCCAGGCGGCGTTCGACAGCGCGACGCAGGCGCTCGGCAAGCGCGACGATCAGGCGATCAAGGACAAGATCAAGGTCTACCGCCTGCTGATCGAAGGCGAGGCCAAACAGGCCGAGGTCAACGCCGCCGACTCGGCGCGCCTCGCGCTCGAGAGCAAGAACCAGATCGCGTTCGATCGGCGGCTCGCGCTGCTGCTCGCGCTCGAGGCGGTCGACCGACTACCGTCGTCCGACTCGCGCAGCGCCGTGCTCGACGCGCTCGGCAGCGGTTTCCGGACCACGCGGCTCGCCGGCCACGCCGGCTATACGGTGTGCGCACGCTGGTCGTCCGACGGCCGCACGGTGGTCACGGCCGGCACCGACGCGAACGGGGCGGACCATGCGAGCGCGATCCTCTGGAACGTCGACGGCAGCGAGCGGGCGCGACTCGTCGGCCACCAGCATTGGATCGTCGACGCCGCGTTCCATCCCGGCGGCAAGCTGGTCGCGACCGCCAGCATCGACGGCACGGTGCGGCTCTGGCACACCGACGACGGCACGCCGGCCGGGATCTGGCCGCACGGGCAACGGGTGCAACACGTCGAGTTCGATGCCGACGGCGGACGCGCGCTGACGCACGGCTACGCCACCGATGAGCGCGGTGAGCAGACGATCCGGGCGCGCGTCTTCGACGTGCTGACCGGTGAGTGCATCGCGACCTGCGACGGCCACACCCGCTTCGTGCAGGCCGAGGCGCTGGCGCCCGACGGCAGCGTGGTCGCGACGTTCGGCAACGCCGACCACGTCAAGCTCTGGGCGGCCCAGGGCGAGACCGAGCTGGCGCGGCTGCCGATCGCCGAAGGCCAGCGCGCGACCGCGATCGCCTTCACGCCAGACAGCGCGGTCGTGGCGGTCGCGAGCTCCGACGGACTGGTCCGGCTGTGGTCGGCGCAGAGCGGCGAGCTGCTCGGCAGCGCGGCGCACGGCAGCGAGATCACCTCGCTGTGCTTCGACGCGCGCGGCGAACGGCTGCTGACCGGCTCGACCGACATGAGCGCGCGGCTGTGGCGTCTCAACGGCAGCCGGCGTCCGGGCCAGCTCGGCCTGCGCGAGGAGCAACTGTTCGTCGGCCACGGCAAGGCGGTGACCAGCGTCGACTTCGATCCGACCGGGCGGCTGGTCGCGACGGGCTGCGCCGACGGCGTGCTGCGCGTGTTCGACGCCGGCAACGAACGCTCGGCCGCCGGCGTCGAGCTGATGCGCTACGAGGTCGGCGGCGCGGTCGGAAACACCGCGCGGTTCTCGCCGGATGCCGAGGGCGGTCGCATCCTTGCGATCGCCGGCCGCCAGCCGATCCTCTGGAACTTCACCGCGAGCCGCGGACTGGTGACGCTGCGGCAGCCCGGCAAGGTGCCGGCGGCGCGCTTCGATCCGAGCGGCGACCGCGTCGCGACCGCCGGCGACGACGAGCGGCTGCGGCTATGGGACGCGCACGACGGCAGTCTGCTGTGGGTGTCGCCGAAGCTCGGCAACCCGACGCTGGCGCTCGACATCGACCCCGCCGGCGAGCGGGTCGCGACCAGCACGGTCGGCACCGGCAAGGTGTTCCTGCACCGGCTCAGCGATTGCTACCCGATCCACACCTTCGCGACCGACCCGGTGTCGCTGCCGATCGTACGCTTCGCCGCCGGCGGCACCCGCCTGCTCGCAGCCGGCAAGGGCGGCGTCGCCGTGATCTGGAACACCAACGACTTCTCCGAGGTCTGCAAGCTCGTGCGCCGCGAGGAGATCGTTGCCGCCGACCTGTCGCGCGACGGCACGCTGCTCGCGACCGTCGAAGCCGGCGAGTCGGTCGCGCGGCTGTGGTCGCTGCCCGGCGGCCAGGCCAAGGGCGAGATCGGCGGCACCGGCGCCGCGCTGACGCAGGTCGCGTTTCATCCCGACGGCGACGCCGTGCTCACGGCCGGCGCCACCGGCATCGTCTGCATCAGCGATCTCGCCGGTGCGACGCGGCACACGATCGACGCCGGCAGCCCGGTGCAGCACGCGACCTGGAGCCGCGACGGCCGACTGCTGCTGACCAGCGGCAAGGACGACGGCAGCCGCGTCCGACTCTGGAACGTCGACGAGGGCACCGAGCAGCTCCGCTTCGACGGCCATTCGAGCGCGGTCGAGAGCATCGCGTTCGGCCCCGACGGCCGCTGGGCGGCGACCACGTTCACCGACGGCACGACGCGGATCTGGCCGACCGACCCGGTCGAACGCGCGCGCGCGCTCGGACTTCCGCCGCTCACCGCCGCCGAACGCACGACGCTCGATCGCAAGCCCGACTGACCTCTCGACACCCGACCGACCACCCTGCCAACCACGACCCGCATCGCCATGAACCACCAGACCTTCCTGATCCCGGGCGCGCTCGCCACGGCGCTGCTCGGCAGTCCGCTCGCCGCACAGCAGTCGCCGCTCGACGGCCCGCCGTGGTGGGCCGTGCAAGACGACGAGACGGTGAGCCTGTTCTGGAACTTCAGCGGTCCGGCGCCGCTGGTGCCCCAGCAGATCGCGACGCCGAGCTGGTACAACCCGAACGTGACCCAGATGGTGCCGACCGGCCCGCTGCAGGTCATCCCGTCGCTCGGTGGCCACACCGATGTCTACGGCATCGTCGGCAACGGCTCGCCGCAGCAGGCCCAGATCTCGCTGACGGTCGACAACGATCCGCACCTCAACTGGGTGAAGATCTTCCTGGTGCAGTTCGATGCCTTCGAGGGCAGCGTCGGTTCGATCGTCGACGACCTCGACCAACAGCTCAGCCAGTACGAACGCAGCTCGATGACGTGGAAATCGGTGCCGATCGGCAACGGCTGGGAGACCGTCACGATCGACGCCGAGCTCTGGCCACAGCCCGCCGACGAAGACTTCTCCTGGAACCTGTCCACCAACTTCAACGACAACGTCGCGATCGACAACCTGTTCGTGAACAGCCGTTGCGTCAAGGTCGAGGATGCCGACGCCGACGGCGACGCACTCGGCGCGGTCGACACCGCGACCTTCGGACCGCTGGGCCTCGATCTCACGGCCGCGACCGGCCGCACCTGCGTCGCCGCCGGCATGACCGAGAACGCGACGACGTTCCTGCGCTCGTACTGGATCAGCGCGCTGGCGCCGACCGTGGCCAACCAGCACCAGATCATCCGTTTCATCAACGGCACACCGGTTGCGGGCACGACGCTGCCCGACACGCCGGGCACCGCGCCGTTCGGGGCCTCCGACCTCGCGATCGAGACGATCCGGCTGTCGACCGGTCAGCACCAGCAGTTCGTGCACCTCGTCGTCGACCGCCGCGGCACGCCGGGCAACAACGTCGTGATCCGCACGATCGACCCGACGACCGGCCAGCTGGTCGCCAGCTTCCTGAGCGTCACCCTGCCCGGCACCACGCCCGAACCGCTCGGCCTCGCGTTCAACCCCGACGGCGACACCGGCAACGGCACGTTCCTGATCGTCGATCAGCTCGGCAACGGCTTCGAGGTCGAACGCGTCAACGGCAGCGTGATCCGCACGTTCCCGGGCCAGTTCCCGCCGCGCAGCGCCGGCGTCGGCTACGACGCGGTGTTCGGCAAGCACTACTTCTTCAGCAGCCTGCCGGAGACGACTCCGGCAGGCACGCTGCGCGTCAACGGCCACGAGTACTCGGCCTACGACTCCCGGCCGACCGGCACGCGCTTCTGGGGCAACCTGCAGGTGCCGAACGCCGGCGGCGTGCAAGGCGGCGTCGCCGCCGGCCTCGAGGTCTACCGGCTGCTGCGACCGATCCAGCGCGGCGAGATGCGGCTGCTCTCCGTGGTGCAGACCGCGACCGGCAGCGTGGTCTACGAGCTGTTCGGGCCTTGGAAGTTCGGCCGCAGCCGCCACGGCGTGACCCGCATGGCCGGGCAGCCGTTCGAGAACTCGACCAACTTCCAGCTCACGCTCGACGGCCTGCGACCTGCCACCGCGAGCTTCGCGGTGCTCTAC
>JAGQRB010000946.1 GCA_020425925.1 Planctomycetota bacterium
GGCTGGCCCCACGGGCGGTGGAACCAGTAGGCCGGCGACAGGTCGGCATCCCGCAGCAACGCGCCGAGTTCGAACGCGGAGAAGCCGCGGTCACCCGCGTGCAGGAACCCGTCGACGATGCCGGCGTCGTTCCGGCTGTCGCGATAGGTCGTGAATGCGAAGCGCAGCGGATGGGCCCGCGGCAGTCGCTTCATCAGCGCGCGCAGTCGCGACGGATGGCTCGGATCGTTGGCGTGCAGCCCGAGCAGGCGGGCCAGTCGCTGGATCTGGAACACCCGCGACCGCGACCACTGCGGGTAGACCATGAGCCGCAGCACGCCGCCAGCGGTGAGGCGCGAGCGCAGCCCGCGCAGCACGCGCAACGGATCGGCGAGGTTCATCAGCACGCCGTAGCACTCGATCAGGTCGAACTCGCCGTCGGGCCAGGTCGACTCGTCCGCGAGGTCGAGCGGCGCGAACGTCACGTTCTTGCGGCCGTGCAGGCGGCAGCGCCGCGCCGCGATGCGCAGGCTCGGTTCGCTGAGATCGCCGGCGACGATCTCGGCGTGCGGATTGGCGACCGCGAACGCGTACGGCTGGAACGTGCCGCAGCCCGCGACCCAGATCCGCGGCTGCTCCGGCGCCGGGCCGCTGCCACAGCGGTCCCAGAGCCAGTCGGCATGGAGCTCGAACGGGTGGGTGCTCGGCAGGCTGGCGAGCAGCGGGACCTGCGGGTACGGCCAGGCGGCGTACTGCGCCTGCATCGTCGTCGTCTTCGCGCCGGCTGCCATCGTCCGGTGCTATCGGCACGTCGGACCCGGATCTTGCGTGTCCGGGCCCGTCATCGAGCAGGCGGTCGATCGGATCGCTCGGACCGGGCATCGGATCCGCCGGCACGATGTGCGGAGTCTAGCCGTCCTCGCCGGCCCCGTCGTACATCTCGGCGATCTCGTCGCGCGCGCCGTCGAGGTCCTCGGGGGTCTTGATCGGCAGGAAACGCGTCTCGCGGCCGCTGCGGCGGATCTGCAGGAACGACGTCGACAGGTGGGCGGTCATCTCGCCGATCAGGTGCTCGACCTGCACGGCGGTCCTGCCCTCGACCTTCTTCTCGACGTAGTACCAGCCGAGATCGAAGTCGCGGTCGAGCGCCCCCGCCGTGAACCAGGCGGTGTTGGTGTTGAACACGTCGACGATGTTCGGATCGAAGCCCGCGGGGTAGCGCACCTGCTCGATGAGCTGGGTGCGGCCACCGTAGAGGTACGGGCTGCCGCCGACGTCCTCGGGCCACTTCGGCGCGACCTCGAACGTCGCTTCCCGGCCGGCTTTGATGTGATGGCCGAGCACGACCGGGTCGACGCGGGCGCCGAGGTTGTCGACGTTGCGCACCAGCACGTACTTGCCACCACCGTCGAGGAAACGCTGCAGCATCCCGCTCTGTCGGAACGCGGGCGCGAAGTCGCCGTGGCCGGGGCCGTAGGGCGAGACGTCGCCGCTCTCGAGGTGGAAGACCGCGCCGTCTTTCTGCATGCGCAGCGAGACGAACTGCGTGAAGCAGGTCACCTGCGCCGAATCGGCGCCGAAGTTCTCGTGCGCCTCGAGGTGGGCCTTGGTCGCTTCGTCGGTCGCGAAGCTGTTCATCAGGAAGATCCCGATGCGACCGCCGCCGCACTCGCGCTGGATCCCGAGCGCGTCCTCGATCGCCAGTGCGAGGAACGAGCGATCCTGGCCGAGCACCGGCACGACGCCCTTGACGACGCCGCCGAAGCGGGTCGCCATGCCGCCGTTGAGCACGACGACGCCGAGCTCGCCGCGGCGGATCGCGGCGCGGCCGAGCTCGCGCAGCTCGGCGAACGCCTCGGACGAGCTCGGCGGCACCTTGGCGATCGAGCCCGGCGGCGGCGCCAGCAGCTCGTCGGTGACGACGTTGCCGGCCTGCGACATGCGGCCCTCGGCCACCGCGCTCTGCCAACCGTGGAACAGCTCGGCGTCGAAGCCGTAGCGATTCAGGAACTCGGTCTGTTGGTCCGTCAGCTCGTTCAAAGCGCCGGCCAAGCTACCCGTGACGCGGGGTCCTGGCTACACATGTCCGGATGGTCACGCGCGGAGCCAGCGCCGATACGACGACCGCGCTCGATCCCGACGCGCCGCTCGTTCGGTTGCCGGGAATCGGTCCGACCACGGCCGCGCGACTCGCGGCCGCCGGTCTCCGCACGGTCGGCGATCTGGTACGGTGGTTCCCGCGGCGCTATCGCGCGCTGCGCGAGCTCGAGAGCCCCGACGAGAGCGCGCTCGGGGAGCTCGTGCGGCTGCGCGGCACGGTGCACAACACCGCGTTGGCGTGGCTGCCCGGCCGCCGCGCGATGGTGACGGTGACGTTCGCGGCTGCCGACGGTGCGCTGTTCGCCGCGCGCTTCTTCAACCAGCCGTGGCTGCGCAAGAACTACGCGGTCGGTCAGCGTCGCGCCGTCGAGGGGACGCTGGCGCGCAAGTCGAGCCGCTGGTTGCTCGAGACCGCGAAGATCCTGCCGCTCGACTCGCGTCCCGAAGGCGAGGTCCAACTGCGCTATCCCGAGGTCGCGGCGATCTCGCACGCGCGGCTGGCGGCGTGGATCGCCGCCGGTCTCGAGCGCGTCGACTGCGACCGGCTCGAACGCGAGCGCGAGCCGCTGCCGCCCGGCCTCGAAGACCACGACGGTTCGGTGCGCGAGCTGCTGTTCGCGATGCACCGGCCGGCCGACATCGCGGCCCACGAGCGCGCGCGGCTGCATTTTGCGGTGCGCGAGGCGGTGGCGTTGTTCGAGGCCGTCGAACGCGCGCGACGCGCACGCGCGGCGCGGCCGGCGCGGGCTTTCCCGGTCGACGAGGTGCTCGCGCAGCGCATCCTCGGCCGCATCCCGCTGCAGCTCACCGGCGACCAGGACCGGGCGGTGCGCGCGCTGTGGCAGGGCCTCGCCGGTCCGGCCGCGCTCGGCGCGCTGCTGCAGGGCGACGTCGGGACCGGCAAGACCGCGGTCGCGGTCGCCGCCGCGCTCGCGGTGCTCGCGCGCGGTGCGAGTGTCGCGTTCCTGGCGCCGACCGAGCTGCTCGCCGAACAGCATCATGCGACGGTCTCGCGCTGGCTCGCCGACAGCGACGTGCGCGTCCAGCTGCTGACCGCGACCACGCGGGCCGCGGCGAAGAACACCGCCGAGCCGGAGCTGCCGCTGTTCGAGCATGCTTCGGCGCCGGCGGCGGCGACAACGGGACCGGCGCTCTGGTTCGGCACGCACGCATTGCTCTCGCTCGGCACCGAACTGCCCGAGCTCGGGCTCGCGATCGTCGACGAGCAGCACCGCTTCGGCGTCGATCAGCGCATGGCGTTGGTGCACAAGGGCAGCAACCCGCACGTGCTGGTGATGACGGCGACGCCGATCCCGCGCACGTTCGCGCTGACCCTGTTCGGCGACCTCGACGTGCTTACCTTGCGACAGCGACCGCCGGGCCAGCGTCCGGTGCCCGCGGTCTGGCTCGCGACCGAGCAGTGGCAGCGCGCGCTGCAGAGCATCGCGCGGGCGGTGCGGCGCGGCGGCCGTGTCTTCGTCGTCTGTCCGGCGGTCGGCGAGGAGGGCGAGAAGGGCGGGGTGATCCGGCTGCACGCCGCGCTGTCGCGGGCGCATCGCTGCGGCCTGGTCCACGGCCGCATGAAGCCGGCCGAGCGCCAGGCCGCGCTCGACGCCTTCCGCGCCGGCGCGATCGATGTCCTGGTCGGGACCACCGTGCTCGAGGTCGGAGTCGACGTGCCGGCGGCGACGCTCGTCGTCGTCGTCAACGCCGACCGCTTCGGCATCGCGACGCTGCACCAGCTGCGGGGACGCGTCGGTCGCGGCCGCCGGCGCGGGCTCTGCCTGCTCTGCGGCCCACGCACGGCCCGGATCCGCGCGGTCTGCGGCACGACCGACGGCTTCGCGCTCGCCGAGGCCGACCTCGCGATCCGCGGCAGCGGCGAGCTGCTCGGCACCGCGCAGAGCGGCTTCGTCGATCTGCGCGCGCTCGATCCGAGCGCGGATCTCGAGCTGCTGCTGCGCGTGCGCGCGGCCGTGCGCGGCGGGGTGGCCGAGCCCACGGCCAGCGACGCGAACGGAACGAACGGAGCGAACGATGCGCGCTGAACGTGTGGTGTCCGTCGCCGAGGCGCGCGCGATCGACCGCGATGCCGCCGAACGTCTCGGCATGCCGACGATCCTGCTGATGGAGAACGCCGCGCGCTCGGTCGCCGAGGTCGCGCGCGCGCTCGGTGAGCGCTTCGTGCTGCTCTGCGGTGCCGGCAACAACGGCGGCGACGGCCTCGCGGCGGTGCGCCACCTCGGTCTGCAGGCGTGCCGGATCGCGCTGCTCGCCGAGCCGAGTGCGAGCAAGTCGCCCGACGCCGCGCTGCAGCTCCGGATCCTGCGCGCCGCCGGCTGCGAGGTGACGGTCGGCGAACTGCCGGCGGCGACGCCCGCGGATGCGGTCTGGATCGACGCGCTGTTCGGCACCGGCCTCGACCGGCCGCTGGCCGGCCGGGCGCGCGAGTGGGTCGAGGCGTTCAACGTCGCTGCCGGCAAGAAGCTCGCGATCGACATCCCGTCCGGGCTGCACGGCGATACCGGCGAAGTTCTCGGCGCCGCCTGCGAGGTCGATGTCACCGTCACGTTCGTTGCCAGGAAGCGCGGCCTGACGTGCGCCGACGGACCGCGGTGCGCCGGCCGTATCGTCGTCGCGGGCCTCGGGTTGCCGCACTGAGTCGGACCGGCGGCTCGGCCGCCGGTCGGTGCGCGCGGAATCCGCGAGAACGGCAGCCCGGTCGGGCGCTATCCGGCCGCTACCATGCGACCCTCGTCCCCACCCAACGCACCATGCGCCATCCTCTCGCACTCGTTCTCGGCTCTGCCTTCGCCAGCGCGCTCGCGCTCGCCCAGGACCCGCTCTACTACACCGTCGCCGAGATCGAAGCGGCGATCGACGCTCGCGTCGCGGCCAACCCGACGCGGGCGCGCAAGGTCAATCTCAGCACGCTGCCCGGCGGCGTGTTCACCCACGAAGGGCGCGCGATCTACGCGCTAAAGATCAGTGACAACGTCGCGCTCGACGAGGACGAGCCCGCGATCGTGATCGCGGCGCAGCACCACGCCCGCGAGCTCAATTCGCCGGTCATGGTGCTCGGCGCCGCCGATCGCATCCTCGCGGGCTACGGCTCCGACCCGACGCTGACGTCGCTGGTCAACGGTTACGAGCTCTACCTCGTCCCGACCGTCAACCCCGACGGCGTCAACCAGGTCTGGAGCGGCAACCCGAGCTGGCGCAAGAACCGGCGCAACAACGGCGGCGGTGTGTTCGGCGTCGACAACAACCGCAACTACCCGTTCCTCTGGGGGCTCTGCGGCTCGTCGTCGACGACGAGTTCGGAGACCTACCGCGGTCCGTCGGCCGGCAGCGAGCCCGAGACGCAGACGATGCGCAACCTGATCGCGCGGCTGCGCCCCGAGATCTACCTCGACTTCCACAGCTCCGGGCAGGAGGTGCTGCGGACCTACGCGCCGTGCGCGACCGTGAGCACCACGATGTCCAACTTCATCGAACGCTACGTCGACGACCTGCGCGCGCCGATGAGCTACCAGAAGCGCGACCCGTCCGGTGCCGGTGAGGCTCCCGAGGACCACTGGGCGTCGGGCGGCACGCTGTCCTTCCTGACCGAGATCGGCACCTCGTTCCAGCCGCCGTACTCGACGACGCTGGTCGAGGAGGCGCGCGTCTGGCCCGGCATCCGGCGCGCCTGCACGGTGTGGCGGCCGGCGCGGCGCGGTCACGTGCGCTCGAGCCAGGGCAACGCGCCGCTCGGCGCGACGATCACCTACACGCCGAACGTCTTCAACCACGGCGAGGTCACCAGGAGCCGCGGCCGCGACGGCCGCTACGGGCTGTGGCTGCCGCTCGGCAGCTGGAGCGTGACGTTCGCGGCACCGGACCACGTCAGCCAGACGATCCCGGTGACGGTCACCTCCTACGACTCGCCGGTCAACCTCGATGTCACGCTGCAGGCGGGCTGCGATCGCAACATCCCGGACAGCAACGCCGCCGCCGGTCCGCTCAACGTCATCCCGTTCGGCGTCACCAACAGCCTGCAGACCCTGTCGACGCTCTTCACCGGCAACAACGGCGGTTCGATCGGCGGCGCGATCTACTTCGACGTCCTCGGGGTGAACAACAGCTACATCCACGCGATCGACGTCAACACCGGAATCGGCGCGGGCACCCCGATCGAGGCCGACGTGTACTACCGGCTCGGGACATACGCCGGCAGCGAGACCAACATGGCGAGCTGGACCGCGTGGACCGCGGCGAAGGGGGTCGCGGTCGGTGTCGATCAGCCGAGCCGGTTGCGTCTCGATCGCGGCCTCTACATCGGCGGCGGCTTCACCTACGGCATCGCGATCGTCGCGCGCAACTTCGATCACGACTACACCAACATCGCGAGTTCGTACTCCGACGGCAACCTGGCGGTATCCGGGGGCTCGGCATCGAACGTGCCGTTCACCGCGCCCGTCTTCAACCCTCGCATGCCGAACGTGACCCTCGGCTATGTCGTCGACGCGAGCTCGTTCCACAACCAGATCTACCAGCAGGTGCTGCGGCAGAACGAGCTCGCCGGCGCCGGTGACATCACCGAGCTGTCGTTCGCGCCGTCGACGAACGGGCGCGCGTACAACCGCATCCTGCAGATCCGGATGGTGCACCGGCCCGCGGGCTACGCGCTGAGCACGACGTTCGCGACCAACATGGCAGGCACGGGACTCACCACCGTGCTCAACCAGTCGTACTACTCCCGGCAGACGATCGCCGACCAGTGGAACGGCATCGGTCTGACGACGCCGTTCCACTACAACGGTGTCGACGACGTCGTCGTCGAGATCTTCGCGCGCGGCTGCTTCAACAGCGACGGCCAGGTCGGCGGTTACCACCGCGGTGATCGCGAGCGGCTCTGGGCCCACGGCTGGGGCTTCGCCTCGCAGCCCGCGACCGGCGCGATCGACAGCCTCGCGACCAAGATCCGCGTCGAGTACGCGTGCGGCGAGGGCGGCGAGTTCGGCACCGCCTGCGGCCCGCTGGTCGCCGGCCACACCGGCAGCGGCGCGCCCGGCACGACCTTCCGCTACACCCTCGACAACGCGCTGCCGGGCGCCGGCGCGATCCTTCAGCTCGGTTTCACCCAGACCAACACCAGTCTCACGGCCTCGGGGTTCACCAACTGCTGGACCTGGAACGACAACGTCGCCTCGACGTTCAAGCTGACCAGCGCCAACGGTACCGCCAACCACCCGATCGCGCTGCCGAACAGCTCGGTGTTCGACGGCCTGCGGATCTACGGCCACTGGTACGGCTTCGACGCCAGCGCGCCGGGCGGGCTGACGGTCTCGAACTACACGCGGCTCCTGATCGGCACGCTGCCGTAGCCGATCTCAGTCGTCGGCATCGCCGTCGGCGATGCCGTCCCAGAAGGCCGTCAGCACGCGCACGAACTCGGCGGGGTTCTCCATCGGCGGCAGGTGGCCGGCGCCGGGCACGACGACGTGCAGCGCGCCGGGGATCGTCGCCGCCCAGGCCGCCGTCTCGCTCGGCGGCGTGATCGGGTCGTGCTCGCCGACCGCGACGAGCACCGGCACCGCGACGCCGCTCGTCGACTCGGTGCGATCGCGGCGATCGCGCAGCCCGCGCAGGTCGGCGAGGATGGTCTCCGTCGGCAGCGACTCGATCATCGTCACGATGCGGGCGCGCAGCATCTGGTGGTGGGGGTCGTCGGCCGGTCGCGCCGCGATCAGCTTGCCGCTCATCGCGGCCGCGATCGCCGAGCGCCCTTCGGACAGCAGCGTCGCGATCGCCGCGTCGCGACCGGCGCGCTGCTCCTCGGTGTCGTCGCGGCCGCGGGTGTCGACCAGGGCGAGCGAGCTGACGAGATCGCCGTGGTGCGCGACGAGCGCCTGCGCGACGTAGCCACCCATCGACACGCCGACGACATCGACCGGGTCGTCGGTCAGCGTGCGGATCACCGCCGACACGTCGTCGGCGAACATCTCCATCGAGTGCACGTTGTTGCCGCACCACGGCGAGTCGCCGTGGCCGCGCAGGTCGATCGCGGCGAACGTGCGGCTCTCGGCGAGCGGGCTGGTCATCAGGTCGAGCCACATGCGGTGGTCGAGCGGGTAGGCGTGCAACAGGACCGCGAGCGGCCCACTGCCCGCGATGTGCACGGCGATGCGGGTGTCGTCGAACGAGATGTGGCGAGTTTCCATTCAGCCCTCGAATCGCAGGCGTGCGACGCTCTCGACGTGGTAGGTCTGCGGGAACATGTCGTAGGCCTCGACGCTCTCGACGACGTAGCCGCCATCGCTCAGTGCGCGCAGGTCGCGCGCCAGCGTTTGAGGATCGCACGAGACGTAGACCATGCGGCGCGCGCGCAGCTCGAGCAAGGCCGGCAGCGCCGGCTTCGCGCCGACGCGCGGCGGATCGAGCACGACGAGATCGGGGCGCTCGCCGTTCGGGCCGCGGTTGCCCTGCAGGAACTGCTCGGTGGTCGCGCGCAGGTAGGTGACGTTGTCGCAGCCGTTGATCTTGGTGTTGACGCGGCCGAGCGTCGCGGCGCGACGTTCGTCCTCGACCGCGACGACGCGCGCGAAGCGGTCGCCGAGCGGCAGCGAGAACAATCCGACGCCGGCGTAGAGGTCGAACGCGAGCTCGCCGCCCTCGTCCGCGAGCGCGCCCGCCACCAGCCGCTCGACGAGCAGGCGGTTGCCCTGGAAGAA
>JAGQRB010000947.1 GCA_020425925.1 Planctomycetota bacterium
GACCGCCGGCGACGCCGCGAGCTCGCGTTCGATCGCGGCCGGGCGCTCGCGGTACGGAACCGTGGCGCACGCGCTCAGCGCGCCCGCACAGACCGCGAGCGCGAGCTTCCGGGAACCCGCCACACCGGCTGTTTCGTCGACACAGCGCGGTTGCTGCAGAACGCGACGCCCGGCTCGTCCCGATCCTGGACGCGGTTCAGCGTTCGGCCACTGCGAACGCGGTCGCGAGCTCGGCGGTATGGGTCAGGCTGACGTGCACACGGGCGATCGCGAGGGCGGCTGCGCGGCCGGCGGCGGCGCCGTGCAGCCGCACGCCGACGGCGCCGTTCGGCGCGCGCTCGACCTCGATCTCCACGAACGTGAGACCCTCGGTCCAACCGAGCCCGAGGCATTTCATCACCGCCTCCTTGGCCGCGAATCGCGCCGCGAGCGATTCGCCGGGACGGTGGCGCGCGAGGCAGTAGCGCTGCTCGGCCGGCGTGAAGATCCGGGTGAGGAAACGCTCGCCGCCGCGCTGCCACAACGCCTCGATGCGCGCGATCTCGACCGAGTCGACTCCGATGCCGGCGATCATCGGGCGGCTCCCGCGGTGCCGAACCGGGGATCCGATGCGGCGACGATGGCGAGCTCGCGGACGGTTTCGCGGGACAGGCGGAACGCCCGGATCTGCTCGTCCCCGAGGCCGCAGACCAGCTGCACGCAGTCGCGCCAGAGCTCGCGGCGGTCGGTCGCGGACAACCCGGTCGGGCCGTCGGGGTGGCTGTGCGCGAAACCGAGGAAGCTCGCACCGCTCGCTTCGAGCTGCTGCACCGCGGCAGCGAACGCGATGGCATCGACCGCGAACCGGTCGCGGCCGGCGGCGACGTTCGGCAGCGGCACGAAGTCGGTGACGCAACCGCCGTAGCGCGAGCCGAGCAGTCCGACCATCTCGCGCGGGGCGGCGGCGCGCGCGGCGGCGATGAGCTCGCGGCGGATACGCAGCGGGATCGGAACCTCGTCGGTCATCGGCCCGGCGATGGTAGCCGGTCGGGCCGCGCGCGATGATCGTCGCATGGCCACTTCGCCCGTTCCGCTCTACGGCACGCGGCGCGCGCATCGCGCGCCGCTCGGACCGCTCGCGCCGATCCTCGACCGCAGCAGCACCGCGGCGCAGCCCGATGCCGAGACCCTGCGGGCGGTCGGCCGCGCCGAGTCGGACAACCCGTTCTACCAGCGTCTCGGCCACCCCAACCTGCGCGCGTTCGAGAGCCTGGTCGCCGAGCTCGAGGACGCCGACGGCGCGGTCGGTTTCGCCAGCGGCATGGCCGCGATCAGCGGCGCGATCGCGGCGCACGTCGCGGCCGGCGACCGCGTGCTGGTCGCCGAGGAGGTCTACGGCGGTACCGCGGCGTTCGCGACCCACGACCTGCCGCGCTTCGGCGTCGCGGTCGAGCGCTTTCACTCGCGTGATCTCGCCGACCTCGAGCGCCGCCTGCAGCAGCCGGCGAAGATGGTGGTGTTCGAGTCGCCGATCAACCCGACGCTGCGGCTGTGCGACGTCGCGGCGATCACTGCGTTGGCGCGGGCGAACGGTGCGCTGACGCTGTTCGACAGCACGTTCGCGCCGCCCCCGATCCAGCGGAGCCGCGCGCTCGGCGTCGACCTGATCGCGCATTCGGCGACCAAGTTCTTCGGCGGTCACTCCGACGTGCTCGCCGGTGTTGTCGCGGGGCCGCACGCGCTGCTCGGGCCGATCGAGGGCTGGCGCCGGCGCACCGGCGCGGTGCTGGCGCCCGACGCGGCCTGGCTGCTGCAGCGCAGCTGGCCGACGCTGGCGCTGCGGCTCGCGGCCCAGCAGCAGAACGCCGCGGCGCTGGCCGAGGGGCTGCAGGAGCTGGCGCGGCGCGGGTTGCTCGCCGGCGTGACCTACCCGGGCCTGCCGGACCACCCCGACCGCGCGCTGTTCGAACGGCAGATGACCGGCGGCGGTGCGCTGCTCGCGTTCGAGGTGCCGGGCGGGCTCGACCGCGGCGTCGCGGTGCTCGATCGCCTGCGGGTCATCGCGCGTGCCGCCAGCCTCGGCGGCGTGGAGAGCCTCGCGACGCTGCCGGCGTTCACGACGCATGCGGCGCTGACCGCCGAACAGCGCCGGACCGCCGGCATTCCGGACGGCCTGATCCGGATCGCGGTCGGGCTCGAGGACGTCGATCGGCTGCTCGGCGACCTCACGCAGGCGATCGAGACCACGGCCTGAGGTCGCGGCCGGCGGCGCGGCATTCCGGTGTGGTCGACGGGTCGCCGTGGTCTTCGCCGTGCTCTTCGGCTAACCTGCCGCGCCCATGTCGGTCATCCGCCACTGTGTGCTCGCGTTCGCCCTCGTCGCGGTCGGCTCACCTGCGCAGGACAGCAAGCCGCGCGATGCCGCGGCGACGCCGGCGCCGGCGGCGATCACGATCGGGGTCGTCGACCTCGACAAAGCGATCGAGAACTACGGTCGCGCGATCGCGGAGAAGGAGCGCCTTGCCAAGCTGTCCGCCGACTTCACCCAGAAGATCGACGCGATGACGAAGGACATCGACGAGCTGCGCGCGGCGATGGCGCTGCACAAGCCCGGCACCGTCGAGCACGATCAGGAGCAGCTCCGCCTGCAGACCGCGATCGCGGTGCGCGAGGGTCAGGCCAAGATCTGGGGCAAGCAGTTCGACGACGAGATCGCGGCCTACGAGCTGGCGATCTTCGAGGACCTCGGCTTCGCGATCGCGCGGGTCGCCGAGGATCGCGGCGTCGCGATCGTCTTGCGCGCGCAGCCGGTGCTCGAGCTCGATCCGCGCGATCGGCTGGTGCAGCACAAGCGCCGCGCGGTGCTCTACCAGAGCCCGGAGGTCGATCTCACCCCGTTCGTCGTCAAGTATCTCAAGGTCTTCGATCCGCGCGCCGAGCGCGAGAAGGCCGCCGCGGCGGCGGCGCCGGCGACCCCCGGGGCGGCCGGCGGTGAGAAGGCTGGCGACAAGAGCGGCGACAAGGGCAACTCCAACCCCCAGAAGTGACCGATTGGTGACCACCGAAACAGGTAGCCCGCGGATCCGAGCCCAGCGCACGCTGAAGAGCCCGGTCGAATACCGCGGCGTCGGTCTGCACACCGGCAAGGACACGCGCGTCGTCGTGCGGCCGGCCGAGGCCGGCACCGGCGTGACGTTCGTGCGCACCGACATCGACGACAGTCCGGTGGTGCGCGCCGACGGCGCGAACATGAAGGCGCGCCAGCGCCGGACGTGCATCCAGGACGGCAAGGCCGAGGTCTACACCTGCGAGCACCTGCTGGCCGCGCTCTACGCGCTCGGCATCGACAATGCCTCGATCGAGATCGACGGCGAGGAGGTGCCCGGGCTCGACGGCGCGGCGTCGGAGTTCTATCGCGGCTTGCGCGACAGCGGCACGGTCGACCTCAAGTCGCCGCGGCCGGTCTACTCGGTCAAGCAGCCGATCTACGTCCGCGACGGCACCGCCAGCCTGGTCGCGCTGCCCGGCGCCGGGATCACCGGTGCGGGCTCGCCGGGAACCAGCCGGCTGTCGATCGAGTACCACCTCGACTACGAGGCCAGGAACGGCACGACCACGAGCACCCGGCAGATCGCGATGTTCGAGCTCTCGCCGGAGAGCTTCGAGCGCGACATCGCGCCGGCGCGCACGTTCGTGTTCGAACACGAGATCGAGTCGCTGCGCGCCGCCGGTCTCGGCAAGGGCGCCAACCAGCAGAACACGCTGGTGATGGGGGCCGACGGCCCGCAGAGCAACTCGCTGCGCTGGGAGGACGAACTCGCGCGCCACAAGATCCTCGACCTCGTCGGCGACCTCGCCAACGTCGGCTGCGATCTCGACGCCCACATCATCGCGACGCGCTCGGGCCACAGCCTCAACATGGCGCTCGTCAAGCGCATCCAGGAGGAGCGCGAGCGCGAGCAGGAGCAGGGCGAGGCGCCGCTGGCGTCGGGTCTCGACATCCGGCAGATCTTCAACCTGCTGCCGCACCGCTACCCCTTCCTGATGATCGATCGCGTGATCGAACTCGAGGGCTTCCAGCGCGCCGCGGCGATCAAGAACGTCACGATCAACGAGCCGTTCTTCCAGGGCCACTGGCCCGAGCAGCCGATCATGCCGGGCGTGCTGCAGCTCGAGGCGATGGCGCAACTCGCCGGCGTGCTGCTGCTGCGCAAGCTCGAGAACACCGGCAAGCTGGCGGTGCTGTGGAGCATCGACAAGGTCAAGCTGCGCGGCGCGGTCGTGCCCGGCGACCAGCTGCGGATCGAGGTCGACACGATCCGCGCCAAGCCGCAGGTCGGTCACGTGCGCGCGCGCTGCAAGGTCGGCGGCCGACTCGTCGCCGAGGCCGAGCTCAAGTTCACGCTCGTCGATGCCTGAGAAGCGGAAGCTGCGCGTCGGTGTCGTCGGCGTCGGCCACCTCGGTCGCCACCACGCGCGGCTGTTCGGCGAGCTGACGGACGACTGCGACCTGGTCGCGGTAGCCGATCCGGACGGCAAGGCCCGCGCGCTCGCGGCCGAGACCTACGGATGCGAGGTGGTCGCCGACCACCGCGAGCTGATCGGTCGGGTCGACGCGGTGTCGGTGGTGGTGCCGACGATGCTGCACCGCGAGGTCGGCGAGTTCTTCCTCGAGAACGGCGTCGACGTGCTGGTCGAGAAGCCGATCGCGCGCACCGTCGAGGACGGCCAGGCGCTGGTCGAGGCCGCCCGGGCGCACGATCGCGTGTTGCAGGTCGGCCACGTCGAGCGCTTCAATCCGGCGCTCGAGGGCATCGCCGAGATCGGCAAGAGCGCGCGCTACATCGAGTCGCAGCGGCTGGCGCCGTTCTCGTTCCGCAGCACGGAC
>JAGQRB010000948.1 GCA_020425925.1 Planctomycetota bacterium
ACCGGGCCGGCGTTCGCGTTCGACGACACCTGGCACTTCGATGGCGCAGCGTGGTCGTTGCTCGCACCCGTGCATGCGCCGACCCCGCGCGGCGGCTGTGGAATTGCCGCCGACCTGGTACGAGGACGAGTCGTCCTACAGGGCGGCCGATCTCGCGAAACGCTGCAGTACGTGATCTACGACGACACCTGGGAGTGGAACGGGCTGGCCTGGCTGCAGCAATCACCCGCGCACGTGCCTCCCGCATCGCGCCTCGCGCGACTCGCGTTCGATCCCGCCGCCGGTCGGGTCCTACACGTGAACGCCGATGCCGCCGTGCGCGAATGGAACGGGCAGGACTGGCTCGCGATCCAGCCGGCGGTACCCATCCTCCAGCGTGCCAGCGTTGCGGTCGCCTCGGATCCAGGCGGCGATGGGGTCGTCGTCTTCGGTCCGGCTCTGGCCTACTTCCTTCCGCCCGAGACGTGGCGCTGGCGCGCAGGCGCTTGGACGCAGCTCGCCAGTCTGCCTGTGCAAGCGATCCTGGAGGACGGGCTCGTCGACGGCGGGTCCGGTTCGTTGCTCCAGTACACTGCGGCCATCGGCGGCCGGGCACCGACGCACCGCTACGACGCAGCCTCGGACCAGTGGTTGCTCGTCGACTCCGGTCCGCTCGTGAATGCCATTTCGGGCCCGATCTGCGCTTTCCCCGAGTTCGGCGGTCTCGTGACCTTGACGGGTGGCTCCACCTGGATCGTCGGTGAACGGCACGTGCGGCAGCTCACCGTACTCGGGGCACCACAGTCCGTGCGTGGTCTCGCCCACGACTCCGCCAATGCGCGCGTGCTCGCGGTCGACTTCACCGGCGATACCTTCGCGTTCGACGGACAGGCATGGACGACGATCGCGACGGGCGGACCCGCGCTGACGCTCGTCGGGCATCACGCCGGTAGCGGTCGGTTCCTGGCGTTCGTCCGTTCGGCGACCGGTATCGATCTGTGGGGGCTCGATTCGGCCGGTTGGAGCCTCATCGACGTCTTGTCGCTCGCGACCTACAACTACGGCACGCACGCCGCTATCGACGCCGATCGCGATGTGCTCGTCGTCGTCGATGGCCCCTCGCTGTACGAATGGGACGGCAGCTGGCAGTCGGGGCCGCTTCCGGCGGCCGCGGGCGTGGCACTGTTTCCGAATCCCGCCGGCGGAGTGATCTCACTCGGTGGTGGCCCTGCGGCGGTCTGGGACGGTGCTGCATGGACCCCGGTGGCCGCAATGCCGGATGGGATTCTGGGCAGCGATGTGGCTCACCAGCGCTTCTTCCGGAGCACCACCAGCGACGAACTGATGTATCCCTTCGGTTTGGAGGTGGCACCCACCGATCCGGCGCCGGGTTCGACGCTCACCTTCACCATCGAGGAGCCCGACCGTCCTGGGCGCGTCTGGTGGCTTCTGCTCGCGCAGCGCGAACTCCCGGCGATCACGCTGCCGCCCGTCGCCCACGGCGTTCCACTTTCGATACCGCTCGCTGCGGACTGGCTGCTGGGGGCGTCGATCGCAGCAGGCGTTGTCGGGCAGCTCGATACGACCGGTCGGGCCAGTCTGTCGTTCTCGTTGCCGAACGCTGTGGAGCTGCGTGGTTTCGAGTTCCACGGTGCGGCCGTGCTGTTGCCTGGTGCGATGACCCCGACGCAGGTTTCCAATCCCGTGCACGTGTTCGTCCACCGCTGAGACTCACGTTCGTCGGCGCGGGCGACGACGACTCCGCTCTCGTTATGGGCCGCCGTGCAGTCCTGGAACGGGACCGTGGGTGATTCGATGACATCGGCCTCGGGGGACCGAGGGTCGCGAACGGTAACCCTCGCGCCGACCCGTCATCGATCCGTGTGGTAGGGTCCGCCCCGCTGGGGAAAACCATGCAGAGACGCGGGCGAACGGCGGTGTTCCTGGGGATGGTCCTGTGCGGCGCGTGCGGCAGCGGCGGCGGTGGCGGCAGTGCGCCGCCCGAGGAGTCGATGGCGCAGAAGGCGACGTTCGACGCGTTCGACGCCGACCATCTGCTGCAGCGCACGCAGTTCGGCGTCACGGGGGCGGCGCGCACCGCGATCGAACAGATCGGGCTGCCGGCCTACGTCGACGCGATGCTGCAGCCGCCGGCACTCGGTAGCAGCGCGGTCGAGACCGCGGCCGCGGCGCGGCTCGTGAACGTCACCGATCCGCCCGGCTACGAGGGCAAGTTCCCGTCGCAGAACGACGTCACCGAGTGGTGGCTCGAGATCATGATGCGGACCCAGACGCCGTTCCGCGAACGTCTCGCGTTGTTCCTGCACGACCACTTCGCGGTCTCGACCGACGTGCTCAGCACGCAGGAACGGCACTGGATGGTCGACCACATCGACCTGCTGCGCGGGCAGGGCCTCGGCAACTTCCGCGACCTCGTGCTCGCGATCGCGCGCGATCCGGCGATGCTCGAGTGGCTCGACGGCGACGACAGCGTCAAGGGTGAGCCGAACGAGAACTTCGCGCGCGAGTTCCTCGAGCTGTTCACGGTCGGCGCCGACAACGGCTACACCGAAGAGGACATCCGCGAGGCGTCGCGCGCGTTCACCGGCTACCAGAACAAACTCGATGGCGCGACCAACCTGCGCTACATGGAGTTCGTCGCCGACCGCAAGGACACCTTCGCGAAGGTCGTGTTCGGCGAGGTGCTGCGCAGCACCGGCGACACCGAGGACGACTACGGGGTGATGGTCGATCTCACGTTCGCGACACTCGACGTCGCGTCGTGGCTCGCCGAGAAGCTGTTGCTCGAGTTCGTCACCGACACGCCGAACGCCGCCCAGATCGCGGCGCTCGCGCGGGTCGTGCGGCAGCACGACTACGAGATGCGGCCGATCCTACGCGCGCTGTTCCTGTCGCAGGCGTTCTACGCCGCGCGCGGCAGCATGGTGCGCAGCCCGGTCGATTTCGGCATCGGCTTCGTGCGCTCGACCGGGCTCACCGTCGATGCCGCGACGATGCGCAGCGAACTCGCCGCGGTCGCGCAGGAGCCGAGCCGGCCGCCGTCGGTGTTCGGCTGGCCGCAGGGCAGCGAGTGGCTCTCGGCCGACGGCATGGTCGAACGCGCCAACCTCGCGCGCCGCGTGATCGGCGATCGCACCTACCAGACGAACAACGGCTTCGTCGTCGCGATGCCCGCCGGCACGCCGGACGCGGCGGCGGTGGTCGATCACTTCGCCGGCCTGCTCGGGGTGACCTTGACCACGGAGGAACGCGATCGACTCATCACCTACCTCGACTCGCGGGTCACGAGCGGACCGACGGTGCAGGCCGACACGTTCGACTGCACCAACGCGCAGGACGTCGACGAACGCGTCCGCGGGCTGCTCTACATCCTCGCCAACCACCCGGGCTGTCTCGCGCGCTAGGAGTCGCGGGCACGGAGAACAGAGATGAACGACATGCACTCAGGTTCCGGGCGCGGAGTCTCGCGCCGCGATGCGCTGCGCTACGCGCTGGCCGGGTTCGGCATCGCCGCGCTCGGCCCGACGGTCCGCGCTTCCGCGTTGGCGCGACCGAGCGGCGCGCCGCGCGTCGGCCAGAAGTTTCTCGTGATCGTCGAGCTCGACGGTGGCAACGACTGGCTCAACACCGTCGTGCCGCAAGGGCTCGCGAACTACACGACCAAACGACCGGCGATCGCGCTCGATGGCGGCGCGACCCTCGCGCTCGACTCCGGGACGTACGCGACCACCGAGTTCCGGCTGCACGGCAGCATGGCCGGGCTGGCGCAGGCGTACCGCGACGGCGAGCTCGCGATCGTACGCAAGGTCGGCTACCAGCAGGCCAACAAGAGCCACGACACCAGTCGGAAGATCTGGGCGCAGGGTCTGCGCAACGCCGTCAACGGCAACGGCTGGATCGCGCGCTACGCCGAGCAGCAGGCGCCGACCGCGCTCGGCGCGGTGTCGATCGGGGTCGGTCGCCACCGTGCGCTCGCCGGTGGCAGCGTCGATCCGCTCTCGGTCGGCAGCCTGCAGTCGTTCCGCTTCGACGCCGACACCAGGTACAACAACAACCACCTGCACCGGCTCGAGGGCATCCGCGAGCTGCTGGCTGCGCGCGGCGCGACGGCCTCGCGCGATGCGGTGCTCGCCGGCCACGCGCTCGCCGGTCAGATCAAGGACGCGGTCGACAACTACAGCTCGACGGTGACCTACCGCACCGGCTCGCTCTCGAACCGCCTGATCGACGTCGCGCGCATGGTGCAGGCCGGGTTCGAGACCCGGATCTACTACACCAAACTCTCCGGCTTCGACACCCACGGCGCGCAGCTCGCACGCCACGTCACGCTGCTGCAGGCGCTCGACGAGGGCATCACCGATCTCGCCGACGACCTGCGCGCGATGGGGGTGTGGAACGACGCCGTGATCCTCGTGATGTCCGAGTTCGGCCGCCGCATCTTCGAGAACGGTTCGGGCGGCACCGACCACGGCGAGGCCGGCTGCATGCTGCTCGCGGGTGGCGCGGTGCGCGGCGGCCTGCACGGGCCGGCGTTGATCGACGCCGATCTCGACGACGACAACCTCGACTACGGCATCGATTTCCGGTCGATCTACGCCAACGTGCTCGCGGCCCACCTCGGCGTCGCGGATCCGACGCAGGTCTTCCCCGAGGCGCTCGAGATCGCGGCGACGCCGGACCTGATCCTGTGAGGCCGTGGCACGGGTTCGCGGCGGCTGCGCTGCTCGCGGCGTCGTTCGGCGGCTGCAGCGGCGGCGGCGGCGCGGCGCCGGGCTTTCACTACGGCTCCGGGGCCGTGCTCGCGCGCACCGGCGAGCCGGTCGCGCTCGCGCCGATCG
>JAGQRB010000949.1 GCA_020425925.1 Planctomycetota bacterium
CGATCCGGTCGCGAACGTGCTGCGCTTCGCGGCCGGCGCCTCGCTGCCGGCCGAGTACAACAGCGCCGTCGACGGGCTGCCGATCGGTCCCGAGATCGGATCCTGTGGCACCGCGGCGTTCCGCGGCGCCGCGGTCGTCGCCGCCGACATCGCGAACGATCCGCTGTGGCGCGACTACCGTGCGCTCGCGCTCGAGCACGGGCTGCGGTCGTGCATCTCGCTGCCGATCTACTCGAGCGGCAACGTCCCCGGCCACCAGCGCGGATCCGTGATCGGCACGTTCGCGGTCTATCGGCGCGACTGCGACGTGCCCGAGGAACTCACGCAGGCGGTGCTGTCGGGTGCCGAGGAGCTCGCTCGCCGCGCGATCCAGGGTGGCCGGGAGCGCCAGCGCCAGCTCGACGAGCCGCCGGCCGAGTCGGCGCGCATGGTCGAAGCCGCGCACCTCGCCGGCGTCGCGATCGAACGCGAGCAGGCCGAGGCGGCGGTGCGCGCCAGTGAAGCGCGTTTCCGCAGCGTGCTCGACTCGTTCCCGGCGGCGGTCTCCCTGAAGGACCTCGACGGGCGGTATCTGTTCGTCAACCGTGCCAAGGCCGAGCTGTTCGGCGTACCACAGTCCGAGTGGGTCGGCCGGCGCCCGCGCGAGATCCTCACCGATGAGCTCGCCGAGCTCTGCGAACGCAGCGATCGGCTGGTGCGCGATCGGCACGCGACGGTGCGCGAGGAGCTCAGCGGTCGCGTCTTCGGCGGCAGGAGCGTCACGGTCGACGCGACCTATTTCGCGCTGCTCCATGACGATGACACCCCGTACGCGATCTGCGGTGTGCTGACCGACGTCACGGCGCGCGAGGCCGCACGCGGCGAGCTGCAGCGGCTGTGGACCCATGCGCCCGATCCGCTCGGCGTCGCCGATTTCGACGGCGCGCTGCGCCAGGTCAACCCGGCCTGGACCGAGCGCCTCGGCTGGAGTGTCGACGAACTGCTCGGGCGGCGCTGCGCCGAACTCGTGCATCCCGAGGATCTGCCGGCGCTCGAGGCGGCGTTCGAACAGCTCCGGCGCGGCGAGGCCGTGCTCGGTCACGAGCACCGCTTCCGCTGCCGCGACGGTTCGTACCGCTGGTACTCGTCGAACGTGATCCCGGTACCGGAGAGCGCCAGCGTGCACGTGCTGGCGCGCGACGTGACCGAGGAGAAGCGCCTGGTCGAGCACGTTCGGCAGGCGCAGAAGATGGAGGCGATCGGTCAGCTGGCGAGCGGCGTGGCCCACGACTTCAACAACCTGCTCACGGTCATCAACGGCACGTCCGAGCTGATGCTGATGACGATGGCGAGCGGCGACCCGAATCGCGAGTCGGTGGCGCAGGTGCGCGCGGCCGGCCAGCGCGCGACCGAGCTGACGGCACAGCTGCTGGCATTCGGCCGCAAGGCCATCATCGAGCCCAAGATCCTCGACCTCAATCAGATCGTCGAGTCCTCGACCCGCATGCTGCGGCGCCTGATCGGCGAGAACGTCGCGCTGGTCACGCAGCTGAGCCCGGTGCCGCCGGTCAAGATCGATCCCGGTCAGCTCGAGCTCGTGCTGATGAACCTCGCCGTCAACGCCCGCGATGCGATGCCCGACGGCGGCAGTGTCACGATTGCGACCGGAGTCGACGTCTTCGAGGCCGGCCTGGCGACCGAATCGGGCACGCTGCGCCCCGGCCGCTACGTCCGCGTCGGTTTCAGCGACACCGGCATCGGCATCGCGCCGGAACTGCGCGCGCGGGTGTTCGAGCCGTTCTTCACCACCAAGGGCATCGGCAAGGGCACGGGGCTCGGACTCGCGACCGTGTACGGGATCGTGCGGCAGGCCGGCGGCGGCATCACGGTGGCGAGCGAGGTCGGGCGCGGCAGCACGTTCGAGATCCTGCTGCCGGCGGAGCGCGATGCGGCTCCAGGGCGACCGGCCGAGGTGATCGCCACCCCGCGTCGTGGCACCGAGACCGTGCTGCTCGCCGAGGACGAGCAGGGCGTGCGCGACTTCGTGCGGGTTGCGCTCGAGCTGCAGGGCTACGACGTGCTGGCGGGCGCGACCGGCGACGAGGTGCTGCAGCTCGAAGCCGCCCACGCCGGTGCGATCGAGCTGCTCGTCACCGACGTCGTCATGCCCGACCTCGGGGGGCGCGCCCTGGCCGCGGCGGTGCGGTCGAGGCGCCCCGGCATCCGTGTGCTGTTCATGAGCGGCTACACCGACGACGCCACCGTCCGGCAAGGTGTGGCGGTGCGCGGCGACGGTTTCGTGCAGAAGCCGTTCACACCGCTGCAGCTGGCGCGTCGCGTGCGCGAGCTGCTCGATGGCGCGGCCGGCGCGGCCGGCGCGGCCGGCGCGGCCGAGGCCTGACGGTCGCAGGCTCCCGCCTCGGCCTGCGCGTCGGGAATTCGGCCCCGATCACGCTCGCTGCGCCGCCGCGGCGCGGGAATTTGCGGTCCTGTGTCGAGGTCGCGGCGCCGTCGCGCGACTAGCTCGGAGTTATCCGTCCTCGTTGTTCCTGCCAGGAGGCAGATCGATGCTGAAGAGCCACGTCCGTACCCTCACCGTCCTGTTGACCTTCGCCCTCGGCGCGGCTTTGCCGGCTCAGGAGCCGGCGACCGCCAAGAAGAGCCACGGCGCCGCCGTCGCCGCCGGTCGCGCCGCGCTGCAGGAGTCCGATTGGCAGGCCGCTGCCGCGAGCTTCAAGAAGGCCGTCGAACTCGATCCCGAGGACGGCACTTCCTGGCAGCTGCTCGGCTACAGCCTGCACGCCGACGGCCGGCTCGACGAGGCGCTGCCGATCCACCAGAAGGCCGCCGAGTTCGCCGGCGTCGCACCGGTCGCGAGCTACAACGTCGCCTGCGTCTACGCGCTGAAGGGTGACAAGGACAAGGCGCTGACGTGGCTCGAGAAGGCCGCGGCGGTCGGCTTCGATCGCCCCGAGCACATCGCGAACGACCCCGACATGGACCCGCTGCGCGCCGATCCGCGTTTCGCCGCGGCGCTCGCCAAGATCGAGGCCAACGGTGGGCCCGACCGCGTGCAGGTCTACGCGCCGACTACGAAGCGCGAGTGCGCCCGCGTCGCGTGGTTCGGCCGCACCGGCTCGCCCGGGCAGATCGCGATCGACTATTCCCCGATCCCGTGGCGCAGCAAGTACGACGAGATGGTCGACAGCCCCGAGATGATCGGCAAGAAGTGGCGGCTCGGCTCCGACTTCTGGACCTCGCTCGACACCTCGGTCGCACTGCGCTTCGGCGACGTCACCGTGCCGGCCGGCTACTACTACCTGACGCTGGCGCAGCCCGAGGCCGGTCGCTTCGAGCTCGGCGTGCACGACGCCGCCACGGTCCGCAAGCAGAAGCTCGACGCCTACCTCGCGAACCGCGTGCAGGGCGGCATCGCGATCGCGCTCGCGCACGGCGAAGCCGAGGACGCGGCCGAGACTCTCGCGCTCGGGATCGAGCTCGCCAAGGGCAGCCAGGACCACGGTGAGTTCACGATCCGCTTCGGCGGTCACGTGCTGAGCGCGCCGGTCCTGATCGAGTTGCCGAAGGCCAAGAACAAGACCGCCAAGGACAGCGGCGGCGATCACGCCAAGTAGGCCGCGGCCGCGCCGGGCCGCCGGCTCACTGCGAGTTCACTGCGAGTTCACTTCTTCGCGGTCTGCGTGCTCGGCGGCTCCCAGTGTGGGTTCTTGTTCTCCCAGCGCTGCCAGTCCTCGAACTGCGTCATCGACTGGCCGGTGAGCCGCGTCAGCGTCGCGATCCAACGCGACTCGACCTTGTCGAGCGTGCGCCGCGCATTCTGCGGCCCGAAGTCGATCGGCGCATTCGGGTCGTTGTTCTGCAGTCGCGTCGCCTGGGCGTGCAGCGCACCCCACGATCGGATCAGCTTCTCGACGATCTCGCGCTTGTCCTTGACCTTGGCGTTGGTGAACTCGCCGAGCCCGGTGCCGGCGGCGGCGCGGAGGTCGTCGTGCGGCGACCGCGTCGCCTCGTCGAGCAGCAACTCGATCTGGTCCTCGTCCTGGGTCTTGCCGATGGCCTCGAGCAGGTGCGCGCGCAACGCGATGTTGTCCTCGTGCTTCTTGTTCTCGAACGCCTTGGCGAGCTCCTTGGCGCCCTCCTCGCCGAACCCGGCGAGCGCGTTGGCCGCCTCGCGGTAGAGGTGGTCCTGGCCGGCGGGGCGCACCTTGCCGGTCTTGAACACCGCGCCGAGCGCCTTCGCGAGCCGGCTCTGGTCCTTCGGGTTCAGCTTGTCCGGCTCCTTGGTGAGGCTCTGGATTAGGCCGATCGCCTGGAAGTCCTGCTTCATCTCGCGGTCGGACGCCATGTCCTTCAGCTCCTTGAGACGCTCCGGCAGCGCCGGGTCGATCGGCGGCGGCGCCGGCGTCTGGGCCGCCAGCGAGGCTCCCGTGAGCGCGCCGACGGCGATCCAGAGGCTGAGAGTTCGAAGCGGTTTCGGTGCCATGGTGTCGAGTGTATCGTCCCTGACCGACGTTTGCCCAAATCGTGAACTGCAGCGATATGGCGTTGCCCGCCGTGGACTCGCCGGCCGGCATCCGGTAGCACATTCGCCGGTTTTTCCCAGCCCGTACCCAGCACTTGCTCTCGGTCCTGATCACCGGCGGCGCCGGCTTCATCGGCTCGCACCTCGGCCTCGCCCTGCTCGGCGAGGGCGCACGCGTGCGCGTGCTCGACAACCTCGACCCGTTCTACGACGTCGGTCTGAAGCGGGCGAACCTCGAGCTGCTGCGGGCTGCCGGGGACGCCGGTACCGGGTCGGGTTTCGAGTTCCAGGAAGGTGACATCCGCGATGCCGCGGCCTGCCGGACCGCCGTTGCCGGGATCGACGTCGTCGTGCACCTCGCGGCGCTCGCCGGCGTGCGGCCGTCGATCCAGGATCCGACCCGCTACATGGACGTCAACGTCACCGGCACGCAGATCCTGCTGTCGGCGATCGACTCGCGCGACGTGCGCTTCGTGTTCGGCAGCAGCTCGTCGGTCTACGGCGGCAACACCGCGGTGCCGTTCGCCGAGTCGCACAACGTCGACCACCCGGTGTCGCCCTACGCGGCGAGCAAGAAGGCCGGTGAGGTGC
>JAGQRB010000950.1 GCA_020425925.1 Planctomycetota bacterium
CTCGGACCCCGCCGTCGCCCGCCTCCCGGGCTCGAGCCCGGCTTCCCACTCGCTCGCCGCCGCCTGTTCGTCGTCGAGGTAGTGCAACAACAGGCCGCGGTTGAGGTGCATCATCACCGCCGTGCGTTGCCGCACCGGGTCGTCAGGTTTCGCCGCGTAGAACCGATCGACGCGTTCGCCGCATTCGTCCGACAGCGCGCGGGCCGCCGCGTTGTCGTCGTCCTGGAAAGCCGCCTCGGCCGCGATGTCGAGCATCTCGATCAGCTTGCGATCGCCCTCGGGGCTCGACGGCGCGGCGCGCGCGGCCTCGAGCGCGACCTCGATCAGCGGACGGGCGTCATGGCTGCGTCCGACGCCGACCAGCGTCTGGCCCCGGTTGACCTGCACCGCGACGAGGTTGGCCCGCAGCCGCGGGTCGTCGGGGCGGGCGGCGATGCAGGCTTCGAGCCGTTCGGCGGCGGCGGCGAAGTCCGCGAGCGCGTCGTCGATCTGCCCCATCTGCTCGCGGTACGCGGCGCGCTCGGCGTAGGCGATGGCGAGCGTCGAGACGTGGGACACGTCGTCCGGCCAACGTCGCACCATCTCCTCGAGGATTGCGACCGCACGGTCGTGGTCGGCGCCGGCGGCCTCGGGATGGCCGAGCAGGCGGGCGTTCGCGGCGTGGGTGCCGAGCAGCGACGCCAGCCGGTTCTGCCAGTTCGGTACCTCGGGCTCGCGGGCGACCAGCCGTTCGTACTCGGCCAGCGCGCGATCGAGATACCCGTTCGACGCGCGCCATTCGCGGCGCTGGTGCAGCATCAGGCCGAGCCGCTCGAGCAGCCCGACGAAGGCGCGATTCTCGCGGCGCTCCGCCTTCTCCGAGTCCCGCGGGATCTGCTCGAGCCGGGCCAGGGCGGCTTCGAACCGCGCCAACGCGGCCTGCGAGTGGCCGGCCTTCTCGAGCAGGATGCCCTGGCGGTCGGCGACGTGGGCGGCGACCGCGAGCCGCTGGGTCTCGTCGAGCGGCAGGTCGCCGGGTGCGGCCAGCCGCCGATCGAGGTCGGCGAGGATCGCGACGGCCTCTTCGTCGCGCTGCATCTTGCCGAGCGTCATCGCGAGGTCGATTCGCGCCGAGCAGCCGTCTTCGCACGCCAGCCGGTTGCCGGTCTCGGCCACCGTTTCGTCGTACAGCTCGATCGCGCGCCGCTGCGCAACCTCGCCGGCGGCGAGATCGTTGGCGTTGCCACAGGTTCGGCCGAGGCGCAGGCAGCAGCTCGCGAGCTCGGGGCGCATCGCCGCGCGCCGGGCTGGCGACCGGATCAGGTCCTCGAGGCCGTCGCGTGCGCGCTCGAGCAGCGCACGCGCCTCGGTGAGGTTGCCGAGCTGGCCCTGCAGCGCGCCGAGTCGCCAGCGCGACCGCGCCGCGGCTTCGCGCGCGCGGCGGTTGTCGCCGGCCTCGTTGGCGAACGCGACCAGCCGTTCGTGGAACTCGACGGCATCCTGCAGCAGTTGGCGGCGCAGCTCCGCGGTGCGCGGCACGTCGGCGAGTCGCGCCTCGGCGGTGCGAAGCAGCATCTGGTCGACGGCCGCCAGCGCCTGGTCGAAGCCCTGTTCGGCGACATCGAGCGCGCGCTGGATCTCGGTGGCCGCGACGCTGCGCTGCCACGCGAACAGCAACGGGCCGGGCACGAGCGCGAGGAACAGCACGATCGCGACCGCGGCGCGCATCGGGTTGCGCGCGGTCCAGCGACGGGCTCGCAGCCAGGCCGATGGCCGGCGGGCGCGCACCGTGCGCTGCTCGAGGAACGCACGCAGGTCGGCGGCGAACTCGGCGGCGGAGGCGTAACGGCGCGGTGCGTCGACGTCCATCGCCATCGAGCAGATCGCGTCGACGTCGGGATGCACCAGCGCGTTGCGGCGAGCGGGGGGTTCGTAGTCGCCGGTGAGGATGCGCTCGCGCGACGACGCGCCATCGCCGAACGGCAGTCGCAGGGTCAGGAGCTCGTAGAGCGTCACGCCGAGGCCGTAGACGTCGGTGCGCTCGTCGATGCCCTCGGTCTGGCCGCGGACCTGCTCGGGCGCCATGTACGGCACCGATCCGAACGACGCGCCGGAACGCGTGATCCGCTGCTCGCCCTCGGCCGAGGCCAGACCGAAGTCGATCACGCGCGCGTCGCCGGCGGTGGTGAGCAGCACGTTCGAGGGCTTGAGGTCGCGGTGCAGCACACCGCGCTCGTGGGCGTGCTGCACCGCCTCGGCGACGTCGAGCATGAGCCGGCAGCAGACCTGGACCCAGGCGCCGTGGAACGCGGCCGCGTCGGCGATCGCGGCGTCGTCCTGCTTGCCCGCCATCGCGCGCGCGAGAGCGGCGCGCAGCGCGGTGCCGTCGAGCGCGCTCGGCGCGTTGCCGGTGAGCTCCTCGAGCACCTCGGCGAGGCTGGCGCCGTGCACCAGCTCCATGGCATAGAACGGGATGCCCTGGGCTTCGCCGCCGGTGAGGATCGGCACGATACCGGGATGCTGCAGGCGCGCGATCGCCAGCACTTCGCGCCGGAATCGTTCCCGGGTGCCACCGAAGATCACCTGGTCGGGTCGCACGAGCTTGAGCGCGACCTCACGGCGCAGTGACTCCTGCTCGGCGACGAACACCGCGCCCATGCCGCCGCGGCCGATCTGGCGCACCAGTCGGAACTCGCCGAGGCGCTCGGGCATCAGGTCGCCGTCTCGCGGCGGGTGCAACAGGCCGATCGCCTCGAGGTGGCCGAGCCGCTCGCGCAGCTCTGCGGCATCCTCGGGATGCTCGGCGAGGACGCGGTCGACCGCGGTCTGGTCGCCGTCGTCGAGCGCGAGGATGCAGCGTTCGACCAGTTCGTCGATCCTGGACTCGGAGGCGTCGGCCATCGCGGCCCGGAGGATACCGCGCCGCGCCGGCTACTGCCCGATGACGAGCCGCAGACCGTTGCTGAGCGTGATGCCACCGACGCCGGCGTTGCCCGGGTCGACGACCGCGACCTGGGCGTAGAACCCGACGCCGAGGAACGTGTTGGCGGGCGGCACCGCGAGTGTCAGCTCGGCATCGCCGATGCCATCGGTGATCGCGAAGACGGTGCCGACCGGACTGCCTACGAGCAGGCTGCACCCGCCGCCGAGCGGAACACTGGTCGGGCTCAGGCCGAGGCCGAACGCGAGCGGAGCGAACGGTGCGCCGGTCACGGCCCGCAGCTCCGCCGCCGTTGCGAACGGCCGCATCGCGCCGAGCGCGGTGAGCCCCGGCACGGCGTTCTGCGCGCAGCCGGCGCCGAACGCGAGCACGGTGGCCGGCGTCGAGGTCAGTACGGCGGCGTGTTCGGCCTCGTTCGGGAAGTTGATATCGAAGGTGTGGCAGAGGCTCAGCAGGCGCCCGCGCGCGAGGTCGGCCACGAGCACCGGATCGAACGGATGGCTCGCGGTCGCGATCAGCACGGTTGTCCAGGTCGCACCGTCCCACTCGTGGTGCATCGCGAGCCCGGGCTCGAATGCGAGCACGCGGCCGGTCTCGGGCCGGTAGACGAGCAGCGCGTCGGCGGTCCACGCGATGGGGTTGCCAGCTACCGCGGTCCAGCTCGCGCCGTCCCACACCAGCGTGTTCGAGCTCGCCTCGGGCGAGGCGACGACGCGGTTCCGGATCGGATCGTACGCGGCGGCGAGCCGCGCGCCGGCAAATGCGGCCGCGGGTCCGGGCTGCTGGGTCCAGTCGACGCCGTTCCACTGCCACTGCAGGTTCGCGGTCGCCGACGTCGAACGCCGCAACAGCAGCGCGCCGCCGAGCGGATCGGTGACGAACAGCGGTGCGGCCAGCGCGGGCGGCGCGGTCGTCGGCTGTTGCTGCGTCCAGTTGGTGCCGTCGAAGGTCCAGGTGTCGCCGAGCGCAGTCGTGCCGGCGTCGCCGCCGAACAGCACGAAGCGCTGCGTCGCGGGCGCCCACGCCAGGCCGGCCGACGAGCGCGGCGGCGGCGACAGCGCCGGCGTGCGACGGTGCCACACGCCGTCGAACTGCCAGGTATCGGCGAGCACGGCGAGGTAGCGTTTGCCACCGAACTGCAGGATCGCGTTCGGGCTCGCCGCCGCCGCCGCGCTGCGCCGGTAGAGTGGGTGATCGATCGCGAGCCGCTGCCAGGCGTTGCCGACCAGGCGCCAGTAGCCGCGGTCCTCGGGGAACCAGTCGAACCGCAGCATGCCGAAGCCGTCATGGGCCAGCCAGCCGATCGAGCGCGGGAAGTCGCTCGGTACGGCGATCGACTGCCAGCCGTTCGTCGCGTCCCAAGTGAAGGTGACCGGATTGACGCCGGTCGACGCCGAGTAGATCAGGCGCGTGTTGCCGGGGTCGTAGGTCAGCAGCCCGACGACGCCGCTCGGCCCGTTCGGGGCGACCAGCTTCCAGTCCGTGCCGGTCCATTCCCAGAGCTGCACCGGATCGCCGGCGGCGAAGACACAGCGGCCGCGGACCGGGTCGTAGCACAGGCTGCCGTCACCGCCCGGGTTCATCGTCGCCGGCGTGACGAGAGACCACGTCGAGCCGTCGAACTCGACGACGTCGGGTGCCGCGAGCGTGCCGGTCAGCGCGACGAGTCGCTGGCGTGCGTCGTCGTAGGCGAGGTTGGCACCCGAGAGCTGATAGCTCGCCGGGATCGGCGTGCTGCGCCAGCGCCGGCCGTCCCACGTGCGCAGCGAGTTCGTCGCGCCGAGGTCGAGCGTGTGGATCTCGCCGCGGGCCGTGTCGTAGGCGGTGACGCGGGAGTAGCCGTATTCGTGCGAGACGCCGAGCCGCTGGCGGAATGCCGCGCCGTCCCACTGCCAGAGCCGACCGGTCGAGTTCGGCAGCTCGAGCGCGAGCATCGTGCCGCGCTGCGCGTCCCAGACGACGCCGGCGAGGATCGGCTGGAGCGGCGCGAGGCGGAACTCGGCGCTCGGGGTCTGGGCGGGTGTCGGTTCGCTTGCGGCGGCCGTGGCGAAGAGAACGGAAACTGCGGTGGCGGTTCGTCGCATGGGGGCTCAGTCACCGATCGTAACCCGCAGCGCGCCGGTGAGCGTCAGCGGCCCGACCTGCCCGCGCGCCGGGTCGACGATCGCGGCCTGCGCGACGAACGCCACGCCACGCAGTGCCGCCACGCCCGGGATCGGAATGGGGAACGGCGCGTGACCACCCGCCGTCGCGAGCCGGAACCGCGTCGCCATCGGTTCCGCGACGTGGCCGTGGCAACCGTTGCCGAGCGGTGTGCTGGCGACGCCAAAGCCGAGCGTGAGCACGGTCGGCGCGGCACCGGCGACCGTGGTGACGTCGATGGCGAAGTCGGCCGCCGGGATCGTCGCGTGGTTCAACGCGTGCAGCACCGGCGGATCGCCGAGTGCGCAGCCCGGGCCGAGCTGCCGCGCGTTCGCGGGCAGGTCGGTGAGCTGGGCGGCGGCGCTCTGCTGCGCGAACTCGAGCACTCTCCCGCGCACGAAGTCGGTCACGGGCCCGATCGAATACGCGAAGCCGTTCGGTTCGCCCGGGATCCTGGTCCAGCTGCTGCCGTCCCAGTCGTAGTTGTCGGTCCACGCGACGCCGACCACGTTGCCGCGTCGCGGATCGAAGGCCAGCCCCATGAGGTTCGCCGGCGCGCTGCCGGCGGCTGTCCAGTCGAGCCCGTCCCACTCCCAGGTCGCGGGCCCGTAGCTCGACGTCACCATCACGACGCGGCCCCGGGCGAAGTCGGCGGTGGCGGTGGCGCGACCGGCCATCGGAACGGTCGCCGGCAGCACCTGGTTCCAGGTCGCGCCGTCCCAGCGCCACTGGTCGCGCAGGTAGCCGAGCGTGCCACGACCGCCGAACAGCAGGACGCCGCCGGCCGGGTCCTCGGCGAGTGCGTGCTGCGAGCGCGGCGCCGGCGACAACGTCGGAGTTTGCGGTTGCCAGCTCGCGCCATTCCAGGTCCAGGTGTCGCCGAGGTACGGATTGGTGCCCGACGGGCGCTGGCCGCCGAACAGCACGATGCCGGCGTCGGCGGGCGACCAGCACATCGCGTGCGACAGGCGTGGCGGCGGTCCCGGCGCGGTGATCTCGCGCCAGCGCCGATCGAACAGCGCGCCGCCGGTCGAGCCTTGGTGCGGGAACACGAGGCTCTGGCCGCGGATCCGGTCGAATGCGACGGCCGCGTTGGCGTCCTGATCGACGTCCACGAAGCGATGGACGATCCGCCAGTCGCTGCCGTCGAAGCGCCACAGATCGTTCTGCGCTAGACAGACCGCGCCGAGCGGATCGTCGACCACCTCACAGGCGAACTGCGGCGGCGGGTTCGCCGTGGTCGAGACGCGTTGCCAGGTCGAACCCGAACGCATCCAGGTGGTCGGGTTCAGGGTTGCGTTCGCATCCGTGGAACCGCCGGTCAGCACCAGCGCCTGGAGTGTCGACGACCATCCGAACGTGCAGGCCGCGCGCGGTCCGGGCGGCGCGCTGCCGAGCAGCAGCGACCAGCTCGTGCCGTTCCAGCCCCAGAGATCGTCGGCGACCTGATACGGCGATGCCGCGCCCATCCCGCCGTAGCGTACGCACTGTTGGATCGTCGGGTCGTAGGTCCAGCCCGAGAGGACGCGGCCGAGCGGTCCCGTCTGCGGCTGGATCGTCGTCCAGCTGACTCCGTCCCACTCGTAGACGCGATCGTTGTCGCGGGTGATTCCGACGAGGCGGCGGCGCTGGCGGTCCCAGGAGAACGATGCGGCACCCAGGTTCAGGCCGAGGGGCGGCGTCGGCGACCGGTGTTGCCAGCTCGCGCCGTTCCAGGTGTGCACGCTCCACGTGCCTTCGAAGAGCGTCAGGTGACCGGGCCGCGGCCCGGCGACGAACCGATACGCGTTGAGGGTCGGGATCGTCTGCTGTCGCTCGGTGACCTCGACGCCGTCCCATTCGGGCATCACCAGCTGCAAGCCGTCGCGGCGCAGGAAGACGGTTCGCTGCTTCGCCGCGTCCCAGACCGGGTGGTACGGGCGCACCGGCGCCGCGATGCGATGGAACGACGCCGACTGCGCGCCGAGCGCGGCGGCGATCATGCACGCCGCGAGCAGCGGACCGGATCGAAGGTGGTGGTGCATGTCATTCACCGATCGTGATCGCGATGCCGGGTGTCAGCACCAGGCCGCCGAACGCGCCGCCGGCGGGGTCGAGCGCCGCACCCTGCGCGACGAAGCGGAGGTCGCGTAGTGCCGACAGATTCGGGATCGGCACCGGAAACCGCGCCAGCCCGCCGGTGCCCGCGAGTCGCCAGACGGTCGCGACCGCCGGACCCGCGAAGCTCGAGCAGCCGCCGCCGAGCGGCATCGAGGCGCCGCCGAAGCCGAACGCCAGGAACGCGGGCGCGAGCGGCGGCACCGGGCCGAGGTCGAGCGCGAAGTCGGCGGCGCCGAGCGCCGGGCGTTGCAGCCCCTGCAGCAGTGGCGCCGGCCCGATGGCGCAGCCGTGGCCGACGGTCTCGACCGCGTTCGGATGCTCGGTCAGATGCGCGACGGTCGCGCCCGGCAGTAGGAAGCCGAGCGCACGCTGCGCGCCGAGGTCGGTGACGACGGCCCACTCGAACGTCGATTCGTTGGTTGGCAGCCACGGCAGCGGGGTCCAGTTCGTGCCGTTCCACGCATCGATCGGCTGCGCCGCAGCGACGACGCGGCCGCGCCGCGGATCGAACGCGAGATCGGCGGGCCCGCTGACGGCCGGACCGCCCTGCGGCTGTCGCTTCGTCCAGCCGACGCCGTCCCATTCCCACGTCGCGATGCGCGCGGCGGCGCCGTCGTAGCCGAGCAACACGACGCGGGATCGCGCCGGATCGAACGCCGCGCGGCAGCGGGCGGAGGGCAGCGGCATCGCGGGCGTGACCACGGGCGTCCAGGTCGTGCCGTCCCAGTGCCAATGGTCGCCGAGCGCGTTGGTGTTGGCGTCGCTGCCGCCGAACAGCAGCAGGCCGCCGCCGACGTCGGCGGTGAGCGCGCCGTTGGCTCGCGGCGGCGGCGACTGCGCTGGCAGCCGCTGTAGCCAGACCGAGCCGTTCCAGAGCCACGTGTCGCCCAGCACGCCGGAGGTCGGTATGGCGCCGTCGCCGCCGAACAGCAGCACCGCCTGGTCGATGCCTGACCAGTGCAGGTGCAGGTAGGCGCGCGCCGCCGGCGCGACGCCGGCGACGATGTCGTGCCAGCGACCGTCGAACAGCTGGCCGGCGTCGGCCGAGTTCGTGAGACCGCCGAACAGCACCACCTGCTGGCGAACGGCGTCGTAGGCCGCAGCCCCGCCGAGTCGCATCGCCGGCGTCGCGAGATCGCCGAGGGCGGCCCAGTCGGTGCCGGTGAAGCGCCAGCTCGTGGCCGGTCGGGCGCCGCCGGTGAGCAGCAGGTCGACCGGCTCCGCCACCAGCACGGCGTTCTCGCGGAGACCGGGATCGTGCGCGGTCGCGATCTGGATCCAGCCCGCGCCGTCGAAGCTCCATGTCGTCGTCGCGGCCGAGCCGCCGTAGAGCACGAGCCGACCGAGCGCCGACGAGAACGCCATCGCGGCGCCGCGTCGCGAACCCGGGGCCGCGACGTTGGCGAGCAGCGTCCAGCTCGCGCCGTCCCATGCCCAGCACTCGAGTGGCAAGGGATCGCCACCGTAGAGGATGCAGCGCGCGCTGATCGGATCGAACGCGAACGCTGCGCCCGTTCGCGGCAGCGGTCCCGGGCCGAACGGGATCGTCCACCACGTCGTGCCGTCGAACTCGCGGACACTAGGGGCGCCGGAGCCGGTGGTCGACTCGAGGACGACGATGCGGCCGCGATGGGCATCGAAGCAGACATTGCGGACGTAGCCCAGAATCGGCCCGGGCTGCCAGGTCCAACGAGCACCGTCCCAGCGGCCGACGCGTGCTGCGCCATGGCTCGGTACGTCGAGCGCGAGCACACGGCCCGCGATCGGGTCGGTGCCGAGCCACCGCGGCGCACGCTGGCTCGTTGCGAGGCCGGTGACGTTCTGCCGCTGACGGAAGCTCGCGCCGTCCCACTCCCACTGCGCGAGCGGTCCGATCGGGTCGACGAACAGCAGGGTGCTCGCGCTCGCGGGGTCCCAGGCGGCGACGGCCGGTGGCGTCATGCTGCCTATCGTCTGCCAGGCGACCGGGCTCTGGGCCGCGAGGCGCAGGGTCCCGAGTTGTAGGCTCGCCAGCAGGGCGAGCGCGCTCGCGGTCGGGTTCGGTTCGGTTCGCACGGTCAGTCTCCGATCGTGAGCTGCAGGCCGTCCGAGAGCGTCAGCACCGACCACAGCGCGCGCTGTGGATCGACCACCGCCGCCTGCGCCGACAGGTCGATGCCGCGCAGCGAGAAATCGAGTGGCAACGGCAGCGCGAACTCGGCGTCGCCGGCGGCGTCCGCGACCCGCCACGCGACCGCGGCGACCGCGCTGACGAGCTGGCTGCAGCCTGCACCGAGTGGTGCGTACTGCGGCTGGAACCCGACCGCGACGAACACCGGTGCGCCGGGCGCGTACGTCGTCGCGCGCAGCCCGAAGCCGATCTCGCCGGGTGCCGGGCGGGCCGTGAGCGTGAGCGCCGGCGCCGGTCCGATCGCGCAACCGCTGCCGTAGGCAGCGGCGGTGGCGGGCTCGTCGGTGAGCACGTCGATGGCGCTGTCGGTCTGGCCGCTGACCGGGCCGGTGGGGTAGCGCAGCACGCTGCCGCGTCGCAGGTCGCCGACGATCTGGAGCGGGGAGTAGCCGTAGAACACGGTCGACGCGGTCCAGGCGCTGCCGCCCCACTCCCACGCACCGGGGCCCTCGACGCGGATGACTGCGGTGTTGGGCCGGAACGCGATCCGCTGCGCCGATGCGCCGTACTGCCCGAACGGTGAGCCGGCGAGTTGCTGCCAGGCGCCGCCATCCCATTCCCAGGTGTCGCCGAACGGCGTGTAGTTCTGGTCGCGGCCGCCCGTCAGCACGACGCGATTGCGCAGCGGATCGAGCGCCGCGAGTCCGTCGAACCGCGGCGGTGGCAGCGGGCTTGGCGCGAGCAGCTGCCACGTGCCGCCGTTCCAGTACCAATGGTCGCCGAGCACGCCGCCGACGCCGAGACCGCCGAACAGCAGCACGCCGCCGAGCGGATCCGACGCCATCGCGAAGCCGTCGCGCTGCGGCGGTGTCGCGGCCGGCATCGCCTGCGTCCAGATCGCGCCGTTCCAGAGCCAGGTGTCGTTCGGGGCGGCGGCGCCGCCGAACAGCAGCGCCGCGCCGTTCGCCGCCGACCAGGCCAGGTGCGCTCCGGTGCGCGCGGTGGGGCTCAGTGCCGGCGCGTGACGGCGCCAGCGGCCCGCGAAGGTCCAGGTGTCGCCGACGTATGCAGCGGAGGTCGGCGAGTCGATCCGCAGGCCACCGAACATCACGACCTCGCCGCGCACCGGGTCGAAGGCCAGCGCCGGGTGCTCGCGCGGGACCGGCGTTTCGCTGGGCAGCTGTTTCCAATCGTCGTTCACCAGGCGCCAGGTCTCGTTGCCGCGGCCGTGGTCACCGCCGCGCAGCAACAGGCCGGTGCCGTCCCAGACCAGCTGTGCGAACTCGCGTGCGCCGGGATCCTGGGTCGTCGCGAGCTGCGTCCACGAGGTGCCGGTGGTTCCAGATAGCGCCCAGGTCGAGTGCGGCGGCGTATCGCCGCCGTAGAGGATCATGCGGCCGGTCGAGCGCTCGTAGGCGAGCGTCGCGCCGTCGCGGGGGCCGGGTGCGCCGTTCGCCTGGAGCTGGGTCCATGCGCTGCCGTCCCACGACCACAGATCGCTGCCACCGGCACCGCCGTAGAGCAGCGTGCGCCGGCGCAGCGGATCGTAGGCGAACGCGCCGGCCCGCGGCGTCGGTGCCGGGGTCGGCTGCTGCACGATCCACTGCGCGCCATCCCATTCGGAGATCGCCGCCGTGGCCGGATCGAAAACGACGAGCCGACGGCGATCCGGGTCGAACGTCGACGGACCGCTCGGCGCGGTCGGGATCGCAACGCTGGTCCAGCGCGCGCCATCGAAGCGGCCCTCGAAGTACGACGCGAGAGCCGCGATCCGGTGGTCGTAGGGGTCGTAGAAGGCGTGGATGCCGAGCCACCCGGCCACGCCGTAGCGCAAGTTCCAGGACGAGCCGTCCCATTCGAACAGACCGTCGCGCGCGATCGCCAGCAACCGACTGCGATGGTCGTCGTAGACCATCGGGCTGTCGCCACCCGGGGCGGTGACGATCCGGGCGTAGTCGGCCTGCGCGACGCTGCCCGCGGCGAGCACGCCGAGCATGCCGAGGGGGAGCCAGGAGGCGGCATTGGGCATGGTCGCGAGGCATAGCCCTGCCCGGCCGCGGCGTAACGCGGTAGGACCTCGGCGCCGATCAGCCCTGCGCCACCGCCACGCCGGCGAGCACCTCGCGGCACGCCTGCACGAGCTCGTCGCGTCGGATCGGCTTGCTGGCGTAACCCGTGCAGCCGACGGTCAGGCAACGTTCGCGGTCGCCGGCCATCGCGTGCGCGGTCAGGGCCAGGATCGGCAGCTCGCAGCCTTTCCCTCGCAGCAGCGCCGTCAGGTCGTAGCCGTCCATCTTCGGCATCTGCATGTCGGTGATCAGGAGGTCGAACGGTTGCGGGTCGCGCAGCTCGCCGTCCAGTCCTTCGCCGTCGAGCAGTGCGCGGGCCGCGAGCTCGCCGTCGCCGACCGCCGTGACCGTGGCGCCGGCACGGCGCAGGAAATGCGAGATCAGCCGCACGTTGTCGGGGCCGTCCTCGGCGAGCAGGATGCGCACGTCGCGCAGCGGCGCGTCGCGACGCTCCTCGCGAGCGCTGGCGTCCGGCGTTTCGGGTGCATTCGCGAGCGGACCGGCGGCGATGCGCTCGCCGTCGAGCGGTTCGGCCGCGATCGAGACGGTGAACGTGCTGCCGCGGCCGGGGTGGCTGGCGACCGTGAGATCGCCGCCGAGCATGCCGGCCAGACGTCGGCTCAGGTGCAGTCCGAGCCCGGTACCTCCGAACCGCCGGGTCGTGCTGCTGTCGGCCTGGGTGAACGCGTCGAACAGGTGCTCGCACTGCGACGGGCTCAGACCGATGCCGGTGTCGACGACCTCGAACCGGACCCGCGCCGGCGCGCCGAGCTCGGCGGCCACGCGCACCCGCACGCTGCCGATCTCGGTGAACTTGATCGCGTTGCCGATCAGGTTCACGAGGATCTGGCGCAGTCGGCCCGGGTCGGTGGCGATGCGCGCCGGTACCGCGGGCGCGAAGTCCGCCGCCAGCGTCAGCCCCTTGCTCTCGGCCTTGACGTTCATCAGCGCGAGGATCTCGCGCATCAGATCGTCGACCCGCGTCGGCACCGATTCGACCGAGAGCTTGCCGGCCTCGACCTTCGAGATGTCGAGGATGTCGTTGATCAGCGCGAGCAGGTGCTCGCCGTTCCGGCGGATCGTCGCGACGCACTCCGCCAACCGTTCCGGGGCGCCTTCGGCCTCGGTCGCGACGAGCTCGGCGTAGCCCAGGATCGCGGACATCGGGGTCCGGATCTCGTGGCTCATGTTGGCGAGGAACTCGCTCTTGCTGCGGCTCGCGGCCTCGGCCGCGACCCGGGTCTGGCGCAGGCGCTGCTGGGTCAGCGTCAGGATCGCGAGCGCGAGCGCGAGCAGGCCGAGGATCGCAGGCGGCAGCGCCGCCGCGCGCCGTTCGTGTGCCGCTGCGGCCGCGACCCACGCCGCCGGGATCGTCGTCATGACCTGGATCCCGCCACCTTCCATGGTCACGAGCTGTCGCACCCGCTGCAGGCCGACGTAGTCGGAACCGACCTGCACGAACGTGTGCATGCCGCCGGCGACCGCGATCGGTGCGACGATCGCGCCGAGTACGGCCCGTGGCAGGAACGGTTCGGCGCTGCCCGCGTTGACCCGTTCGTCGAACAGGTCGCCGCGGTCGGTGACGAAGAACGTCCGACCGGCACCGTCGGCGAGCGGGTGTGCGCGGGCGAGCTCGGCGATCCGCTCGAAGCGCAGGCGCGAGCTCGCGACGCCGACCTGGCGGCCCGCAGAATCCGTGATCGGCACCGAGTGTGCGACCGACAGGCCCGACGAATCGAAGAACGCCGGCGTGATGTCGCAGCCGGTCTGGAACTCGAGGACCTCCAGCCGAGCGCTGTTGCCGAGGCACCCGCTGATGATCGGGCGATCGGTGAAGTCGCGATCCATCACCCGCTGGACGCGTGCGGGAGGGACGGGCCTGCCGTCGGGGTGGATCGTGTTGATCGCGAGGATGCGACCCTCGGCGTCGAACACGGCGAGCGCATCGATGTGCTCGCAGCCGCGCACGAAGTCGTTGCAGGCGATCGTCGCGGTCTCGACATCGCCGGCGCTCGCCGCCGCGACGATGGCCTGACCGGTGGCGGCCTCGCGGGTGCAGGCCATCGCGGGCGTGACGGTCGCCGCGATCGCGGCGGTCAGGGTGTGGCCGGCGCGCAGCAG
>JAGQRB010000951.1 GCA_020425925.1 Planctomycetota bacterium
CGCTGGCCCATTCGTAGCCGCAGCGCAGCGCCTCGAGCACGATCAGCGGTTTGCCGAGCTCGGTGGCGTGCGCGATCGCGCGGTCGAGACCGAAGTTGTGGTTGGCGCGGCGCGCCGCGGTCATCCAGTAGAGCACCCAGTCGCGGTCCGGGCGCAGCTCGCGGTCGTTGGCCGCGGTGATCCTGAGATCCGGGACCGGATGGCGCGTCACGGCGTGCGGTCCGGGGTCGGAGTGGCAGCCTGCCGCGGCGCGTTGGTCGGGAACCGCACCGGCGCCGATCGACCGACCGTGCCGGCCCGCGCGAGCTCGAGCACGAGATCGTGTTCGCCGGTGATGCTCGGCGATACGAAGGTGCACGAGTAGGTCGCCCGGACCTGACGCGCGATCCGGCCGACGACGTCGGTCACCGCGCCGTCGCCCGCGGCGTCGTGGAAGCTGCCGTTCGCAGCGAGCCGCCGCAGCGCCTCGGCGCCGTCGACGCCCTGGCGGTCCACCTCCTCGGCCACGTTGCCGACACCGAGTGCGTGGATCACGATCCGATCCGCCAGCACCTGCTGCTCGAGGTCGGCGAGCGTCAGGAGGTCGTGGTTGTGCGAGTAGTTGTCGGCACCGTCGGTGCAGACCACCAGCACGGTCGAAGGGCTGAACGGCGCGTCGCCCTCGCGGGACCTTCGGCTGGCTGCCTCGGAGGTGAGCCGATACTCGTCGGCGACGACGCGGATCGCGTAGTACAGCGCCGTCCAACGCGACTTCGCGTCGCCGGCGGGCGCGATCGTGAGTTGGTCGAGTGAATCGAGCTTCTCGACCGTGTTGGCGAACGAATAGAGCTGGGTGTGGACCGGCTGGTCGGCGAGGCCCGCGAGCAACGCCTGCGCCAGCTCGCGGACGCCACCGGTCTCGCCGGTGCGAGCGCTCGCGCTGCGGTCCAGCAGCAGTACGACGTCGATCGGATGCCGCTGGCTCTCGAGCCGGGTCTCCGACTCCGAGCTGGCGCGGACCCCGTCCTCGAGCACCGTAATGTCGCTGGTCGCGATGTCGTTGATCGGGCGACCGTCGGCGTCCCAGACCTCGAAGCTCACCGTGACGCGCGTCGCCGCGCTGCTCTCGTCGTACTCGCTGGCGACGAGTCGGGTTTCGAAGAAGCGGGGCGAGCTGGCGCAGCCCGCGAGCAGGGCGAGCGCAACGGCGACGGACAGGGTTCGGTTGATCATTCGAGGGCAATCTCCGATTGCCCCTACGTACGACCGCTGACGTTCCGGGCAAGGAAAACGCCGGATACCGGCATTCCGTGCTCAGTCGTCGTCGAGCTTCGCATCGCCCCGCGGCTCGAGTCGGGCCTGCGGCAGCACGGCATTGAGCACGTTGGCGAGATCGGCGCGCTGGAACGGCTTCGCGAGCGCGGCGACGAAGCCGGCCTCGCGGTAGTGCGCCATCGTCGGGTCGTCGGAGTAGCCGCTCGCGACGATCGCGCGCGCGTCGGGATCGTGTGCGAGGATCTCGGCGATCGCCTGCCGGCCGCCCATGCCGTTCGGGATCGTGAGATCCATGATCAAGAGGTCGAACGGCTCGCCGGCTTCGAGCTGTTCGCGGTAGCGCCGGACGGCGATGCGTCCGTCGGTGACGGTCTCGACCGTGAAGCCCCAGCGCGCGAGCATGCGGCGCAGCACGCTCTGGACCAGCGGCTCGTCCTCGAGCACGAGAATGTTGCCGCCGCCGCTCGGGTCCGCGGGCGGCGGTGGCTCGATCTCGCTGACCGGCGCGGTCGACGCCGGGAAGAACGCGCTGAAGGTCGCGCCTGCACCGGGCCGCGACTCGAACGTGAGCGTGCCACCGTGGTGATTGCAGATCGCGTAGGCTGACGCGAGTCCCAGGCCTCCGCTGCCTGCCTGCGTTCCGAAGTACGGGTCGAAGACGTGCGCTCGCGCCTCTTCGGGAATGCCCGGGCCGTCGTCGACGAAATCGATCCGGACCCATTCCTTGCCGCCGTTCGGCTCGGCCGTCGCCGGCTCGCCGCGGAAGTTGGTGGCCCGCACCAGCAGCTCGCCGCCTGCGCCGGCGGCCTGCGCGGCGTTGGCGACGAGATTGTTGACCACCTGGTGCACCTGCGCGGAGTCGAGCTGAGCCGGCCGCAGATCGTCGGCGATCTCGACGCGGATCGTGAGGTTGGACCCGGCGCCCGCGGCCGCGACGGCCTCGCGCAGCAGCTTGCCGACCTCGACGGTTCGGCGCACGGGTTTGCCGCCCTTCGCGAACGCCAGCAGCTGGGCGGTGAGGCGTTGCGCGCCGATCGCGGCCTGTTCGGCGATCGCCAGCACCTGTTCGCGCTCGGCGGAATCACCTTCGCGCGCCAGCGCGATGTGTCCGAGGATCGCGGTCAGCGCATTGTTGAAGTCGTGCGCGATGCCGCCGGCGAGGTTGCCGAGCGATGCGAGCTTGTCCTGCCGGCGCTGGGCCTCTTCGAGGACGCGCGTCGCCGTGGTGTCGCGCACCGACACCAGGCAGCAACGTCGGCCGTCGACCGCGACCTTGCTGCCGCGGATCTCGGTCCAGCGCAGGCCGCCGGAACGTTCGATCCAGCAGTCGTCGAGCGCAGCCTCGTCGCCGGTGTCGGACTCGAAGAGCCGGCACAGCGCGATCCGGACCCACTCGGGTTCGAGCTCGGCGAGATCGACCGGTGCCGATCCGCGCGGGGTGCCGCACAACGAGCGCGCTGGTTCGTTGAGGTCGACGACGGTTCGCGTTTCGAGGTCGATGACCAGCGTCGGAACGACCGAGGTCTGGAACAGCGCACGATAGCGCTGCTCGGACTCCGACGCCGCGCGCTGGGCTCGGACGCGCGCGGCGTGGTACACCAGCACGACCGCGAGACAGGTGCCGAGGGCGCCGGCGCCGAGGATGAGCCACTCGAGCAGGTCCTGTCGCGATCGGTTCAGGGCCTCGAGTTCGGCGACCGTGCGGTCGTTACCCAGTTCCTGCGCGCGGGCTGGCTCGGGCCACGACAACGCCACCAGCGCGACGGCCGCCAGTGCCAGGTTGGGGCACGGCGCGGGCCGGCACTGCCGGGATCGGCGAGACCGAGGTGAGGGCCGGGGGAAGCCCATGCGCGGACGGTAGAGCCCGACCTCCGGTGACGCCAGCATCCAGCTACGAGGAAGTCCGGAAGTGGAGGCGCGGCCCGGTGTTCGGGCCGGTGCACCGCATTCTCGAGGACTTTCCCGAACCATTTGTCCGGCGGTTGCTCGGTTCTGCGTTCCTACCTTCGCCTGACAAAGGCGCCACGCGGACTCGCAAGAGGGGAAGGAGGAGCGTCGGCCCGACACTCGCGCCGGCGGCTACGGCCGCCGCGCGCGGGTGTTGTTTTTCCCCGGGCTTTGCGGCGCGCCGTCGCGGGTGACATAGGCTGTCGTCGTTCTCGACGAGAAGGAGCAACAGATGACCGTCGTCTACTTCGGCACCAATCGCAATCCCGAGCCCTCCAGCAAGCCGTCCAACTTCGGCAAGGGCTTCAATCCCGCCGGGCTGACCGAGCTCCGCTTCGGCAAGGCAACCGTGACCGGCAAGAAGGTCGCGGTCGGTGTGATCCCGGAGAGCATCCCGAAGACCGCCGCGGCCACCGCGACGGCGAGCACGAAGGCGAAGGCCAAGGCCAAGGCGGCGCCGCGACTCGGCAGCACCGCGTTGTTCGACGGTCTGCGTCAGATCATGGCCGAGAAGGAGCGCGACACGATCGTGTTCATCCACGGCTACAACGTGAGCTTCAAGGAGGCCATGCAGTCGGCCGCGACGATCGCGCAGAACTTCGCGCACCTCAACGGCGGCAATGGTGTCAACGTGCTCACGTTCTCGTGGCCGTCGGACGGCTCGATGTTGCCGTTCCGGGCCTACAAGAGCGATCGTCACGACGCGCTCGCCTCGGGGCCGGCGCTGGCGCGCGGCTTCCTGAAGCTGCGTGACTTCTTCCATTCGCTGGAGACCGAAGAGGCCTGCGAGCAGCGCGTGCACCTGATCGCGCACAGCATGGGCAACTACGTGCTGCGGCACGGCCTGCAAGAGCTGCGCAAGCAGAGCGCGACGCTGCCGCGCATGTTCGACCAGATCTTCCTGATGGCGGCAGACGAGGACGACGACGCGTTCGAGCACGAACACAAGCTCAAGCTGCTGCCGCGACTCGCACGCAACGTGAACGTCTACTTCAACCGCGGCGATACCGCGATGGCGATCAGCGACACCACGAAGGGCAACCCCGACCGGCTCGGCGACGAGGGCCCACGGGCGCCGTTCCAGGTGCCGGCGAAGGTCGTGCAGGTCGATTGCTCGGCGGTCGTGCACGGCTTCGTCGAACACAGCTACTTCCTCGACGAGCCCAAGGTCGTCGCCGACATGGCCCAGGTGCTGAGCGGGGTCGATCCGATGCTCGTCGCGGGCCGCCGTTTCCTCGACGACCGCAATCGTTTCGTCATCGTGGACGCGTAACGAGATCGTAGGGCGGATCGGGAAAGACGCCGTTTCGGGAATCAAGTGGGCAATCCTGCGTCTCACTGCCCGCATTCGCAGAAACCCGGATGGTGAGACATGCAGCAGGAGAAGACCACGTGGGGCGCCGTGCCCCGAACTCGGACGACGACATCGAACGGCGTGACGATCCGCCGATTCGATCACCGCAGCACCCGTGCCGCCGGCCGCGGCCGCGATCGCGTGCAGTTCGATCGCGATGAGGTGACCGAGCGCGAGCTACCGGCGCGACAGCTCACGGTCTGCGCGTTCGCGATGTTCGGGCTGTTCGTCGCGATGACACAGATGCCGGCAGCCGCGCTGCCGTTGGCGTGGATCCCGATCGCCGCCGCGAACGTCGCACTGTTCGTCTGGGCCGCGGTGCTGGTGTGGCCGTTGCTACCGCGCTGGCGCCACGGTCACGACTGAGATCAGGCGCCGAACTCGATCGCGAGCCGGCTCAGCGAGCCGAACTCGAAGCCTTCGATCGGAAACCGTGGTGGGTCGGGATCGTCGATCGCGGCACCGGCTACGACCAGCAGCGGTAGATAGTGCTCGGGGGTGGGGTGCGCGAGCGCGGCGCCAGGGGCCAGCGCACGCCAATCGGCAAGGTCGTCGAACGCGCGCGCTGCGACGCGTTCGCGCAGCCAGGCCTCGAACTCCGTCGCCCACGCCGGCGGCGGTGCCGTGCCGCGCCAGTCGAGTCCGCCGAGGTTGTGCACCGCCCCGCCGCTGCCGAGCAGCAGCACGCCCTCGTCGCGCAGCGGTGCGAGTCGTCGGCCGAGCTCGAGCAGATCGGCCGCTGGCCCGGCGCTCGGCAACGAGAGCTGCAGCACCGGCACGTCGGCCTGCGGGAAGACGTGCAGCAAGGGCACCCAGACGCCGTGATCCCACGGTCGCCGATCGTCGCGGGCGATGCCGGGGATTCTCTGCTGCAGCTCGTCGGCGAGCTGCGCCGCGGCCGGGGCGTCGTAGCGCATCCGGTAGAGCTCGGGCGGGAAGCCGTGGAAGTCGTACAGCAGCTCGCGCTGGGTAGCGGTGCCGATCGTCGCCGGCGCACGTTGCCAATGAGCTGACACGACGAGCACGGCGCGCGGTGACGGCAGCGTCGCGCCCCAGCGCGCGAAGTCGGCGCCGCTCGTGGCGTCGAGCGCGAGCGTCGGTGCGCCGTGCGACAGGAACGCGGTCGGGATGCGGGTCATCGCCGTTCGGCGAGTCGGGCGTCGAGCGACCAGCGGCCGCCACCGGCGAAGACCAGCGCGAGCGCGATGCCGATCACGAGCAGGTGGTACTCGAACCCTTCGCCGGCCTGGCCGCCGAACCAGTTCATGAAGAAGCCGTAGCTGCCGTGCACCGTCGCGATCGCGCCGAGCATCAGGCCGGCGAAGCCGAGCGCGACCGCGCGGGTGCCGAGGCCGATCAGCAGCAGGATCGGGCCGAGGAACTCGAGCAGGATCACGCCGGCGGCGACGAACGACGGCAGGCCGACCGTGCCGGTCAGGAATCCCATCGTGCCCGACCAGCCGTGGCCGCCGAACATGCCGAGCGCCTTCTGGGCACCGTGTGGGAACATCACGATCGCGAGCGTCAGGCGCAGTGCGGTGGCGGCGGCGCCACCGTCGGTGGCGAGCAGCCAGCCGAGTGCGCGGCCCTGCGGCGAGGTGGCGGAGGATCGGGACGAGACGGCGGATGCTTGACTAGTCATGGATATCTGCGTGGTTCGGATTGGATCGGATCGGTCGGGAGTAGCGATAGGTGGGTCAGCCGGCGGGCGTCGGCGAGCCGGCCCGCAGCTTGTCGAGCAGCCGCAGCAGCTCCGCGGTCTCGGCCGCCGTGAGCGCCGCCATGCGCGACTCGGTCAGGGTCGCGACCGGGCGATCGAGCCGGCGGAGCAGCTCGCTGCCGGTCGGCGTGATCCGGCACAGCACCTGGCGACGATCCTCGCTCGAGCGCTCGCGAACGACGAGCGTCTTGGCCTCGAGGCGGTCGAGCAGTCGCGTGACGCCCGGCGTGCGCTCGATCATGCGCTCGGCGATCTCGAGCGTCGGCAGGCCGTCGCGGCCGGCGCCGCGCAGGATTCGCAGCACGTTGTATTGCTGCAGCGTGAGTTCGCCGCGCGCGTCGAGCAGGTCGCGGATCGGCCAGCGCACGGCCTCGGCTGTGAGCAGCAGCGCGACCGCGGCCTCTTGTCCCGCGGACGCGAACGGCCGGCGCTGCTTCAGCGCTGCCTGCGTGCTGCCCGGTCGTGGGCCGGTCGTCTTCGCTGTCGACATGCGGGGATCATCGTCCAAAAAGAATGACAGGTCAAGTAATGATGGGTGAAGTTTTGGTGCTGTGCGTGAGCGATCTGCCGCTGCGGCAGATCGGCGGCCTCGGACTTCGGCAACGGGTATGCCAATGACGGCACGCTTGACCGGTTTCTGGAGGCGAAGTAGGGTCGCGTCGAGCGCGTTTCGTAAGGGAATGGACGACCGGAGGCTGGCCATGCCGGACGGTATCGAGAACGTCGACGCAGATTCGTGGCAACGCCTGGCAGCCATGCTGCTGAAGCAGGCCCCTGCTCACTGCCCGGGGATGCCGCCGGACTGGATCCAGGATGCCGTTCAGGAGGTCCTTCTGACGATGCTGGTCGCAGCCGAGGACGGCGAGTGCATCGACCGGCCGGTCGCGTTCGGGATCGTGCTGCTCCGCCGCCACTACGTCGATTGGATCCGCCGGCGGCAGCGCCGTCTCGCGCACGGCGGCGAGTCAGGCGACGACGCGACATCGGACCCGGGTGATCCGGTCGACTGGGTGGCCCGGTTGCGGCGCGAGGGTTTCGAGCCGACCGCGAAGTGGTCGCAGATCCTGGATCGGATCGCCAGTGGGACGACCAGTTCGGGCGGCCTCGCGAGAGCTCTCGACTGCGATGAGAGCACGATCCGCGAGAATCGGCGACGGCTGCGCTCGTGGCTCCAATCCACGGTGTTGCCGGCCCTTCAGGCCACCTAGCGAGGTGCCCGAGGGCAGGTCGCCCGGGCGGTTGCAGCGTCGGCCCCCCGGGCCCGGACGACTACAGGGGCGGAGTCTTGCGGGCGAGGAGTAAGCGCCCGGAGTTCCGGTCCGCTCGATACGGAGAAGCCAATGCAAACGGTCCTCTCGCTACTCTTCGCCGGGGTTCTCGCCGCCAGCTTCTGGATCCCGGTACCGAAGACGGTGACCTGCCACATGGAGGTCTGGGACGCCTGGGGGACGATCCTTCACGGCTGCGACGGCGACTGCAACCCGTCGGGCTCATGCTACTGGGAGATCGACAGTGACGACGACTCCACGAACCCGCGGGCCTCGTGCGAGTGCCCGTCGACGCAGTCCCCGCGCGGGTGCAGGGCCTTTCTCGTGAACCCCTCGGGCGGCGGTTGGAAGACGGGCGACTACTTCTATTGCGAGACGGTCGATTGTGCGAATGCGTGCAATCCGCGAACGACGATAACCTCGTCACTGCAGAGCGCGTGTCTGTGTCCGCCGTGAGATCCGAGGCGCGGTTTCGTCCCTCACCTCTCCGTCGGCGTGGCTCGCGAGTCTCCCCATGCGAAAGACCGTCCTGTTCGTTCTGCTGCTGGGCACCGTCGGTGCGACCCTGATCGCGCTGCCCTCGGGTGCCACGGAGGACCTCCGCGCCCGGGCGCCCGACACGATCGGTCTCACTCGCACCATCGAGATCCGGCCGACGGACGATCCGCCGACAGCCGACCCCGCCGAGCCCGACCGGGTCGCCGCCGAGGGTATCGCGATCGAGGTCGTTGACGAGGAGGGCAACGGTATCCCCGGGGCCGTCTGCCGATTCGTGCCCGCCTCGGTGCGGGTGCCGGAGGAAGAAGACGTCGTGTTCGTCGGCACCACGGGCGGCGACGGTCGCCTCCTTCACTGCGCCGCTGCCCGACCCGGCGACGTGCTGCTGGTGCGGAAAGCCGGCTTCGTCGAGGAGCGCGTGGACGCTGTCCGCGACCAGAAGGTCGTCCTGGTCCGCGGTCACGAACTCGTCGTGCGATGCGTCGACGAGGACGGCGCGCCGGTCGTCGGCGCGATCCTGGCGGCGAGTCGCCGGGCTCTGACGGGCGAGATGTCGGCTCTCTGCGACATCGGTGGAACGGACGATCCGGTCTACTCGGCCGAGTCCGCGCAATCGGGCGCGGCGACCTTGTCCGGGCTGCGCGGCGGCCGGTTCTTCCTGGCCGGCTACAAGGCCGGCTACGTCTGTGATTGGCAGGGCGCGGCACCCCTCGTCGACGTCAGCGGATCGCAGCGGGTGGAATACCGCACGGCTGTGTTCCACCGGCTCTATGTCGCGGCGGTGCGGTTCCCCGCGGGGGGGCGTCTGCTGGCGCACAATTTCAGGACTCGCGGCGTCCTGGGGCCCGGCCCGAAACCCCGCCAGGTGCCGGCCCTCGAGCAGTTGAAGGAGCAGTTCCCCGGCACCGTGGCAACCACCGTCTACGGCTTCCGATCGGATGCCGAGCGGGTGGCGCGCTTCGTCGGTTGGCACTCGCTGACCGGGTGGGTAGCGGTGGCCGCGCCGTTCGAGCCATTGGAGTCCGTCCGCCCCGTCGAGGTCGCCGCCAGCGGTCTGGTCGAGGCGAAGTCCGCTCGGGTCCGCACGGTGTTCCTGGGGCCCGAAGGTGAACCGCAGGACATCCGCGTCGCGTATCTGGCCGGCGGCGACGGCTGCGGCGTGCCGATCGACGAGTCCGAGCTCGAGCGCGTTCCCAAGTCGCTGCGGCGGGATCTCGCGGTGCGCATTCCGGCGTCGGCCGAGGAGCGCGACGTGCCGCCCGGCAGCTACCGGCTGCAGCTGACGGATGCGACGCTGAAGCTGCTGGCGATCGACCCGCCGGATCTGGTCACGTTGAAGGCTGGCGAGCTGTCGACCGTCACGGTGCGCTTGCGGAGCAATGCGGCGCACCTCGAGCCCACTGTCGTGGTGCGAGGCACCGGCGAGCAGCTGCGAGCGAGTGTGCTCGTACGGGTCGACGGCCGCGATGGCCAGCTCCAGTCGATCGCCCCGGATCGGGATTACCTTCGGACGCCCGGCCCGGTCGTTCCGTGCGGTGCTGCGGTCGAGCTCGCGATTCGCGCAACCGGTTGCCTCGATCGCACCCTGAGCGTGGTCGTCGACGCGAGCCGCCCGCACCTCGAGATCGAACTCGAGCCGCGACTGTGAGACGCCTGCCGGCGATTGCGTTGTGCGTCCTGCTGGTGACGACCGCGGTCGCGAAACTGGCGTTCCCGCCGCCGGCGAAGACCAGCGTGGGCACCCTCGGCGGTGTGGTCGTGGCGATCCTCGAACTGACCCTCGTCGTCGGCATCGTCCGCCGTGGATGGCGGCCGGTCGCGTTGCGCGGGGTGCAGGTGCTCGCCGGTTCCGGAATCGTGATCGCGCTCGCGTCGACGGCTGACTGTGGGTGTCTCGGCAGTGCGGTCGATCTCGGGCCGCGAGAACACGTCGCCTTGGCGGCGGCCGTCGGTCTGCTCGCGTCGATTTGCGCGCGCGCCGATCCTGCGGGACACGGGTGTGGCGCGGTGCAATCCCGGCGCGCCGCGTCGGAGCCGATCCTGCGCGACGGGCCGCTCGCCTGAACGCACGCCGCCGATGGGATCACTGGAGGGAGCCGGGTCCCTTTCGCGGCCGATGGTCGCGGGTCGGCGGCCGCGGCAGTGCCGATGCTGGATCGATGGACCAACTGGTGGGCAGGGCCGGAGTTGAACCGGCGACCCCAGCATTTTCAGTGCTGTGCTCTACCAACTGAGCTACCTGCCCGACAGGTCCCGAGCCAAAACCCGGGCGCGGGACGGTAGCGCGGCGGTGCTCCGCACGCAAGTCCGGACCGCCAGCGCCCCCTCGACCGCGACCGCAACCGCCAGCCCTACAGCCCGGCGGTCGCGACGACGTCGCCCTGCCTCGACACCACCACGCCTTCGGCCTTCTCAACCGTCACCACGAACGCCGCCGCCTGGCCGATCCGGAGATGGGGCTGCACCGGCACGACCTGGCGCGCCGCGGCGTCGGTGATCGCGAACAGGCCGCCGTCGACCGGCGCGGACTTCGGATCGTTCGCGACCCGGCTGCCATCGACGATCCAGAGTTGATAGCGCAGGTCGGGGGTCAGCTCGGGCAGACCCTCGAAGGTCATGTAGCCCTCCTGCAGATTGTCGCTCCAGACGATCTTGCCCTGCACGCGCCCGGCGAGCGGGCTTGGGCCCGCGGCCCATGGCAGGGTCCTGGCGTCGGGGCGGCGTTCGAGCGCGGCGAGGCGGGTGGCGGTCGTCGGCTCGGTGCCGGCGGTGCCGCCGCCGGTTGCGAAGGTGACGCCGAACCAGACGAGTGCGACGGCGGCGACGCCGATCAAGAACGGGAGGAACGGGTTGGGCGCGGTCGTCGACTGCTCGACGTCCTTGGTGTCCTCGATGGCGATGCGACGCAGCGACGAGCCGGCCGGCGGAATGCGCGCGGCGCGGACGTTGCGTTCGGCGCAGAACGCGAGGCCGTCGGCGGCGAGCCTGGCACCGAGCGACGCGGGCACGGGCTCGCGGATCGCGAGCGCGGCGGTCGCGAGCGCGGCGACCTGCTCGAGTTCGGCGGTAGTGCCGTTGCCGTCCGCGGGCAGGACTTCGACGTCGTGCGCGAAGACGATCGCTTCGGCGATGCGTTCGAGGCGTTCGGACGAGCTCATCGTTCGCCCTCCGGAGGGTTGGCGCCGAGCATCTCCCGCAGGCGGATCAGGCCTCGGCGCGCGTGACTCTTGACGGTGCCGAGCGGGATGCCGATCGCGCTCGAGATCTCCTGGTGGGTGCGGCCCTGGCCGAGCGCGAGGCCGAGCACTTCCTGCTGCTCGGGCTTGAGCTGGGCCAGCGCCTGCTGCGCGCGCCGCACCTCGTCGTCGACCTCGACGCGGTCCTCGGCCGGTGCCGGCACGGTGGTCGGATCCTCGAGCAGCGCGGTCGCGGGGCGGCGGCCCTTGCGGCGCGCGCGATCGATCAGGCGGCGGCGCGCGATCGTCATCAGGAACGTGAGCTCGCTCGCGACCCCGGGGTCGTAACGCTCGGCGCTGCGCCAGACGTCGACGAAGATCTCCTGCGTCGCGTCCTCGGCATCCTCGGTCGAACCACAGAATCGGCGCGCGAGTCCCCAGACGGTCCCGCTGTAGCGCTTCAGGAACGCGTCGACGGCCGCCGGATCGCCGGCCGCGATGTCGCTGAGGAGTGTTTCTGCCATGCGCGCGCGCGGCCGCATTACAGGCGTGGAGGAGCCCGCCGACAAGGACGTAGCTAGCGCCGTCATCGGAATGTCGGGTCCTCCTCCGCCCTCAGTCGTTGGGGATCAGCACGGTGTCGATCACGTGGATGACGCCGTTGCTGGCGGTGACATCGGCCTTGACGACCTCGGCGCCGCCGACGCGGAGCATCTTGCCGTCGAGCGCGAGGCCGAGCTTCTTGCCGCCGATCGTCTCGGCGCCGTCGAGCTTCACGGCGGCCTTGGCCGGCACGTTGCCGGCGACGACATGGAACTTCAGGATCGCCGCCAGCTTGGCCTTGTTCTCGGGCTTCAGCAGGTCGGTGATCGTGTCCTTGCCGAGCTTGTCGAACGCGGCATCGGTGGGCGCGAACACCGTGAACGGGCCGCCGTCGGCGAGGGTCTCGGCGAGCCCCGCGGCCTTCGCCGCAGCGAGCAGTGTGCCGAACGAGCCGGCCTTCTGCGCGACCTCGACGAGGTTCGGACCCGGGATCATCACGCTGTCGATCACGTGGATCACACCGTTGCTGGCCGCGACGTCGGCCGCGACCACCTTGGCGCCGCCGACCGTCAGATTCTCGCCCGCGGCCTCGAGCGGCAGGACCTGGCCGCCGATCGTCGCGGCGCTGTCGAGCGTCACCGCGGTCTTCGCCGGCACGTTGCCGGCGACGACGTGGAACTTCAGGATCTTCGCGAGCCTGGCCTTGTTCTCGGGCTTCAGCAGGTCGGTGATCGTGTCCTTGCCGAG